>JAUNXM010000103.1:0-3866 GCA_030539815.1 Methanobacterium sp.
GCATTAATAATAGTCAATTAGGATTATAAAAGAATTAATCGCTGGAATGGTAAAATGGAAGATAATTTCACAGTAGCACTATGCCAAATGAAGGTAGTGGAAGATAAAACGAAAAATATAGAACATGCACTATCCCTGATCAGTGAAGCTGCTTCGGTTGCGGACCTGGTGATACTGCCGGAGATGTGGAACTGTCCCTACCAAACCACACTCTTCCCTAAATATGCTGAGAAAAAAGAAAATAGTCAAACCTTGAGTGCCATATCTGGGGTAGCAAAGAAGGAAAATATTCATATTGTAGCTGGATCCATCCCAGAATTATACCACGGAAATATCTACAATTCCAGTTTCGTCATCAATCCCCGAGGAAAAATTCTTGATGTGCATCGTAAGGTCCACCTTTTTGATATTGACGTGCCTGGTGAGATAAGTTTCAAGGAATCAGAAACCCTCACTGCCGGAAACCAGATCACAGTAGTGGATACACCATTGTGCAGGATCGGGATATGTATATGCTATGATATCCGTTTCAGTGAATTATCACGCCTCATGGCACTGGAGGGTGCCCAGTTAATCATAGTACCCGGTGCTTTCAACCTCACCACCGGACCTGCCCACTGGAAACCATTAATCCAGGTTCGAGCAATTGATAACCAGGTTTTCATGGCGGCAAATTCACCAGCCAGGGACATTAATGCTTCATATGTTGCATATGGTCATTCAATGGTTGCTGATCCTTGGGGAAACATCCTGAAAGAGGCTGGAACTGGTGAAGAAATAATATACGCCAATATTGATCTGGATTTAATTCCTAAAATTCGTCAGGAACTCCCGCTCCTTAAAAACCGACGAACTGACCTATATCAACTTATTGGTAAAGAATAAGGTTTAATATATATTAAAAAAAAATAGGTTTAATTATTCTAATTAAATCTTCTTAAGGGCTTTGTTACAGGCTTTTTTAAATTCTTTATCCCCAGTGGCTGCGCGGCGTGCTTTTTTAATTGGATCAATTCCTCTTTCATCCCCAATATCACCCAGAGCTTTAACCGCAGCTACCCTCACACCCCAATCTTCATCAGTTAGTGTTTCAATTAGGGGTTCCACCGCAGCTTCATTACCAATTACACCCAGTGCCTTGGATGCGAACTTGCGCACACTCCAATCTTCATCAGTGAGTGCTTCCACCAAATGGTCTACTACACTATCGCTTTTTATATCCTTAAGGGCCAGGGTAGCGTATCTGCGGATGTTACCTTCATCACTTTTTAGGATCTTAACTAGTGGTTTGATGGCGGGTTCACCAATTTTTCCCAGAGATTTGGCAGCTGCAAATCTCACCTGGGGATTATCATCTTCCAGCGCCTTAATTAATGGTTCAATCACCTCAGGGTTTTTGGTTTCACCCAGATTTTGAGCTGCCTTCTCCCTTTTATCAGGATCATCCGCTGCAGTTAAATCTTCCACGAATACCTTTAATTGCTTATTATCATCATTTGACATTTTTCAATCCTCAACATATTTCTCAAAAATTTTTTTATTTTTACTCCAATATTAAACTATTCACTCTAATATCCTAAAAAAACTAGATTAAATAAGATTTTTCAAACCCGTTATATAATAAATCAGGATCTCCACCTAGGGAAAAAAATGGAAATTCAACTCTTTAGAAAAAATATTTCAGGATAAGTATTCATCTTCCTGGAATCTGATTTGAATACAAGTTCCCTCTTTACATTGAACATTTATATGGCCTTCAATTTGGCCAATAAGACTTTTAACAAGCTGTAGTCCGAGAGTATCTGTTTGGTTAATGTCAAAATATGGAGGCAGCCCAATACCATCATCATTCAAAATCATCACATACTTTTCGTCTTCCCTAAAAAATTTGATGGTTATAGTGCCGCACTGTCCCTCGGGGAATGCGTATTTCATGGAGTTGGTTAAAAGTTCGTTTAATATCAGGCCCAATGGTATGGCAGTGTTGATGTCCAGGTTCAGATCTTCCAGTTCCATAACCAGTTCAACCCTTTCCGGGTCCTCCAGGAAAGAGTTAAAAAGATCCCGGGCCAGGTGACGGATGTAATCCCCGAAGTTAATCTGTTTAATGTTATCTGATCGGTACAGTTTTTCATGAATAAGTGCCATGGATTTGGCCCGGGTTTGGATCTGATGGAATATTTCACGTGATTTTTCATCTTCAATATCTGCGGAGGTTAAATTAAGTAGACTGGCCATGATCATCAGATTATTCTTGGTGCGGTGATGTATTTCTCTTACCAGCATTTCCTTATCATTTAATGCTTGTTTTAATTTTTCCTCAGCTCGTTTGCGTAATAAAGCCTCAACAATCGTTGTTGAAATATTTTCCATGGATTTTCGATCGTAAAAGTCAAATCCTGACTCCTTATTGCACAATCCAATGATGCCCACGAATTCACCATT
Organism: Methanobacterium sp.; assembly: GCA_030539815.1. Classification (GTDB taxonomy): domain Archaea; phylum Methanobacteriota; class Methanobacteria; order Methanobacteriales; family Methanobacteriaceae; genus Methanobacterium. The sequence goes on from JAUNXM010000103.1 coordinate 2,446, forward strand.
TCGCAAAAGGGGGGAAATGAGCATGTTCTTAATAATGGGTTCATTTCCCATTAAAATCTCCAATTCCAGGGAATTTAGTTCGTTGAATATGAGGGGTTTTTTTGTTTTCTGTAAGTGTTTCCATAGATCTTTAATCTGAAGTTTTTTGAGTATGGGATAAAAATCATAATCTTCTAAATTACAGTCCCCCAGCAGGGTGGGGGTAATTGCCAGGTGATTAACATCTCCATCCACATTCCTTTCGCAGATAAAACCAAACTCACTATGGGTGATTGCTTCACACACACTGAGACAGGTTTTGGTGAGTTCATCTTCATTTTCGGCTACAATTGCTTCGGTTAAAATAGTCCCCATGGCTTTGTGGATTTCATTCTGCCTACTTAAGAGCAGCTCGTACTCTTTTTGTTCAGTTATGTCACGGGCCACCACCAGCACTTTTTCCACATTTCCATCCTCATTTTTAAGGGGGATCAGGAGAGTGTCCAACCACATTGATTCAGGGGACATGGTTAACAGGTTTTCTCCACGCACAGTTTTTTTAATTTCAAATACCCTCTGGAGATATTTACCCTGTATCTCATTGGTTTCAGGGGGGAAGATTTCACATCTTGGTTTACCCAGTACTTCCTCGGGGTTCAGTTCCCATTTACGTGCTGCATACTCATTAATATATTCCAGTTGATCTTCCTTGTTTAAGATAAACACGAATTCTTCAACAGCTTCAGCCAGAGTTCTGTACCGGTTTTCACTTTCCTTAATTCTGGCAATTGCCCGGTTACGTTCAGTAACATCTATAATAGAAGCTAATGTTCTCCTGGTTCCTGGTATTAAGCATACATTTGCGTATATATCTTTTATGCGACCATATTTGTCAATTATGCGGAATTCGTAGTTTTCTGGAGCTGAAGTCGAATTAGTGTACCTTAAGCGCTGGTATTCCATCATCTGGGGGATATATTCTGGTAAAACAAAATCCATCCAAGTTTTTTTGTTTATAATTTCCAAGGGATGGTAACCAAAAATATTTTCTGTTTCAGAATTGGCCAGGGATATGGTGTTATTCTCTTCCACCATTAGAGTGGCAGTTCCACTATGTTCAAATATGGTCTTATAATAAGCAATCGATTCACGTAATGATTCTTTAGTCTTTTTAAATTTGGTTTGATCAGAAAAACTCCACACTCTCCCGGTAACCTGATTTCCAATTATTTGGGGCTGTGAGTAGCGCTGGTAAACTCGTCCATCCTTAAATTCTAGGGTGTCAATGCTTATTTCATGAGGATTATCATATAATTTTTTAATTTTTTCCCGAAACTCCAGTGGATTCTTCAAATTCCCGGAAATATAATCAAGAAGCTGTTCATCATAACCCGGGCTAATCATTTTTGATGGAATATCCCACATTTCCAGGAATTTATGAT
>JAUNXM010000103.1:3884-7127 GCA_030539815.1 Methanobacterium sp.
CATTCTGATTAACCACAAGTATGCCATTGGCCACTGATTCTAGAGTGGCCTTATGAAGAGATAGGGATTCCCTTAGTGAATCTTTCATTAATTTAAGATCAGTTATATCGGTGGCAAAAATAGAAACAGCTATTATCTCATTTTCTGACTTAACTGGCGATATATAAACTTTAACGTGCCTAGATTCTCCGCCTTTATCTAAGAAATAGGATTTAAAAGGGCGATTATTTTTATTATTAAAAATAATGGAAATACAATCAATATATTTCTGGTATTCGTCAGGGGGAATGATCTTCAGGTTAGAAATTTTTTCAGGACTACTCTTATTATTTACCCTGGAAATGAGTTTTTTAACTGCATTATTCACTTCCAGTATCTCCCCATTCAACCCCATTAATATGATGTAATTGGGAGATAGTTCAAAAATCTCCTCTTTAAAAGCAATTTCTTTCTTTAACCTTGATATTTCATTTTTTAAATTTTCAACCTTCTCTAAATCTTTCAAACCAGTGTTATTTTCTGTCATTAATTATCCCCTTCAGTTCTGTGGGATATATCCACTGTTTTTACCGCCCATTATTTTTCGATTCTCAGCTAAGTTAGGAGGAAACTGTAAGAATCTCACATTATAGATAGTTCTACATTCTATGAATGTTCATCACAACACCATATAATTAATTGATTAAGGCTGTGATGCATGTCACGTGAAAAGGCTTATTTTGTGAAAATGAATAAGTTTACTAAAAAATTAGGACAAGTAACTTTATTATTAAGTGATGATTATCTAAATAATAGATTATGGGAAAATAGTTTTGTTGCACTGATTTTTCACTGGGTAATTGTATCCATATCATAATCAAACTTGCACACTGATTGCAGGACACCGGTGGTGGGTTCTTCTTTAACTCTTCCTGGTAAATTGGTCCAGGAATAGGTTAACCGCATTATACCCTGGCATATTAAACAGAGAAAAACATCATTGGGCCTACCTGGAGCCCATGAACATTTTTTAACAGTCATTATTCCATTAGTTGCCTTGGAACGTGTAATTACCTTGAATCCGAGATTTTCATATAAATGTGAGATCCATGAGAGGTATAACTCCATTTTCTCTTCATCAGTCAATTTTTCAAAGGGTTCCTGGCTGTTATCCTTGATGTACTGAAAAAATAAGGGTTTCATGTTCTGCTCGAAAAGTCGCATGAAACGGGAGAGGAAAACACTTCGCTCGGGAATATGCATGTTCCCCACCAGTTCTGGAAGTACACTGCGCATGAAGATCTGGACATCCTTCAAACTGGCATTTTTCTCATCTTCAAGTTCTTTCTTCCGGGTTTCATGATTTTTCAAGGCCAACTGAACGTTATTACGTAACTCCGCTTCTTCAATAGGTTTGATAAGATAAGCATTGGCATTCGTATCAATCATCCGGTTAAAAGTTTCCACATCATCCAGAGCAGTTAAATAAATCAGAGGAACATCCATGAAACTCTTAATTATGATGGCTGCGTCAATACCATCCATCTCTCCTTGCAGGGTGATATCCATAAGAACAAGATCCGGTTTAATGGCAAATGCTTTTTGTATTGCTTCGTTCCCACTCTTGGCAGTGGCGGGCACGTGGTAACCCAGGGATTCTAAAGATTCCTGTATTTCAATGGCACTGATTCCCTCGTCTTCCACTACTAGAATTGTCTCCCCAGCCATTCTGTTCACCTGAAAAAAATGATAATAACCATATAAAATTATGATATGGTTATGGTTTGGTTACATATAAATCTATTAGGTAGCCTGCCTATTGTGGGAGAAGGCATCTAGATATTTAGAGTAAAAATATTACATTATATTTCTAGAATATCCAGAATATTTTTCATTATCTCTTTCTTATTTAGCAAATATGGTGAAAATAGTCCATTATTTCTTCTTCGGGACTGAAAGCCCCATGTATTGTGCCAATACATTGATGGTGGACCCCTGTAGTAAAGCCGAGGTTATGGTGATAAAAAAGACGATGTTGAATATCATCTGACCACCATTGATACCGGATACAATGGGGTAGGTGGCAAATATAATGGGCACCGCACCCCGGATACCCACCCATGAGATGAATGTTTGGTCCTTTAAAGGTACTTTGAATGGTGTAAGGCACAGGAATACTGCCAGTGGCCTGGCTACCAACATAAGGAAGAACGAAATCACCAGTCCAATACCCAGTATGGGAATGATCTGGGAGGGGAAAACTAGCAATCCCAATGCTAGGAACATAATTATCTGCATTAACAATGCCATACCATCAAAAAATTGTAACTGAACATCTTTGTTTATAAAACAGTGATTTCCCAGTATAAGGGCGGCAATATAAACACTTAAAAATCCATTTCCACCAATATAATGACTCACGGAGAAGGTTAGAAAGGCTAAAGCTATGGTGAATACGGGGTAAAGTCCATCAATATGGAGGTTGATGTTGTTGATAATTTTAATCATTCCTTTACCGAATACTACTCCTATGATAATCCCTAAAACTATGGATTGGATCAGTAGAAGGATCATGGACCCTATGGATGTGGTGGGGTTTAGAATGAGGAAAATGAGGGTAGTGGTCATGAAGTATGCCATAGGGTCGTTTGTTCCACTTTCCAGTTCCAGTAACTGTTCCAGTTTATTTTTCAAACCGCTCTGTTGTGAACGGAAAATAGAAAATACTGCGGCAGCATCAGTTGATGACACAATGGCTCCCATCAAAAGAGATTCGGTGAGTGAAAATCCAGTAATCCAGTTTATAAATAAACCTAAGGCCAGGGTTGTGATAATAACTCCAGCAGTGGATAGGGTTACACCCTTCCAGAGAACTGGTTTAACATCCCTCCATCTGGTGTCTAAACCTCCTGAAAAAAGGATGAAAACCAGTGCAATAATACCTATGAACTGTACAACTGCCGGGTTATCAAAATATATACCCCCGATACCTTCTGACCCTGCCAGCATTCCAATGAAGAGAAAAACCAGTAAAGAGGGTATTCCCAAGCGGTTAGAAGTTTTGCTGATTATGATACTAATGAAAAGAAGTAATGCACCGATTAATATAATTTGTTCAGAAATCATTGTGTTAATATTAATATTTTTTATTTTATAAAATTATTTATTAAGAAACGTTCATTAATTTAGATTATTTTTATCCTCCCGTGAGAGAATAAAAATTAGAAAATTTGGAAGTCAGTGATGCAGGAAAATTACCTGAAA
>JAUNXM010000104.1 GCA_030539815.1 Methanobacterium sp.
CTTTTTTAAGACATTGTATGTCCAAATTTTTAATCTCTAAACATACCCCTGGTTGGTTCATACGATCGTAACGGGGGCAAGTGCTGATCAGCCCTCCACCTTCCACCCTAAGGGATGATCGTAGGGAATGGCCAAACTTTTTGGGGTTATCATGGGGAATCGCAATGTTAATTCCCCTTTTATCAGGGTGTAAAACAGTATCAATTCTTTTTTTCAGAAATTCACAAGCAGCAATTGTTTTAGTCAAATTCAGAGGTGCTTTTTTAATTTCTTCTACCAGGCCGGCACAGGTCACAGGGCTACTTTGCAGGGTTTTAAAAATAAAGCCAGAATCTTTAAAAATTTCAGGATCATTAAAGGATATAAAACCACCGTTACCTAAGTTAACTATCTTGGGAGATCCAGTGGAGGCCACAATGATATGGGAATGATCACCGCAGGCCAGATTTTTTTCAGGGTCTCCCACTGAACCAGAAGCATCCTCCACTAAAATTGCCCCATTATCTTCACAGATTTCATAGATTTCCTTCACTGGTTGTTCAACCATGTAACCAGCGAAACTGGTTATGAAAAGAGATTCAGGGTTTTTGATTTTTAAATGTTCTTCCAGTGTCTCCGGTTGGATAACTCCCATCACTGTGGGTATATAAACAACTTCAAGCCTGTAAAATCTGGCTATTTTCTTAAATCCGCTCCATCCTCCTTGATCTGGAACCATAATTGGCCCCTTCATGGCACTCATGGCTGCCATAATAGCGGAATTACCACTACCAAGTACCCTGGCATGATCATGCCCAGTAATCTTTTCTATGCTGTTTTCAGCAGTTTTTTTATACTCATTAATTTTGGTACGATTCCCAAGCTCTATAGAAGCTTCACACATAGCTTTTCTGGCTTCTATCGTTGGTTTTTTAAATAAAAGTTCCATTTAATCACTTAAATGTTAAATATTTTAATATAATTTATTAATTTCAATTTTTTTCAACTGGATTTTATTATTTTCAATCATTCAAATCCATATCTCATACTGGATTCAACCATAAATAAATCTTAATTTTATAAATTCTCTTTTATTATAATTTATTATAGAACTTCTTAATATTGTATCGTCATGATTTAAAGTAAGAATCAAGGGTGGTCTGTCTCGAGCGGATAATATCCTGAAGTAGATCACTTCTTTTTATGAAACTATTAATGGGCAGTTTCAAACGGGTGTCAATGTAGGCAAGAGCACTTTTCATATCCTCAAATTCTAGATAAGGTTGTTCCATTGCGTTTCTAACGTTTTCTCGGACATTAAATACACCAAGGGGCACGTATCCTGAGTAAGCCTCCCTAAGCACAATAACTCCTGCCTGGCGTTTTTTCTGGGCCAACGCTTCTAAAACTGCCATTTTGCAAGTGTAATAACATCCTCCTACTCGTGAGTATTCTTTTTTACCATTGTAGTTCTCATAATCTGAAAATATTAATTTTTCTTTCCCCAAAACTTCTAGAAATGCTTCCATCCATTCATATTGCCAAGTTGTGGGGAGCAGGAGCACTGCATAATAGTTCTGAAGGCTCTGGAACTGGTAAACCCGGTGAACATCCACTGGCTCGTAGTGTTTAACTTCTTTAAGCAGCTGATCCCCAATAGTACTGTCACAGGCAGTGATGGACCATCTGGTGGGAACAAGTCTTCTGCGTTTATCCACACCCATTGTGCCCACTGAAAAGGCTTTTTGCATATGTGAAAAAGGCACCTCTTTCCGGTGTAAATCCATAAGTGCCTCCCTGGCCCGGAGATCAGTGTCATAATACACCTTTTCCAGTTCACGATCCCAGCGGACGTTATCAATCTCAAACTTCTCTAAAATAGCACTCGGGCCATGTGGGGCCTGATATTCACTAAATGAAACGCCCCTTGGTTTTTTCCAGAATTCTGCTGCACTGTCAATGGATCCTGAAGCCAGAGAGATTTCCTGAAGTTTTTCCACCATCCGGTTATCCAGATCGGTGATTCCAATCATCTTTTTACCCCTAACCAGACTCATACGGTAAGAAATAATATCCTCCTGGCTTTTATTACCTGGAATCCAAGCTTCAGGGGTGTCCATAATGGCAGTGTCTCCAGACACTGGCGAGATCATGGGACCTGCATATACTTTAGGATAATTCCAGCTACCTATAAATACCGAGGGTGGTGTGCTTCCCTCCAATTCCTTACCCACCTCAACTGAGGGTATCTGGAACTTGGAAGTCAACTTTTTAAGGTAAGTCTTCTTACCCATCATAATATTAAAATCATCTCCCATTTTTTAAAAGACTTTAGTCAGCAGATGAGAACTAATAAAACTGACATATAACCCGTTAATCAATAACTTAACCATTAATCAATATTAAAACTCCCCTAATATCCGAAAGAATCCATCCTATCAATGGTTTTAATGTCCTTAAGCCCACCTGTTATCAGGTGTGATCATTTATTTAACTATTCAACCTTTCGCCCTACGAGGTGGAGTGAAGCAGAATTCATACAATAACGCAGCCCAGTAGGATTTGGACCATCATCAAATACATGGCCCAAGTGGGCTGAGCAACGGGCACACAGAACCTCGGTACGTTCCATGAACAAGCTATTATCGGTTTGGGTGGTGATGTTTTCACTGGCCACTGGCGTCCAGAAACTGGGCCAACCAGTCCCTGAATCGAACTTGCTCTGGGAGTCAAACAGATCAGTACCACAGCATACGCACTGGTAAATTCCATCTTCCTGGCAATCATGGTACTTACCGGTGAAAGCCAGTTCAGTTCCCTTTTTACGGGCAACATCAAACTGTTCAGGGGTTAAAATATCCATCCATTCTTTATCAGTCTTCACAACTCTTTCAACAAGTTTAATTTCCTTGGAACTTACAAAATAGATGGGTATAACTTCTTTTCCAGGGGTTTCTTTTTTCATAGCCACCTCAAAATATATGATCCATCAACTGATAAACACAGGATTCTACAAATAAAATATGATTATTATTCTATAACTTTAAAGACTTAAATTAAACTAAGCATCAACTATTATTTTAAAATGATTTAACCTATAAATTATAATTATCCCTTAAATTATTTTTCATGGCTTTAAAATAGTGGAATTATCAAAAAAAGATTTAATAGTTGAGTGTAGACCCATCCATGGATGAAAACGAAATAAGAAATAAATATCAGAAAAAGAGAGAATAGGAATCTATTTATCTTTTTTGACCGATATAATAAAATGCATTGGATCTATTACCGTTCATGGTATTGAAAATAGTTTTTTCTAAATAAAGTTCTTCATAGTCTTCTGTCAATTTTATAATATGTTCAAGAGTATGATGTCTTAAAACAACACCTTCTGGGAGTTTGAAAACTCCATATATTCCATATTCCTCCTCATATTTTTTGTAACGATTTAAATTTCTTTCATCATTATTCAGGAGAAAATCACTAATACACAAGATTCCATGGTTATTTAAAACCCTTGAAATTTCCAGAATCATTTTTTGCTGATGTTCGCTTCTGATATTACTGGTTAAAACTCCAATAAGGAGAACTGCATCAAATGAATTATCTGGAAATGGTAGATCATCTCCGTTATTCTTAATCAGGTTAAGATCGGGATGCAATTTCAAACCTCTCTTTATCATGCCATTGGAGAAGTCCACACCAGTCAAATTATTAAAACCATTCTCGTAAAGCTCATTTAAGGTTCTCCCGTAACCGCAACCCACATCCAGTATATTCATTTCCAGGCTGGTGTATTTTTTAAAGTGTGTCATGGGGAAAGGGGTGGGGAAATCTTTTTCCTCTGCAATTTCATCCCAATATTTTTCCTGATGAGAAATTTTATTACCAATCATATCATCCAGCCACCTTCACTAATAACCAATAATTCTATCTAAAAAACATGTTCTTACTTATCAACTTTTCCAATCAAATATTACTACTAATTTTATCAATAGTTGTCAATTAAGAACTTAATTTCAAACAACTTCATTATTTAATTATTTATCTTATCTTAATTTATTAAAAGCCAAGCATTACGGGTATATGTAATTATAACGCTTAAAAAATTAAATAAAAGAATCAGAATCCATTATTTTTACTAATTTGTGGGGGTTAAAATCTTTTTTTATATTCCAGTTCTTTGAATTTGATGATGAATGTGGTGCCATGGTTAGTTTGCATTTTGATTTCACCATCTAACTGATTTACCAGATTTTTTATCAACTGAAACCCCAGGGTCTCTGCCTTTTCAAAATCAGTTTTTTTAGGAATTCCAATACCATCATCACTTATCTTTAAAACGAAAGCGTCACCATCCCTCTTCAGATCCACTATGATCTCTCCTTTGCGGTGATTGGGGAATGCATGGTTAACGGAATTGGCCACAATTTCATTGATCAGAAGTCCCAGGGGAATGGCGGTTTCCAATTCCATTTTGATTTCTTCAACATTTACTGTAAGTTGTACACGTCCCGGATCACCAATATTGGAAGTTAATAGCTCTTTGGTTAGATTCCTAATATATTTGGATAGGTGGATGTGGGAGAAGTCCTGAGAACTGTAAAGCTCTTCATGAATTAGGGACATGGTTTTAACACGAGTTTGGCTGCTTTTGAAAATCTTTAGATCCCTTTTATCCTTAATATGTTGACTTTGAAGGTTAAGGAGACTGGAAATTATTTGCATGTTATTTTTCACCCGGTGGTGGAGTTCCCGCAATAAAAGTTCTTTATCTTCCAGAGATGTTTTCAAATTTTTTTCCGCAGCTTTAAGGGAATTTATGTCGGTCATGCTGAATACCACTCCATTATACTGATTTTCATCATCGAATAATGGGTTTCCCAATGATTCAACCCAGATGTAACTCCCATCTGCCCTTCTAAATCTATGTTGCACTTCTCCAGGTAAATAAGAGTTAGTAGCCCCCATAAACGCAGTGCTAACTTTAATCTGATCCTCAGGATGGGTTAAATTAATAAATTGAAAAACATTTTCTCCCAGGATTTCACTGGGATCGTACCCCAATATAGTTTTAATGGATGGACTGATGTACTGAAAAGTTCCTTCCGCGTCTATTTGCCCTACAACATTTAACATATTATCAGTGACCAGACTTAGAAGCCTCTCTCGTTTTTTAAGTTCTTTTCCTGCAACTTTATTCTGCAAAACAACAGAAGCGATGTTTAGGATAGGTTCTACAGTGTTGATGTTAAGGGGTTTGCCATTTTTCTTGGTTATTATGTTCACGCTCCCGAACATCTCTCCCTTAAGTGAAAAACCCATTACATAAGTTTTATCCACTCCAAAAGCTTTTTCAAGCATATTATATGTCTTTTGAGGCAATTTGCCTGCGGTGATGTAGTATAGGCCATCATCAACCTTCTGCAACTTACCATTGGATAGGAAATTCTTTGCTTCTAAATCTAATTTGTCCCTGGGAAAATGGAGATCATTTATTCTCACTCCCGTTAACTTCTCAGCAAGATCAATCATTCTGCTGGTGGTTCCTATCATTTTATATACTCTTAAACTATCAGACTCTTCATCATAAGTGGAAATGATAATGTAAGCATCTTTAACTACTTCTTGAAGTTTTTCAAGGATGTAATCGTATATTTCTGATTCGTTGGGGAGATTTAGTAGTTCCATCACCAGGGGTGATAAAAATTGCAAAGCATCCTGGAAAGGCTTGTTTTCAGGTTTCATCAAATTAAAATCAGCCATATGGTGTTCTAATTCAGAATATAAATTTCTATATTTCTTTATTTCGTTGATTAACTGTTCTTTAGTTTTTTTTTCATCGTTCATAGATGATCTTCGGGAAGATTAGTTAATAAAAATCAATAATAAATTTATATTCCCTAGATATTATAATTATCGACTATCTGTGGAGATATTCCTAAAAATAGTTAATTAAATGGATTTGAATAAATCGAATCAGCAATTTATAAGTTAAACATTTCTGAATCTAAAAAAATCCCGTTTACATACTCTATAAAAATAAGATTAGTATAAAATCTTACTAATCAACAGCGTTTTCCCCTCTTTCGTTTGTTCTGATTCTTATGACATCTTCTACAGGTGATATGAACAATTTTTCACTAATATCTTCTGTTTTAACCTCTTCCAGGGCTTGAATAGCATAATCAAGTTCTTCCCTTTTGATGATCATCATCATTTCAACTTTTGGTGGTAATTCCAGTTCATAAGTACTGCAACGGTAGGTTTCAGTTTTCTGGTTTCTGTTATCATGATATTTAATATATATAGATGTTAAATTAGAAAATCCGAATTTTGCCATGGAATTTTTTATATTATCCATTTCAATTGGGTGAAAAAAGAATTTCAATTTGTAGAAGTCTTTTTTCAGTGCAGGTAAACGTGCAGTGTTGTCATTACTTTCTGTGGGATTGTTATTTTCGTAATTATTTGTATTATATTTGTAGGTTTCATTTTTTTCATCATTTTGGAGGTTATCAGTGGGTTCTATGATTTTACAATTCTCTATTTCTTCAGTGGGAATTGTTTCTAGTTTATACTTGTCAATTAGTTTTAGTAATATTTTCAAACCATCCTTTAGCCCTATTCCGTCCTGAGCAATGGTAGGAATAATTAAAACACCTTCAACATGAATATCCATTTCGAATTCACTAAAATCTTCTCTATTGGCGAATAAAACATGGGGTATGCTTTCACCAGCAATTAAACTAATTATCATCAGGTCAGTTTCAAAAATACCGACACTGGTCTCGACTAAAACAATCACTCCATCTACTTGTTGGGATAATACTTGTTTTAAGGACAAAAAATCTGGATTACCTGGGGAATTAAATAAATAATTATTACCACCATCAATGCGAATTCTCCGATAATTAAAAAAAGATAATTCAACTTCATCTGGAACAAACTCATCATTAAAAAAATCTATTATGGGTTCGGAATGCTTTTTGGTGGAATTATAATTGCATAAAATCACTATCTTTTTTGCATTTCTTTGGGGTATATTTTCCAATTAGGTCACCTTTTATAAGGGTTAATGTTTTTAAGATTGTTAGGAATATTTTA
>JAUNXM010000105.1:0-2077 GCA_030539815.1 Methanobacterium sp.
TTTAGCATATTTATCAGCAAGGGCTTCAGTATCCCTATTCTGGTCCATGGTTCCCTTCACTGTTACTTGGTCTTCACTTACAATGATATTAGCACCCATACTCTTCAGGATATCTACTATTATCTTATCTCCCTGTTTAGAATTTTTAAAGAGGTTCTTAACAGTTACTTTCCCCTCTAAAATAGCAGCTGCTCCTAACAAGTATGATGCTGAAGAGTAATCTCCTTCTATGGTGTAATCTCTGGCCTGGTAGGTTTGTTTATCCAGGTGGAAATGGTTTCCAGGTCCTTGCTGGCAGTGCACCCCGAATTTTTCCATGATATCCAGGGTCATCTCCACGTAGGGCCTGCTTTTAAAGTCACCCACCACCTGGAGGTCAACCGGGTTCTGTGCGTATGGTGCTGAAAGCAGGATGGAGGAGATGTACTGTGAACTCACATCCCCCTTGATCTTACCTTCACCCCCTGGAAAACTACTGGTTATAACCAGGGGTGCTAGGCCATTCTTGCGGGTGGAGTAGGCCTTCACTCCCAGCATGTTGAGGGAGTCTAAAAGGTCCTGCATGGGTCTTCCCCGCAGGGAATCATCACCAGTGAGTACCGTGCAGCCTGGAGTTAAGCTGGTCAGGGTAGTAAAAAAACGGAGGGTGGTTCCACTGTTTTTAAGATCCAGAACATCTTCTGGAGTTTTAAGATTCCCGCCAGTACCCTGTATAGTGCACTGGTCATTCTCTACTTTCACTTCACACCCCAATGCCTGGCAGGCTTCCAGAGTGGCCATGGTATCGGCTGAATAGAGGGGATCCTGCAAGCAAGACTCGCCTTCGGCCAGACAGGCCACCATAAGTGCCCGGTGGGTGTAACTTTTAGATGGGGGCGCCTTAACAACTCCCTTTATTTCCCTGGCCTTTTCTACCTTTAATTCCACCTTAATCACCAATTAATATTTTATACAATCAACTTTCTACATGAAGGGCTATGATTCACAACCTTAGTGAGTTTAATTTATCCCCCATTAGTGGTGTTAATTTATCTCCCTTATTTAGTGGGATTAAATTATTCCCTAATGAGGTATGATCTCCTTCCCTAATGGGGTGAATTATAAATTTCCGCTTATGGGGTTGTTAGATCACCAGCTCCATTACCAGGTCCATTTCATCAAGAAGTAAAAGCTCCACCTTTTCCCCGGTACGACCTACCAGTTCTTTGCTGGTGTTAATATGTTCAGCGGTGATCAGAGATCCTTCAATGTCAATGGAACCATTTTCTTCTAGGGAACTGGCTATTTCCTGTGGTTCACGGGATTGCAGGTATTTAACAATCACCGGGGCCTGTCCCTTGAACTCAGGTCCGATCTTATCCATGCGGGGGGTGACTTCCACCACTATCTCCCGTACATCTGGTTTACCTTCACTGACCATCAGCTCTTCAATACGCATGGTGCCTTTGATATCATCCTGCAGGGTGAGAAGCTGTTTATATTTTTTAGGGGAACTGGAATAAATGGTGGTTCCCTTTAGGGGGGTGTTAAGCGGCATTTTCCTGCTGGCCTTGAATCTTCGAAGCTCACCAATGACTTCAACACCTAGTTGTCCAGTTTTATCGGCCTCTGGATCCACCAGGTCTTCCACCACTTCAGGCCATCTTTCCTGGTGAATACTCCTGAAAACATTTTCATTTATGATTTTATCCAATTTTTCCCCATTATCCTGGTTTAAAACTCCCTCATCACTGCCATATCCTTCCAGGTAGTAATGGATCTCCTCGGTGAAGTGGGGGGTGAAGGGTGCCATCAGTCTTAAACACGTTTTAATAACTGTGTTCAGAGTATAAAGTGCGGCCTGTTTTGATTCACCCTCATCATCAGTATACAACCGGTATTTTACTGCTTCGATGTAGTCATCGCAGAAATCATGCCAGATATAGGCTTGGATACGGTTACGGGCATGGGCGAAGTTGTAATCCTCCATGGCCTGGGTAACCTCTCCCACCAGCTGATTTAAACCAGACAGGATCCATTTATCCAATGGTTTGAAGGAGCTTTTAATGGACTTAACCTCAGTATCGGACTTAACTCC
>JAUNXM010000105.1:2087-7012 GCA_030539815.1 Methanobacterium sp.
GTACTGTAACCAGCCAGGTGCATATTCACAAAACGGAAGGCATTCCAGAACTTCCTGAGGAATTTGTAGCCGTGCTGTACATCCTTCCATGCGAAGGGTACGTCTGACCCTGGAACACTATTAGCTGCCCATAAACGGAGGGCATCGGCACCGTAATCCGCCACCACGTCCTCGGGGGCGATGACGTTTCCCCGGGATTTACTCATTTTATGCCCGTCTTCCCCGAATACCATTCCGTTAACCACCACGTTGTGGAAGGGTGCGTCTCCAGTTATGGCCAGGGTACGTAGAATGGTGTAGAATGCCCAGGTACGTATGATATCGTGTCCCTGTTGACGTATGGTAGATGGGAACAGGTTACGGTAATCCTCACCAGGCCAGCCAGCGATAACCAGGGGGGTGATGGAACTGTCCATCCAGGTGTCCAGCACATCTTCTTCGGCTGTGAATTCACTGCTTCCGCACTGGCATGTTTTTGTGGGTTGTGTCTGGGTTGGATCAAGGGGTAATTCCTCTTCAGAGGGCACCATAACCTCTCCACACTCTTTACAGTACCACACTGGTATGGGTGTGGCGAATATCCTCTGCCTGCTGATACACCAGTCCCAGTCCATGCTACCGGTCCAGTTCAATAGACGGGTTTTCATGTGCTCGGGTATCCACTCCATGCCCTCAGCGGCATCAATGATCTGGTGGTTAAGTTGTTTAACTGCCACGAACCACTGTTTTTTAACCAGGATCTCGATGGGTGTTTTGCATCTCCAGCACTGGCCCACGTTCTGGTCCACCTTTTCCTTGCGGGTGAGAAATCCTTCCTTATCCAGGTCTTCCACAATGGCTTCTTTACATTCGGTGAGGGTGAGTCCGCTGTATTTCCCGCAGACATCCTGCATTATCCCCTGTTCATTTATGGCTTCAATGATGTCCAGGTCGTAACGGTTTACCCAGGTTACGTCGGTTTTGTCCCCGAAGGTACAGATCATAACTGCACCGGTACCAAACTCCGGGTCCACCTCTTCATCGGTGATGATCTCCACTTCCCTGTTAAATAAGGGTACCTGTACCTTTTTACCAGTGAGGTGATGGTAACGTTCATCTTCAGGATGGACCACCACTGCTACACATGCTGCCAGTAATTCGGGCCGGGTGGTGGCAATGGGCACACCAGATTCACCTGAGGGGTCAGGAAATTCAAGATAGTTGAGGAAAGTTTTATTTTCCTGGTACTCAACTTCGGCAAAAGCTATGGCAGTTTCACACCGTGGGCACCAGTTCACCGGGTGCACTGCCCGGTAGATCAAACCGTCATGGTACATTTTCAGGAAGCTGCGCTGGGTTTTTTCCTTGTACTCAGGGGTCATGGTAACGAATTCCCGTCCCCAGTCCTGGGAGTAACCCATACGCTGCATCTGGGTTTTCATACCCTGAATGTTTTCCCGGGTTAATTCGATACACATCTGGCGGAATTCCTCCCGGGGAACATCGTTTTTCTTGATACCGTGGATTTCCTCCACTTTAACCTCGGTAGGCAGCCCGTGACAATCCCATCCCTGGGGGAACAACACGGAATATCCCTGCATACGCTTCCACCGTGCCAGTAAATCCATGTAAAGCCAGTTAAGAACGTGACCAATATGGATTGATCCGGTGGGGTATGGTGGTGGGGTGTCGATTATGTATCGTGGACGTTTTTCATCAGGGTTAAACTGGTAGAGTTTCATTCTCTGCCAGGTTGCTTGCCAGTCTATTTCATTTTCGTGATTGTAGTCTTTGGGAACCTCAACTTCCTTCATCTTAGGTCTCCTCTTAATAAATCATTAGTAAACTCTAAAATCAGCCAAATTATTAGCTAAATTAATACAAATTAATATATATGCTTTCAAGATAAGTATTTCTATAGTTTATTAATGAATGGATATAATTATAGCTATATTATAGCTACATGATATAAAATTACGTTGATAATAATAAATACCTCAACCCAAGAAAATGAACCTTAAACAGAGAGATTAATGTGTATTATCAATTCTTATGCACATTATCGATGACATAATCTTATGGGTTCTATTGTCCTTTGAGTCGTAAATATCCTTAAAATTGGTAAATACCGGTGAATAAGATATGGAAATCCTGTGGTTTTACATTGCGGTTATCCTGGCGGTGAGTGATGAGGCCCACAGCCAGATATTCTGGAGGGTGTTCTTTGATTTCTACGTCCTCCTGGCAGGAATGATCCAGAGAATAGTGGGTTCCAATATCCGGATGTGGGTGGTACATGAAGTCCTGGAAGCCATTTTTCACTTTATATTGTTATCTCTGCTATTTTTATCCCTTGAAATAGGGTTTTTAGCAGCTTTAATTCACCTGGTTGTGGATCTCTACCACGAAGTGGCTGGATTACAAATGAACCACTTGCAACACCGTGCCCTTCACTTCACAGTAGAATCCCTGTTCTTTATAATGATACTGGGCATATAATTAGATAGTTCAGAGTGTATATCATTTATAGATTGATTCATTATAGGATTGATCTAATGATCATTAATAGGAAATCTAATTTATTGGAAATTTATTGGAATCTAATGATAGATTATCTAATAATCTAACAATCATCTTAAAAAAACAAATAATTAATCTAAAATAAATAAATGAGGAAAAAGTCATGCCAGTTATAAAATTCACCTTCACTGACCTGGAAGAACTATTGAAAATGGAAATAGACAAGGATGAACTCATCGATCTCCTTCCCATGATTGGGAGTGATATTGAGGACTATGATGATGAAGAAGTTAAAGTGGAGTTTTTCCCCAACCGTCCAGATTATCTCAGTGTGGAGGGGGTGGCCCGGGCACTTAAAGGTTTCCTGGGAATTGAGAAAGGAATACCAGACTACCCCCTGGAACCATCTGGAACCAGCATAACCATTGACCCTGAACTTAAAAATATCCGGCCCTACACTGCATGCTGCCTTTTGCTCAACGTAGAACTGGATGATGATAAACTCCCCCAAATCATGGACTTCCAGGAAGACCTGCACTGGGTTATCGGGCGGGACCGTAAAAAAGTGGCAGTGGGAATCCATAACCTTGACGTTCTAAAGGGCCCTTTCCGCTATTTTGCTGCAGATCCTGATAAAGTCTCCTTCGTACCCCTGGAGATGGATGAACCAATGACCCTCAGGGAAATACTCACCAACCATAAAAAAGGACAGTCCTACGCCCACCTAATAAGCCAGTACCACCGGTACCCGCTGATCATGGATTCGGAGGACAACATACTGTCCATGCCCCCTATAATCAATGGAGAACTCACCAAACTTACCAGTGATACTCGGAACCTTTTTGTGGATGTAACCGGCACTGACCAGCAGGCAGTGGAGCGAACCTTGAACATCATCGCCACCAGCTTCGCAGAATCCGGGGCAACTATCCAGACCATGGAAAATATTTATCAGGATGAAACTCTCATTCGACCTGATTTAACACCCAAGGAAAGGACAGTTAGTGTTAAAAAGGCAGTTAAACTTATTGGAATGCCATTATCTCCTGAAATTGTGGTAGAATCATTGAAAAAAGTCCGTTTTGATGCAGAAGTAATTGATGAGGATACAGTAAAAGTCCAGATACCTCCTTACCGGGCTGATATTCTTCATGAGGTGGACATAATTGAGAACGTGGCTATAGGTTACTGTTTCCGTAAAATAGAACCAGAACTGCCTCGGGTGGCCACTGTGGCCCGGGAAGACCCTTACCTGGAGTTTGACCAGAATGTCCGGGAAATCATGAATGGATTGAACTTCACTGAAGTTATGAGTCTCATGTTAACCAACGAGGAGAACCACTTCCAGAAAATGAAACTCCCGGAAACTCAACGGGTGGAAGTAGCCCAGCCCATAAGCCAGGACAGGACCATGATCCGTCAGAGCCTCCTTAATGGTTTACTAGAATTTTTGGAAGATAACAAACACGAAGAATTGCCCCAGAGGATATTTGAAGTAGGGGAAACCGTTTTCTTGGATGGGGAGAAGGAAACCCGGACAGTGGGTGTTAAGAAAATGGCAGCCATGATCACCCATTCCCAGGCCAACTTCACCGAGATCAAATCAACCACCGATGCCCTGATTAGCAACCTGGGGCTGGAAATGATTATTGAAGATATGGATCATCCCAGTTTTATTCAGGGGCGATGTGCGTTGTTAAAAGGAGTTAAAAAAGGAACTGGTGAATTGTGTGTGGAAGGATTCTTTGGAGAGATGAATCCAGAGGTTATAAGGAACTTTGAACTAGAGTATCCTGTTATAACATTAGAAGTAGAATTTAAAAGTTTAAAATAAAATTTTTTTTAGTTTTAATTATTTTAAGTGCTCACAACTCATTGAACACTTATTAAAATTTTTATACTTCCTTTTTTTAACTATCATTTTTTTTTATTAGTTCCTTTATTTTATCTTTTTCAATATTTCCGCCCTTTCTTGGGTCCCATGGATTATTTCATTCTCCCATCACGGTTACCGTAAGTTTCCTTTGCCTTGGTCCGTCCAGTTCTACGAAGAAAATACTCTGCCAGGTTCCTAGCATCATTCTACTATTTTCCACGGGAATAGTCTGGTTACCACCCAATAGGAACCCACGGATGTGGCTGTCGGCATTGTTATCAATTCTATCGTGCTGGTAACCTGCACCCTCTGGAACCAGTTTCTGAAGAGCTAGCTGGAAATCACTAACCAGACCAGTTTCATTCTCATTGATTACCACTGCTGAAGTGGAGTGGCGACTGTAAATATTCAACAGACCATCTTTAACACCACTATTTTTAAGCACATCATCCACCTCTCTGGTGATATCCTGAATTTCTACCCTCCGGGAGGTGTTTACCTTCACAGTTCCACGTTTTAATACCATTAAATTCCCCCTTATTTTATTTTT
>JAUNXM010000106.1 GCA_030539815.1 Methanobacterium sp.
ACTAGTGGAAACAAAGCTCACTTTGCGGTCATGAAACCATGGAACTCCATTGGCTCTTCACCACCAACAAGTTCAAATGGATATACCATTTCAGAAATCGTTGATGCAGCAGGAAGAGTTAAAAACTATGTGGAAACCTATCATACTCTCCCAAATTATGTACAGATGGGATCATTACAGGTTTCTATGTCCCAATTCCTATACCTACTCACGAAGTGCACTACCCAACTAAACAGTGGTATCACAAGCCTCATAGCTTTACCCAGTGTTTCAGTAGCATCAAGTCCTCTAGAGCAAATGAACAGTGGAAACTTGGATAAAACTGAGTATGTTGACCTCGCAAAACGAGTAAAATCATTCATGGATTCCAATGGTATAGCACCTAATTATGGGTCAACATCACTGGGAAAACTACAATTCGAATCACTGCTCTACCTTTACAGTAGAGTGGTTGCATTCCATGGAGAAAACCAGTACCTGCCAAACTACGCAACCATGAAACCATGGAGTAGCGTGGTGGCCAAAGAACCCTCTGTACCAGCAGAACTTCAACAGTATCTCCTGGCAACTACCAATTGCCAAGTTAAAGATCCCCGTATAATTGCATTGGCCCAGAGCATAAGCTCTGGTGCAACTTCCAGCTACCAAAAGGCCACACTCATCTTTAACTGGGTGAGAGACAACATAAATTATTCATATTACTACGACTCCCAGAAGGGAGCGGTGGAAACCCTCACTTCTGGAAGTGCAAATTGCTGTGACCATTCACATTTAGTCGTGGCCCTTGTCAGAGCAGCTGGATTACCTGCAAGATACGAGCATGGATACTGTTATTTCACAACTAGTGGTAATTGGTATGGTCATGTATGGGCTCAGATATATGTAAACGGACAATGGTATAATGCGGATGCTACTAGCTCCAGAAATACGCTAGGAGTAATCAACAACTGGAATACCAACACGTGGACCTATAAAGGCACCTATGCTTCGCTGCCATTTTAAACAAATATTTTTTTTCTTTTTTTTAATTTCATAGCGGTAGCTATGTCAAGTAATAAAACCAATTAAAGTAAAAATTAGCAGTGTTTAAAACTACCTGGTGGAAAATCAGACTCTTTAATCTTCTTAATAATCTTGCAGGAGCTATCCAGTGCGGACCGATGATATCCTTTTAATTTAACCACTTCCGCCGGGATATTCCTTTCCCTGAGTTCTTCCCTTAAATGGTCAATATCGAAGTTCTGGTCAGGGCCAATGGCTATGATATCTGGTTTGATCTTGAGAACCGTGCTGAACATATCGGTTTCACTACCCAGAACTGCTTCATCCACCATCTTCAGCATCTGAACCACTTCCAGGCGCTGTTTTTCAGGGACAATAGGCACCCTCTTCCTAGCCCTTACTGTGGATTCCCGGGCTATCACCACCACTAACCGGGCTCCTTCCCCTCCCAGTTTTTTTGCCTCTTCAAGGTAAAATCCATGACCAGGATGTATTAAATCAAATGTACCGGTAGCCATTACAGTTTTAATATTCACACGTCTCCTAAAAACTATTTTAATAGGTATTTAATAGATTATATTTTATTTAGATTTAATGGTGGAATTTCAGTAAAAAATTCAAGTATAATTTAATCATTTTATAACTATTTCCCACGGATAAAAACCTATTACTTGAAACTATATTTTAACTGTTGTGGGAGTTGTTGATTACATCTTCCAACTTATTGTCTGTCAGGGTTTAGTTCTGGATCAATCCATAGTTGGGTTTAATAAACGTTAGTTTTATAAATATGGAATTAGTGAATTGAATCCTTAAGATAAAAAAAATAATCTCGGGTTATAGATTAAATAAGTCTAGATAACTTTTATTTGAAAACTAATATTTGCGGTAATTATCATGAGTTCAAAAATTGCTAGAGGAAGCCTGATCATGTTGATTGGGTATTTCATATTCCGTGTTGGGGGTTATGTTTATCGTTTTGTCACTGCAAACCTTTTGGGTCCAGCTGGTTTTGGTATACTCAATTTAGCCCTGCCAACCCAGAGTATATTAATACAAATAGCATCCGGGGGGATGCCACCAGCCATTGCCAAGCACGTATCAGAGTATTCAGCTCAAGGCGATGAAGAAATGGTGAAGCAAGTAGTCCACACCTCTCTCAAGATCGTGATCGTTCTGGGATTATTTTTCAGTTTGCTGATCTTTCTACTGGCGGATCCATTGGCTTACGGATATTTCCATAAACCAGAAGCAGCGCTCCCTTTAAAACTGGTGGCTTTGATCACCCCATTCAGTGTGGTAGTGGGTGTCTTCAGGGGTGCCTTCCAGGGTGTTTTCCAGATGGGAAACATCGTTATCACCAAGGCCTTTGAACAGGTATTCATGATCAGCAGTGCCATAATCCTTATTTGGGTGGGATTTCAGGTGGCAGGGGCAGTAATAGGTACTGCCATAGGCTTTTTGTTTTCAGCCCTGGCTGGATATTACCTGTACCGCAGGGGGCTGGGTAAACGTCTTAAGGATGTTAAACTATCATTCACCCTAAAACAGGAATTATCATTAGCCAAGGTACTTATTATCTTTGCCTTGCCTGTTTTAATAACTGGACTGGCTGAAACTGCTTTGTTTGATGCCATTGGAAATTTCATTGTAGGAAGATACCTGGCCAGTGATCAACTGGGATTCTACGGTGCCGCCACCCCGGTAGCCCGTTTACCACTTATTATTTCCATGTCAGTGGCCACAGCGGTATTACCGGCAACTGCTGAAGCAATTGGATTAAAAAACCGGCAGGTGCTCAAAGGTTATGTAAACCAATCTTATCGTTATGTTAGTTTGGTGGTGCTTCCCATGTGCGTGGGAACCTTTATATTCGCCACTCCCATAATGAAATTACTGTACGTGAACTCGGCTTACATGAATGGTGCAGTAGCTTTACAGATACTATCAATCGGAATGTTGTTTTTCACCATTTACACAGTCTCATCCAGTATAGCTCAGGGATTGGGAAAGCCATACCTCCCCATGGTAATTTTAATAGCAGGAGTAATATTGGATGTGGCATTAAGTATGTATTTAGTTCCTATTTATGGTATAACTGGTGCAGCTATTGCTACTACCATCACTGCTCTTTTCATAATGTCTACTATTGTCTGGAAAACTTTACAAGTTGCCGATGTAAAATTAGAATACAAAGATTTGGGGAGGATAGTACTGGCTGCAGGAATAATGGGTGTAGTGCTCCTGTTAATACCACAAAGCTTCCTGATTAGCACTGCAACTTTGAGTTCACTTTCCAACTCTGTTGCGTTTTTTTCAAAATATCTGGCTTTTATGCTGGTCATGGTACTGGCGGCCATTATTTATGCAGTGGCCCTCATACTGGTTGGAGGGCTTAAAAACAGTGACATAAACGCCCTTCGTAAATTAAGCAACAAAACCGGACCATTAAAAGGGAAAGTAGAGAAAATAATTTCCTTCATGGAAAAATTTGCCCATTAGATGGGATAATTTATAGAATTGTGGTTATATAATTGGGGTTACTAACAAAACGTGAGGATGTTCTAATCCTAATTGGGGATTATTTCCATCTTTCCCTTTTTTGTAATCATTTTTTAAAGTTTATATTCATATTACTATAAACATAAAACCTCTTTATATTATTTTTATTCATTTTTAACTCCTCATATTCTTTCTAAATATAATTTTCCCAAATTATTTCCATAATCACTCACAGAAAATAATATTAATGATTATTGTAAGGGGAATTGGAACCGGACCCTACGTGGGAGTAGGGCGGGTTAAGAAGATATGGAATGATGAAGATCTCCTGGATTTGAAGGGCGGGGAAATAATAGTGGTATCCCGGGCTTCCAGGGATATGCTTTCTTATCTTCACCAGGCGGGGGGTGTGGTGACTGATTATGGTGGTCTAACCAGTCATGTGGCCATTGTACTCCGGGAGATGAAAGTACCCTGTATTGTAGGAACCGGCAATGGCAGTATGAAACTAAAAGAAGGCACCACTGTAACCGTGGATGGGAAAACCGGTAACATATATGAAGGTTTCATAGAAATGGATGGTAAAACAGATTTTCTCGAAGTTCACTACCCTGCTACCAAAATCAAGGTTAACCTCAATATCCCAGAAATAGCCTGGAAAGTGGCACCCTGGGCTGATGGAGTGGGATCCATCCGCATTGAAAACAGCATCATCCGCACTGGAAAACATCCCCAAGTGCTTCTGGAGGAGGGAATACTAAACAAAGTGATTTCCGATGCTGTCCGATTGATTGCTGATGCATTCCACCCTAAACCAGTATGGTTCCGTACCTTTGACATAGCCACTGATGAATTGAAACGACTAAAAGGTGGAAATATTGAGCCAGACGAACATAACCCTTTGCTGGGGTTGAGGGGTATCCATAAAGATCTTAAAAATCAGGAAATCTTGAAAGCAGAATTCGAGGCCATATCCATACTCCTGGATGAGGGTTATGATAATTTAGGGGTTAAAGTACCCTTAGTACGGGATGTTTGCGAATACCAGGAAGCTAAAAAGATTATGCGTGAGTCCGGGATCAGACCGTACCGTGACTTACCAGTAGGGGCCTCCATCGAAACCCCATCTGCAGCACTCACCATGGATGATTTCATAAAAGAAGGTGTGGACTTTGTAACCTTGGGTATGAGTGATCTGGCCATGTGTTCCCTAGCAGTGGACCGGAGGGGAGTGAAAGTGGCCAAACATTTTAACCTAACCCACAAATCAGTTTTAAAAATGCTTCAAATGGTGATAGAAAAATGCAACCATAACAATGTTGAAACCTGCATATGTGGTCATGCTGGATCGGATCCAGCTATTGTTAGATGGTTGGTGGAGAACAGTATCAGCTCTGTATCCACAAATCCAGATCAGATTCTTAAGATACGTAAAGTGGTTTCTATTGCTGAGAAAACGATGATTAAAGGGGAATTTAAAGTAACCTGAACTAAATACTTGTAACTTGCCAGGAATTTATCTTGCAGTATTAATTGAACTATAAATTCTAATCATAATATTTTAATTGAATTTGAGATTAAAGATAAAGGATTAGGGTAAAGGAATGGGAAAATAAGGAATTATTTTTCCTCGTAACTTAGAGCATCTTCCAGGTTCAGGGTACCTTTGTAAAGTGCGGAACCAATCACCACTCCGTATACGTCGGTTTGACTGAGGGTTTTAATGTCTTCCAGGGTACTAACACCCCCAGAATAAACCACTGGAATGTTCACAGTTTCCAATAGTTTAAGTAGTGGCTGAATCTTAAATCCACCTAATAATCCTTCATGATCCACATTGGTGAATAATAGCCCACCTGCTCCTTTTTCTTCCATAATTTCACCCAGCTGGGGTGCGGTCTGGTTAGTTTTTTCAGTCCATCCCCGGACCACCACTTGGGAGTCCTTACTATCCAGGGCCACCATAATCCGTTCACTGCCATATTGATCAGATAATAATTCAACAGTTTCCGGGCTTTCAATGGCTAAAGTTCCCAGGATGATTCTATCCACTCCCATATTTAATAGAAGGGTTGCATCTTCCACGTTGCGAATACCTCCACCCATCTGCACAGGTACTGAGACTTTTTTCACGATTTCCCGGACCACGGGGATGTTTCCCTCTTCTTCCAGGGCCCCGCCAAGATCAATCACGTGTAAAACACTGGCTCCTTTTTCTTCCCATTCCATGGCAACTTCCGAAGGATTATCCAGGACAATCTGCTCAGTTCCAGGTTTACCTTGTACTAATTGAACACACTTACCATTTTTAATATCCACAGCAGGCATAATTATCATTAAATTCACCTCAAACCCATTATAATAAAATAATATCAATATTCTTTAAATTTTCCCCTTAATATCAATATTTTTACCTAATTCATACCCTTAACCACTGGAGTAGGGGATCGTAATCTAAGTATGGTAAAAGAGGGATATTAATTATCGCTTAAAAATACTTGTTGCATTTAAAAGATATTATTATATATATTTTCTACCACGGGTATTATTACAAAATCATGGCCATATTTTATTTAAGAGTAGTTAGGAGAATTAAATAGGGGATGATGTTATGATTAGGGTGGCTTTAAAAGTTGCTTATCTGGGGACAGATTTTCACGGATTTCAAAGACAACCAAACCTGCGTACAGTTGAAAATGAGTTAATCAATGCCCTTAAAGAATCAGGGACCATTGATAATCTGGAACAATCCAGTTACTCCATTGCGGGCCGAACTGACCGGGGGGTACACGCCTTGGGTAATGTGGTGTCTTTTTGCACACACAAAGAACCAATAATTAATCAAATAAACGATCTCCTACCTCAAGATATAAGAATTCTAGGATCCGCCAGGGTGCCAATGGGATTCAAAGCCAGATTCGCACAGAAAAGACACTATCGCTACGTATTGTGCAACCAACAGAAAGATGAGTGGGAAATGGGTAAAATGCAGGAAGCAGCCAGTTTAATGGAGGGAACCCATAACTTCATAAATTTTTCAAAAAGGAATGAAAGAAACCCCCTTAGAAAAGTGGAGGGGGTGCGTATCACAGCAAAAGATCATTTATGTCTGGTGAATGTTGAAGGTGAGAGTTTCCTTTGGAACATGGTTCGCAAAATGGTGGCAGTCCTGGATAGTGTGGGGAAAGGAGAAATGGGATTAGAAGATGTTCAAAAATGTTTGGATCCTGATTATCAGGCCGCTATCATGCCAATGCCTCCAGAAAGCCTTATTTTAATGGATGTTTTTTATCAGGGTGTGAAGTTCAAAGAAGATTCTTATGCCCGGTAACGATTTATCCAGTCACTGGCAAAGGAATGTTTCTACCATCAGAAAATGGTGGCCGCAACCAAGGAAATGATGGACACTTTGGAGTGGAACTAACAAATTTTGAAGTG
>JAUNXM010000003.1:0-28444 GCA_030539815.1 Methanobacterium sp.
TGGTTGGGCCACTACCCTTTCTGGAATTTTAGTATGGTCAACAGGAGTTAATGATTCTTCTATAGTTTTGGAAGTTTGATCTTCAATTAGTCCCTGCCCAGGTTCTTCAGTAACTTTCATTTCTGGAGCTTCTTGATTAGTTATTTCCACAGGTTTTTTTGTCGCGGTTATGGTCTCAGCAAGGGGTTTTTCTATCTCAACTATTTCAGGTTCTGATTCGTCTGGTGATAATGGAGTTACGGGTTCTTGGCTTGGTACTTCTGCAGGAATTGGAATTTCTTCTGGAACTTCCAATTCAATATCTTTTGTTAATTCATGAATTTTTTTGGATGCCCTTTTAGCATTGACCATTACCATTCCCACGTTTGTTGTGTCCTGCATTAAAATGATCAAATGCACATTTTCTAAACCTAAAAATAATGCTTTTCCTCCTGATGATTCCACCAGCACCCTTTCCATCTTTCCTTGACCAGATGAATCCAGTAACCTTACTGAGGAACTAGAAATAACCTGGGACATGGGGCCGAAAAGATTTATATCCACATCAACCCGTAAGTTGTGGTGTAATATTCGCCCATCACTGGCCACAATTAGGATACCTTCCACATCAGTGGTTTTATCCAGATCTACAGTGGCCTTTTCCAGTTGCATCTTTAAATGGGTGTCAGTCATTGGATCACTAGATTTGGTAAAGAAAATTTATTATTATAAACTATCTTGCGGTAACTTTTTATTATGCTTATCGTTTTTAAATTGGAAAATAACATTTCTAATTACAATTAGATCAAGTAGTGGAATTGATTTATGAAAGTTCAAACCTGCCTGAAATTAGTAAATAACGATATAATTCAATAAGAATGATATAATTTGAATAACACTTAATTTAATCTTAAACTATTGTAATAAATAATTTAAAAAACGTTAAAAAAAATATTCAATGGTTTGTTCAAAATAAATGATTTTTTTTATTAATTGATATTAAAAAAAAGAAAAATTGAGGTTTGAAAAAAATAACCTCAAATTAAATGTTTTATCAATAACTGGCCTTCGCTGTCGTAGATATCCACTTCCAGTGGTGAGCTTCCATCGATGGCATGGGTTGCACAAGATAGACAGGGATCGTAAGCTCGAATAACCATTTCTAACTGGTTTTTCAATCCTTCAGATACTTCTGTACCGTGGATTAACTTTTTAGCAGTTTCTCGCACACCAATATCCATGGCAAGGTTGTTCTGACCAGTAGAAACTATTAAGTTGGCACGGGTAATGAATCCTGCTGCATCGGTTTCGTAATCGTGTATTAGTATTCCGCGGGTTGCTTCGATCATTCCCACTCCTCGTCTGGTTTATGAGGATTCTTTGGCTTCTGCTTTGGTCATTAGTGGTTCGGACAATTTTTGCCTTATTTCTGTGCCGGTTATGCCGTCATCTTCAAGTAACTGAACTGCTCTTTCTGCGGAGTACATTAGTTCAATTAGTCGAGCGTAGTGGTAAAGTAGGGGGTTTTGTGCCATTCCGAAGTTTTCTTTATACTCTGCGTAGAGTTCGGATGCCCGTTCAGTAGGTATGTTATTGTTCACGTTTAGCCTGGCCAGAGCTCCTACTCGATAGTTTCCTTCTGGGAATCCAATCTGTTTCAGGTAGGGGAATTTCATGTAAGACCAGGGTTGAACTTTCTCTTCAATGTATTCAAGGTAGCTTTCTGGTGCAAATTCGTGTACAGAGTTACCTGTAGCGTCAATCACTTTCACATCACCATCGTAGAATGCCAAATCCCCGCCATTTTTAGTTAAAGCGCCAAAATGGGTTTCAACTGATCCTAAGAGTTCAATTTCATCCGCATATTTGGCAAATAATGGTTTTGCGACTTCAACTCCTTTTTCAACCAGCCCAACAGCGTCTTTAGCTTTAGCTAATAACTCTGATTGTTGTTCGGATGTAATTCCTCTAGATTGCCCTCCAGGGATTGCAGTTACTGGGCTGATGGGTTTACCACCCACTATGCCTGTAATTTCCTGGCCGATCTTCCTGGTTTTTATTGCAGTCATGGCTAGTTCTGGGTTAGTTTTTAGAATTCCCAAAACATTTCTCATTGCCGGGTCTGATTCTGGGCCCATTACCAGGTCCGGTGCTGACAGGAAGTAAAAGTGCAATGCATGAGAATGTAGATATTGCCCTAGAAGTAATAATTCTCTTAATTTTTGGGCTGTTTCTGGTGGTTGTAACCCGAATACCTGGTCAGTTGCCTTGGCAGCTGCTATGTGGTGGGCTGTTTGACACACACCGCATATCCGTGGTGTTATTCGTGGTGCTTCTTCTACAGCAGCACCTTCCAGGAACTTTTCAAATCCTCTTATCTCCATAACGTGGAAATGAGCGTCAGAAACGTTTCCAGAATCGTCCACTTGAACAGTGATCTTTGCGTGGCCTTCAATTCTTGAAACCGGTGCTATTTCAATATTTTTCATGATATCACCTATTTTTTCACCAACTGTGGAATTAGGGAAACTTGTTTCTCTTCCATAGTGGTGCTTCCTATCACAAATCCGTACATGATGTGCCCAATATCATATAACTGTTTTTCAACGTCTTTTTCTGGCATTTTTGAAAGGTGGGCAATCCTCTTAATAACTCCGTTGTATATATCGTGGCTTGGTTCCCTTAATACATCAAGTGATGGTCCTCCACATCCGTGGCAGGGAATTCCTGCTTCAGTACACAGACCACCACACCTTCCTAAAGTTACTGAACCCAGACAGACATATCCCTGGCTCAGGAAACATTTACCTGGATCTGCTTCTCCTTCAATTCTACGGTGTATTTTATCATATTCAACGTGTTCCATTTCGCGGTGACAATCGGCGCACACACTTTTTTTAGGAACATCAGGAGCTTCGTCGTTAATCAGAGGAATGAGGATGTCATGGGTGAGTTGTTCCTTGGGAGGGCATCCGGGAATAAATCCATCAATTTTGGTGAAGTCTGCTGCCGGGTGAACTATGCTTAAAAGTTCAGGAACAACTTCATTTGGAAGTTCGGCTGGTTCGGTACTGGGGTTTTCGGTGAAACTCCTTGAATTTACTTCTTCAGGAGTGTATAAATCAGCCATTCCAGTTATACCTCCAAAACATGCACAAGTACCATAAGCAATTAATATTTTAGATTTTTCCCTTAATTCCTCTAGGCGTGCTTTATTTTCCACGTTACGGACAGAACCTGTAACAATTGCAATATCGATGTCATCTGGTATTTCTTTAATATCCATGAGTATGGGTGCAGACACTATGTCTGCTTTTTCTATAAGTTTGGTTATGTCTTCGTGCAGGTCCAGTATGGAAACTTCACATCCAGAACAGCTGGCTAGTGTTTCTATGGCAATGTTTACCATTATTTACCCCCCCAATTGATTGTTAGGGTTTTAAGACATGCGTTGGGCCCTACATGATCGATATCTAATTTTCCTTTAACATCCATAATTTCTTCCACTGCTCCAACTGTGTAACCATATAAAAGGTAACATAATGGGCCTTTTTGAGGTAACCCTGTTCTTCGCAGAGTTTGTCTTACAACACAATCCATGAATAGGAGCTTTACTGTAACTTGGTTATCTTTTTGAGTAACGTAGCTGTCTTGCCCTGCTGGTTTCCATTTTACATAGTAAAATTCGTGTCCCAGTACTTCGCCCATTTCAAAAAGGGCTTTTTGCAAGTCATCGGTTTTTTCCATCATTTTAGCGGCATCGTGCCCCATTCTTTTCCCTGCCTGGTAAACAATGGCATTGGCACCTCTTCCTGAAACCTGTTCCAGGGCACTGGACATGGATCCCATAAACTTCATCAGCACGTGTAGTGCATCTTCATAGTCATCTATGTCTCCACCAGTTTCTTTGGGGATTAATTCGGGTTTAAATGTACCTAAATTGTTTGTGATCTCTTTCATATCCATTTTAATCCCCTCAGATTATTCTTTCCAGGACGTGGTTTACTCTACGATCAATGTACAACCTTTTGGCCACGTGAATGTTTTTGTGGGTCATGGCCTGGGCAGGACAGATTTCATGGCAGGACAGGCAGGCCATGCAATCATCTGCATTAATTACATTGGTTTTCCATGTTTCTTCATTCATTTTATAAACATCGTTGGGACAGTCATCCACACAGGATCCGCACCCCACGCATGCATCTTCATCTATTAGGATTTCAACCATTTTAACTCCTCTTTTCCTCTTTTTTAACCAGTATCTCCTTTGTCTACATATCCTATTTTTTTGATGATTATTATTTGTATATAAATAATGCCAATTCTCATTAATAAGTGTTAAAACTACACATCAAAAGGCCAATAATATTAGTTAATAATATGAATATTTCTGACTAATAAGTATTGTGTAATCGAACAGTTCGAGGTTTATTCTGTTAGAAATAGAAACTGAAAGGATTATTTGGATTATTTTTATTTCAATGAGCTTGAATCGTAATATCAATTATTTTGGGAACTATCACTTGGAATTTCGTATTAAGTAAAGAAATAAATTAATAAATATGTAATAAATTTGCCCGTTAAAAAGAGTATTTATATTATAAATCACTACTTGATACCATTTTAAAATGGGTAATCCAGGCAGCCTGTTTCTTACCGGGAGGATAACAAGTCACTATTAATAAACGTGCCTGGCCTTCCTGTGAAAATCTAATAGGTTTAGTTTTATAATCCCAACGAATATCATCTCCATTGGATGTTACCTCATAAACGAATTTTTTTCTCTGGGTGAAGTCCTTAATAACTGCTTGATCCCCTGGTTTCAGGGAAGCTATATTGGAGAATAATCCGGAATAAGTGGTTCTATGGCCTAAAATTCCGCATTCTCCAGGTTTACCTGGCATAACGCTCTCAGGATAATGATATACTGCGTTATATGCATTTACGGTGTCGGATCTGATGGTTGCATTTACATTGAGTTTGGGAATGATCAGTCGAGCGCTTATATAAGAGCTGGTTAAATCTGTGGGGTCCAATGCATTTACCGGGTTACTCATCCTCTCCTGATAATCTTTAACACTTTTCTGGGCCTTGGTTACGTTTTGCATCTGTTCAAAACCCGCCATGGCGATGCTTACCGCCAGCGTGACACACGCTACTATTATTAGAACGGAAAAAATCTTATATGGGGACATTTACGATTCATCTTTAATTATTAAAAGGTCTTTAACTTTCAATGCTAATTGGCTGCGGTAGGTGGCTACCTTCCATGGGTCACTGACCCAGACATTAAGCGTTGTTTTAATACCGGTATCTGTCATTTCTTTTATAAGCACATTTGGTTTTGGTTCGGGGAGTGCCCATTTACAATTGGATGCAGTTTCCACTAGGGAATTAACAATAACTTCTAGTTCCATCTCGTAGGGGATGTTAACATCCAATCCCACTCTACGTGTTTCCTGAGCAGTGGAGTTGGTGTATAAATTCTTGGAAAATGTGGAGTTGGGGATGGTTATGATTTTATTATCCACAGTTTTGATGGTGGTAACTCTTAAGCCCAATTTAATAACCTTACCACTTTGTCCAGACATTTCAATGATGTCCCCCACCCTAAAACTTTTATCTGCCAGTATAAAGAGACCGGCGATGAAATTGGAAAGGGTGTCCCTGGCAGCAAAACCAACGGCTATACCCACAATACCCAGGCTGAGGACTATGGCGCTTATATCCCATCCAACTTCCTTTAGAACAACGGTTATGGCTACAGCTATTATGGAGTATTTGATGATCTCAATTAGAACTTGAATCAGAGTTTGCTCAAAATTAAAACGGCTTCCAGCTTTTTTGATAATATAAATAGCCCATTTTATAATGATAAAAGAGGATATAAGAATTAAGGCAATTTTTATAAGATCAAGATAAAGGGGGTCAGTGTTGAGCATTGTTAATTCACCTCCACTATTTTAGGATGATTTCCTTACATTAAATTTTATTTTCAATTAATTTTTCATGGCGCTTTACATCAATGGTCATGAAATCTTCGGCCATTAAAACTTTATTAAAGATATGGCTGGCTTCCTTTCTTAAACTATCACTATCCAGGTAACGGGTGCTTATATGGGTGAGAATTAATTCAGATACGTCAGCTTCTTTGGCAATCCTCGCTGCTTGGGTAGTTGTGGAGTGACCATTTTCCAGGGCTTTTGATTCTTGGGATGATTCGTAGGTTGATTCATGGATCAGTACATCGGCATTTGATGCAAATTCAACCATTTCGGCACATGGCTTGGTATCACCAGAATAAACTATTCGCCTTCCCCTTCTTTCCTCTCCCAAAACCTGTTCTGGTGTTATTAGAGTTCCGTCTAGTTCTACCGGTATGCCTTTTTGAAGTTTACCAAAATCTGGACCAGGTTTCAGGCCCAGTTCAATTGCTTTTTCCCTAAGGAACTTAGGAGATCTTTTTTCTTCAACAGAGTAAGCAAAATTAAGGATAGAATGGTGAGTGGGACAACATTCAATCAAATATTCCTCTTTCTGGAGAATAATTCCCTTTTCTATTTCATGGACGTGTATGGGAAATGATAAGGCATAGTAACCCAAATTTTTTATATGTTCCATGGTTTTTATCATCCCCTCTGGCCCGTAGATATATAATGGGGTTCTCCGACCCCTGAAGGCCATAGACTGGATCATACCAGGTAATCCCAGGAAATGGTCTCCATGGAGGTGGGTGATAAAGATGTGGTCCACCTTCATGGGACTTAGTTTTATTCTTGCCATCTGGCGCTGGGTGCCTTCTCCACAGTCAAAAAGCATCACTTCGCCAAATGCTTTCAGGGCTATGGCCGAGTGATTTCTTTTGGTGGTGGGTAGTGCAGATGAGGTTCCTAAAAATATTAACTCCATAATTGGTTCACTCACTTTTCTTTAAACTCCAATATCTATTTAATCCATTTTTTGTTAGATATATGATATTATCAAAATTTTTTATCAATATTTATTAAAATACATGACCATATAATCGCTAGATAAAGTTACATGGTTATATAGCCGCTAGATATAATTATGATCTCAGTCCCGGCATTAATGTTAGTAATTTATAATATCAGCAATTTTATTTTCAATATAGTTTTGTTTCTATGATTTATTCCTTTAATTTAGATTTTTTTTGGTGTCTTTTTTTTTAACACCAAGAATTATATTGGGGAATTTTCATATGGGAATATTAAAAAGTTTCACCTAAATTTTGGATATTTAAATCTATCCTTGTGTATGGTGAAAATTTATATTCTTCATTCAATATAAACCAGAACAAATATTTTTTAGTATTTTTCTTTAATTATATTACAATGTAGAATAATCTAGTTATAATTTAGTATCAATGATTTAAGTTAATTTAATTCAGTAGTGTAATAATATTTTTAGTAATTAATTTTTAGAGGAATTTTTAGAGGGTGTCAAATATGAGGCAAGACCTAGCTAAAATGGTTTATGATGATATTGGCTTTGAGGATATAACCACTTGTGCGTTAATTCCACCCGGATTAAATGTTAAAGGCCGGGTCATGGCAAAAGAAAGCGGGATAATTGCTGGTGTTGGGTTAGCAGTTGATATATTCGCGGAATTTGGTGTTGAAACTGATTTAATGGTAATGGATGGTGAAAAAATAGACAATGGCCAGATCATCATGGAGATATTTGGGGATCCTCGAAACATTCTCAGTGTGGAAAGAACGGCACTCAACCTCCTGATGCGTATGAGTGGTATTGCCACGGTGACCCGTAACATCATCGAAAAGGTTCACAGTGTGAATCCCAATGTTTTGGTAGCTGGAACCCGTAAAACAACCCCGGGACTCCAATTTTTTGAGAAAAATGCCATAAGGTCTGGTGGAGGGGATACCCACCGCTATCGCTTGGATGATAGTGTGCTGATAAAGGATAATCATTTGGCTTTGGTTGGTGGAGTTGATGAGGCAATATCTCGGGCTAGGAAATATATTAGTTTCACTAAAAAAATTGAAATTGAAGTGGAAAGTCTGGAAGAAGCTATGTTGGCGGTCCGCGCTGGTGCGGATATAGTAATGCTTGATAACATGGAACCTGCCGAAGTTAAACATGTTATAGAATTCCTTAAAAAAGAAAATCTCCGTGATAATGCCATAATTGAAGTTTCCGGTGGCATTAATTCAGATAACATAATTCAGTATGCAAATACAGGTGCGGATGTGATCTCCACCGGATACATCACTCACTCTGCAAGATCATTGGACTTAAGCCTGGACTTGGACAATATACATCAATAGCTATATATTTATTAGTACTCTGTGTACGGGGAATTATGTAATATTGTTTGAAATTTTTATTTTACCTTCCATTATTGTTGGAGTGTAATAGAAATTCACCTTAAATTTTACACGTAACCTATCGTTTAAACAATAGTTTTATATAAGACCATCTACATAGCATTTACTGAGTTTAAAGAATTTAAATCTAAATAAAAAGGAGATTTTTCATGTACGACGAAAGAGAAGACGAATTTAACGAGGAAATTAATCAGGAAGAAACCGAGGAAATCATTGACTCTGAAGAAGCAGTTGAGTCAGATGAAATTACTGAAGAAGATTCTGAAATCGATGAAGAAGGAGAAAGCCTGCCTTTTGCCAAAGCAGAAGTCGTACGTCTGATGAAGCAGAACCTAGACCGGGATAAGATGATCAGGGAAAGAGTGAAGGTGGAAATGAATAAATTCCTGGGAGAAGTACTGGTAAAAGTCTGTGAACAGCTCAATGAATATCCTTACACTACCATTGAATACGAAATGCTCAAGGAATCCATCTACCCTTATCAGAACATTGAAAGGATCAATGAGGAGAAAAAGAGGATTTTAATGCACTTACATGCCATCAAAGCGGATTGTGATGCTCTTTCAATGGATGTTAAAAAGACACTCAAACTCAAAGATGTCCATGAAGAAGAGAAAGATCCGGCTTTCATGGATTATTAACTTTTAAATTTTTAAAAATATTTTTTTTTCTTTTTTTGGAAAGTTCCTGGGTATCTCTGAATTTTCAATTATCATCAGAATTTATAATTTTAATCTATTTTCATTGAACGTGCTAGTATCTTAAAATTTCAATTCTTTACATTAAATACTAATTATCAAGTACGCTTCATTATATTCAATTTCCATTCTTATCTATTTACAATATCCATCTTCATTCTATTCAATTCCATTCTTATCTTCATCAATTTCCAATTCTTCATTTTCAAAGGTGGCGAATCCTGTTTTCAGATTTTTTATCTCTTCCACAGTCAACTCACTCCGAACTGCAGCATCATCCAAGACTATGCTGTGGCCAAATGGATCTTCCATTACCAGGGTAACCTCTTTTTCACCATTTTTGACTTTTTCAATATCTTCCAGTATCCGGATTGCATTCTGTTTAACATGGTCTTCTTCGCTCCAGGATAAGGCGGTTTTAACTGCTTTTTCAAAACGGTTTAAAACTCCTTCTACATTGGAAACATATCCCTGGGATTGGGGTCCGGGTTCCACTTTAAGTCCTATTTCGGGTATGGTGATGGTGGTTGACTGTGATTTAACAACCCTGGCGTTTAAATTAGCCTCACTAATAGTTAAAGTGTACTTAACAGGTTCTTTTTGGTCAATACAGATAGTATCGGCATGTTTATACCCACATTCACTGCATAACATGGTTGATTCCATGATCTCTCCAAAGTAAGGGATTTTCTCTGTTTTGGTGGTGACTTCCACACTCTGACTTGCATTACATATTGGGCAGTCTGCAAACATTTTACTCAAATTTACGACTCCTATAAATTATTTTCAGCATGAATATAATTTGCATTTATATTATTCTAAATTATCTTAAATCTGCACTAAAAATGTACCCGTACTAATAAATGGATGTCGCTTCAATTACTTTAAAAAATAAAAGACATAATTTAATAGTATAAATCATTGAAATTAAGGATAATCCCTGAGAATAGATCTGGGTATTTTTCCTAGTGTTTGATGTTAAGTAAGCGGTATTTGGGGTTGATTTTGATACAAGCGTTTTTGGCACTGTCAATTAGTGGGTAAGGGTGTTTTGTTGAATATGCTTAGTGATTTATTCCTTTTTATCAAGTTGGTAGAGTAGTCCCTTATCTTTAAGTTCTTTGATCATGGCTTGAAGACTTTCTTCATCTGGTGCGCAGATTTTATGCCGATGCACATTTCCAGAAAGTTCATAAAGTCCTTCCAGATCTTTTTTACGTTTCGGATTTTCCTGCAGGAGTTTAATGAATCTCTGAGCTTCTGATGGGTCATAAACATTAACCTTCCTTTTCAGTGGTTCACCGAAACCAGGGAGGAAATAAGAAACATCCATAATCCTTCCCCCATATTTGTTGAGGATAATATCAGTTTCCAGCTCTAACTTATCCACTGAATGGCGGAATATCATTTCTTTACAGATCTCTTTAATCAGAGTAAGCATTCTCTTCTTGGTTTCATTAATCCCTAGATTGTTAATAACTGGAACGCGGTGTTCAAGAGCTTGTTTAACTAAATAATTATTAATAATCCGATTTTCTTTGAAGTACTCCAGATGTTTACCGCCCCTTTTTATTTTCATGGCTCGCTTAACGAATCGTTCTTTGTGTACTTCTTCATCGGCAGTGAGCACAAAAAAATGGATGGATGCATCTTTTTTAAACTTATCAATATCCAGAAATCCTGGAACCAAATGTACCCCTTCAATTACCAGATCATCGTAGTCATCAACTGCCCTTTTTATAACTTTTTCAATGGCTGGTATGACAAAAGAAGCGTGTTCTTCAAAACCAGCACTAATTAAACTGGCAGTATTGCCATCATATCGTTGTTTATCCTTCAGGGTTACATAAGCATCATATGATGACTTGTGAAGGGCAGGTGCATAGTCTGGACCTATTATACCCCTCACTATCTCTCTTATAAAGTCTGTTTCAATTAAATGCTTAATTCCAAGCTCTTTAGCTAACTCAGAGGCTATGGTTGATTTTCCAATCCCAGACGCACTTCCAATGAGTATAACGTAAGGTTTTCTCAAGAGTGCTACCCCCACATTAGTTGGTTAATGGTTTTACTTATGTTCGGTTGGTCTTGCTAAAAATCATTCATTATTGTTCTTTTTTTGGAATTGAACAACAAATGATGATTTACAAGTCTGATCTGTTAGTTTGTAAATTTCCTATCCCATTTAGGTTAGGAATTCAACCACTCGTTCAGCACTACGTCGCATTTCGATCCTGATGAGACCCAGGTTAATATCTATATCTGCAATCACAACCAGTATACCTTCACCAGCATCGATCATAAGGGTTTTACCTTTATCACCCTCAATCATCACTTGCTGAAGTGGGTCGTGTTTCATTTCCTCTGCAGAACGTTCTGCAGTACCAAAAACAGCCGAAGCCATTGCAGCAACTAATTCAGAATCTATATCGGTCGGAACTTCGCTTTCAATAATCAAACCATCTTTTCCAACCACTAGAGATCCGCTTACCCCATTTATCCGTCCTAAATCTTTAAGTATTCTTTCTATCATAATAATGCCTCCACAATAGAATTTACATGCTACCTAAAGTATATATCTTGGTTTGATATTTATTAAATAAATAAGTAATGTAATATTTCACTATTTCACCAAAATTAAGAGGAGTGATCTTTTGTATTCTGTAACTTCTGTTGAGGATTTGCAAGAACTAAACCCTTTTATAATCATCGGATGCGGTGGTGGCGGGGAAAAATTCTCAAATTTTACAGGCATAGAATCTGTTGGCTTTATTGATGATGATAAGAAAAAACATGGTCAAGAATTTTGTAATCACATAATTTCATCCAGTTTAGATGAAGTAGCAAGTAACACCGATGCCCGTAGTGTGGCAATAATGTTGCCAATTGGTGCAGAAGGATCTGCCCTGAAGTACGCGGTTAAGGCCATTGATCTAGGTCTGAATGTGGTCTGTTCTTTCAGATCCCTGCCCTTGTATAACAATCAATCTTTACGAGCCTTTGCCCGGTCCAAAGGTGTTCAGCTGAAAGAGATAAGCCCCCGTCTTGATGTCATAAGATCTTTATTTGGTACTGCTCCTGAAAGGTGTACTGAAGTCCTACCCAAACTTGATTATAAACCGGAAACACCGGTGATCTTTGTGGGGGGAACTTCTCAAGAATGCGGTAAACGAACCACCACAAGGATCCTGGGGAAAAAAGCACAGGAGATTGGTTTGGACCCTGGAATAATATCCACTGATGAAATGGGGTTGGAACAACCTGTGGACATGAATTTCCGTGCGGGCAGTCTGTCAGTAATGGATGTTGCTTCTGCAGTAATGGGTGGAATAAAATATCTGGAAGAAGAAAGGGATCCGGATATAATATTTGTGGAAGGACAATCCAGCCTAACCGAGAGAGGAAACCCCCATCCCAGGGGTTTATCAGCGGCAATACTGGTTGGGGCACAACCCACGGCCACAATTGTCTGTCATCGATTCAACCACCCCTACCGTCACCCTGTGGGAATTAAAGAAGAGATCCGAGCTATAGAGGCCATGGAACCAACTAAAGTTGTTGGAATCTCCCTTAATTTAAGGAATTTCACAGAAGATAAGTCCAGAACAGTCCTGTTTAGGGAATGTCAGGAAAAATATGGTCTTCCGGCGGCTGATATTTATCATGATGGGGCGTCAATATTATTAGATTCGATAATAGAATATACAGGTATAGGGGACGTTAAAAAATGAAGGACATCATGGATTATTTAAAGAAAAATCTCGGCTTGGAAGAAGAGGAAGGGAAAGAGGATCAGGAAACTATCATTGTCCCTGAACACTCATTCTATGAGATAATTTTAATGAAAATCCACAATCTCGATGAATTTGATTATGCTCTAGCCCAGGTTTTGGAGGAAAAAAATCCAATCATCATGGACATCAGCATCCTGGAAAAGGATTCTCCCGATGATTTCAAACTAGCAGGGGAAAAATTAAAGGCATTCAGAGATAATGATGGGGGAGAAGCTATCCTACTATGTAAAAATGGTAGGAATATTATAATAGTAACTCCTGCAGAAATAAAACTGATCCGCAAGTAAATCTAAAACATGCATGTTGCAATAGGTGTTATATTTATTTGGGATGAGGATAATTAATTATATGAATAATTTGTTAAGGTATTAGGGGATATTATTAAGGATATGGGGAGATGTAT
This sequence comes from Methanobacterium sp., assembly GCA_030539815.1. GTDB lineage: Archaea > Methanobacteriota > Methanobacteria > Methanobacteriales > Methanobacteriaceae > Methanobacterium. The sequence continues at coordinate 13,244 of JAUNXM010000003.1, forward strand.
AAATGGAAATGCCCATAACCAAACCATCATTGGTTTCATATGCTGACGAGCTGAATTTCTCGAAATTAAAGGATGATCTAGCTAAAGATCACAAAAACGGGTTTATAAGAGTAACATCAAGTTCAGAAGAAGGTTATATCCTTTATAAAGATGGAAAACAGGTTGCTGCTTCCTATGATAAATTTTCAAAGAGTGAAGCACTGGAAAAAATAGATTCTGTCCTGGATAACAAAAACACATTAATTGAAGTATTCGATGTAGGACCTTCCCAAGTTGATTATTTACTTGATTTAAACAAACCATACACCATAGAAGCAGATTCCATTGTTTACGATGTTATTGGAGAACTGAAGAAAACGTCATCCGAAACTTCGGAAGAACCTGCCGAAGATGTAAACGCCACTATAAAAGAATCTGAAATTAAAGATTCAAGTAAAGTGGAAGTTAACACCGAAAAACTATCTGAAGATGTTGAATCAGAGGAAATGGTTGCCGAATCATCTATTAATGATGAAAAGGATACACAGTCAAAGGAACTACCATCTTCAGAAAAACCCATTAAAAAAATGGAAAAGGATGAAGGGAATTCTTCTTCCTATGTTGGCCCTGATGATCAGCCAATTAAAAATGTTGAAAAATCAACCTTGGCTGATAAACTTGAAAAATCTTTAAATCAACCTTCCAAAGCTGAGGAAGTGAGTGAAGGTGTTGAGTCTTCTCCTTCTGTTGGGTTGAATGGGTCTATTGATGATTCATCATCTAATAATACACCAGGACAACCATTGGCTGGTATCAAATCAGATCCATCGGCTAAAACAGATATAAAATCTGAATCTTCTGATATGGATGATGAAATGCCTGTAGACCGCTCTGAACTTCTTAAAAAGTATGGTATTAAAGATGTTCAGGATGATGATGTGGAAAACTTGTTACAATCATATAGTGGTGGTATAATTGATGATGATGATGTGGAACGGGTTGAATTAGTCCTGATGAACCTCATCAAGAAATCCGTACTGGGTATTCCTAAAATAAAGGGAACCGAAGTCATGGTCTTCCTGGACAATTACAAGGACCTAAGTGGGACCATTAATATTATCACTGAATATGAAAGCCAGGGATTTTTAAACAGAATCATGGGACAGAACCGAACTGCAGTTAACCTCCGTAGACAGATTATTAACATAGCTGAGATTGCCATTAAAAAGAGCTTTCGACAATACCCTGAAGTTGTGGAAAGATTTGAGATTAACGTAGAATTCAGTTAAAATGTAACTGAAAGTTCAATTAATTAATGGATTATACACAGTTTGATTATAAAACAGTTTTAAGATAAAAAATAATTTAGTTGGAAATAGATTCAAGGAGGAATTGGATGACAAGAGTGATAACAGTTGCATCAGGGAAGGGCGGAGTTGGAAAAACAACTATCACTGCAAATTTAGGAGTGTCACTGGCTACTTACGGAGAAGAGGTCATTGTTCTCGATGCCGATGTGGCCATGGCTAATTTGGAACTGATCCTGGGTATGAAAGGAAAATCAGTGACCCTGCACGATGTTCTCTCAGGAGATGCGGATATTGGAGATGCTATTTATGAAGGTCCTGGTGGAGTGAAGGTGGTTCCTGCGGGAATATCACTGGAAGGTCTTCGTAAGATTAAAATGGATCGCCTGGAAAGTGCACTTGAAATACTCATTGAAAATGCAGATATCCTGTTAATTGATGCTCCTGCGGGGCTGGAAAAGGATGCCCTGGCCGCCATAGCCGCAGCTCAGGAAATGATATTGGTCACCACTCCCGAAGTGCCATCCATCAGTGATGCACTCAAAACCAAAATAGTAGCCAACCGATTGGGTGTGGACATCCTGGGTGTGGTTATTAACCGGGAACAACACGATAAAACATTCCTCACCATCAGCGAAATTGAAACCATTCTGGAAGTACCAGTAATAGCAGTAATCCCTGAAGACAACGAAGTCAGCCGGGCCGCTGCTTTCGGAGAACCTTTAGTAGTTAAAAATCCTAAATCTCCTACCAGCAATGCAATCATGCAACTGGGAGCGGATCTTATCGGTGAAGAGTACCAGCCTATTGAACCCGATAAAAAAGGTGTAATATCCAAATTAGTGGAAGGACTACTCGGCAGGAGATGAAAATTTTAATTTTAAATTTTTAGGGAATTAATATGTCGAGATTTATTGCTCTTGCATCTGGAAAAGGCGGGGTGGGAAGAACCTCTCTAACCTTTAACTTAGGAGTTGCCCTGAGTCTTTACGGGGAAGAAGTGGTTATGCTGGATCTGGACCTGATGATGTCCAACATGGATGTTATCACCGGACTTTTAAATCCAGAAGTGACCCTACACGATGTCCTGATGAGGGATAAAGCAGTTCAGGATTGTGTGTACCAGGTGAACCAGGGGGCCATGGTCATACCCACAGGTATGCATTTTGAAACCCTCAAATCCATCAATCCTAACTATGTCTCCTGGAAAAGGATAATGGAAGAAATATCCTCCTATGGAAATATTTTCCTCATGGACCTACCTTCCGGTATTAATTCTAACATATTCGAAGCATTACCTGAAGACACGGAGGCCATACTGGTTACCAATTCCACCATGCCTGCAGTGGCCGATGCTTTGAAGATAAGAATACTTTTAAATGAACTTAACATTGAAATCCTTGGTTTTGTTCTAAACATGTGGTACGATGATAATTTCCTGCTTTCAGTTAATGAAATCGAATCCATACTGGAAGTTCCCATGATTTCGGTGATATCCTATGACCGGGAGATGGATCGTTCCATAGCCCTGGGAAGCTCAGTGATGGAGTTAAACCCGGCTTCTCCCATAAGTAATGAAATAATGCAACTGGCAGCGGATCTTGTGGGAAAACAATACAAACCAGTTCAACCTGATAAAGAAGGAATCATGGAACGGATCAAAAAATTCGTGGGCATATTACCTGAAAATAAATAGTAATTTACCTGGATAATAATAGACTGAATTTTAATTTTTGTTTATTCGTATAAATCTTTTTTTTAACCTAATATTACCCGGATACAATATATTAAGGGTTTTTTGATCTACTAAAATCCATAATTCTTAAATTGGATAATACTTCTTAAATTAGATATTATCTATAGATGGATTATCTTTAAAAGCCATAAAAATCAGTTGCGTTTTTCCACGATAACATATCTACTTCTTTATCATTCCAACCGGTTAATTTAAGTTGATGAACAGTTTTTGGAACAGATAATGGGTCTGATGGTGAAGAACTCATATCACTATCTAGCATAAACCTTCTAGGGTCATAATCATGGAATGTTCCATCTAAAAGTTCAACAGCTTCTTTAGGGGTCATTTTTTGTGGTTGAACAGTAATCCCTAACATTCCCTCAAAGTCTGCCATTAAATCAATGATAGATGAATCCACATGATCAACCACCACTTGGGCAGGATCAATATTTCCATCAATGATAGAAAGGGTTTTGATAGTTATTTCTCGTTTATTTTGTCTTGGAGTGTGCACCGCCACCTTCATGTTCAGTTCATCGGCCATCTGAAGTTGACTTCGAAAAACTTCCCGTTCAAGATCAGAAGCATTTTCAAGCCCAATTTCACCAATGGCAACCACTTCCTCTTTGTCTAGGAACCAGGGAAGTTTACGAAGTACCATCTTATAATCTGAACATATGCTCCGGGGGTGAAGTCCAAGGGCGGCTTTAAGAGTTATACCATTTTTTTGGGCCCGGATAAAATCATTTTCCAGTATACGGTGGAAGTGGTCCAGCACCACTGCCGAAGAAGTCATCCTCATGGGATCGTGGGCCAGTGTAAGTGCAGATTCTATCCCTGCAATAGCCATAGTTTCGAAATCTTCATAAGGTCTGCAATCAGCATGTATATGTGCGTCTATCATACTATTCAATACTCCCATAGTTAATTAACCGCTAAAATAACGATTTTTATAAAATAGGTTATTAATAACCATTTTAATATATATCTTAATATTTGACATCTAAAATTAATTAAGAAGTTTAACCTTAAGTATTAATGGAATTTCACAAATTCCTATAAATATTGAAAATCCAGGAGATGTTAACTATGGATGTGGAGGAAATGGCTCAAAAGGCTACTATGAAGGATCTAAAGGCCATAGCCAAAAAGCATGAAATAAAAATGGGTCGCTGCCCAACCAAACTTAAAATAGCCCAGATGATTCCTAAAGATGAACTGGAAGCTCTGGTTAATAAGGATTAAAAAATCTCTTTAGTGCACTTATTTTTTTTACTTTTTTATATCCTGGAAATACTTATAGATCATTAGTTTAAAAAGAAATATTAAATAATAAAATGTGATCTAAAGATGATAATTTTCTTAGAGATCACTGAAACATATTTTTTTAGTTATCAATCCATTAATTCTACTCGGAACTTCAGATATCAATACTCGAACCTGATTTTGGCTGTCCCTCTCCCTGATGGTAACTGTATTATCTTCTAGACTCTGGTGATCAGCTGTAACTGCAAAGGGTGTTCCAATCTCATCAGAACGAGCGTACCTGCGGCCAATGGTTCCAGAAGTGTCCACTTCAGCTATTAAACCTTCACCACGAAGATCATCCTTTATCTTGTTGGCTATTTCCACTAGTTCTTCCTTGTTCACTAACGGGAAAACATTCACTCCTACCGGCGCCAGATCAGCCGGGAAATGGAAAATGTTACGGTCATTTTCTTGTGTGAAGGCATGCAGGAGCACAGAATAGGTTATACGGTCAATACCATAGGAAGGTTCAATAACATGGGGATATACTTTTTCACCCCTAACTGTTTCCTCAGTTTCTTCAAATGATATAATATCTGGTGTTAAATGGTATGATTCCTCTTCTATTTTTAACTGGAAAGTTCCATTCTCATCAAAGGACTTTTTAATTAAATCAACATCTGTATTTTTAAGGAATTCCATTATTTTAGGGGCATTACCCTTAAAGAGGGGTCCGAATTTTTTCATATTAGGTTTTGCAGTCAGTTTAGTAATGGTTTGTGGTTCATCATATTCCATGAAAACAGATAAGTCTTCCTTACTGTGCTGACTGTGGGATTTAAGATCGAAATCAGTCCTATCAGCAATTCCAATTACTTCAACCCAACCATATCGATGGGTATGTATCTCCACGTCCCAGCAGTCAATGGCGTAGTGTGCCATCTCGGTTTTCATGTGCTGCCTGAACCTTATCACCTTTTCAGGTATTCCTAATTCTCCTATAAACTGGTCAGCAAGACATAACTGGTAAGTTAACATCTCACTGGATACAACACCTTTATCAACTGCTTCTTGGGCGGTTAAATGAACTGGTTCACCTTCTGCTTCCTGGGCATCTGCAGGATAAAGTGTTAGTTTTTGTTGAGCCACTTCCTGGAAACGGGGATGTTTTTTATCCTGAGGGTCTACGAATATCTCAGCTTCTGCCTGGGTGAACTCTCTGAGTCGGATAACTCCCTGGCGTGGAGAGATCTCATTTCTATAAGCTTTGCCTAGCTGCACCACTCCGAAGGGAAGTTTGCCACGGTAAAACCTTAACAACCTTTTAAATGGTATAAAAATACCTTGAGCAGTTTCTGGCCTCATGTAACCAGTTTTTTTACCCTTAGCTCCGATAAGCGTTTGGAACATTAGATTATAGCTCCATACATGGGTTAAGTGACCTTCACATCGAGGGCAACGGATTTGGTTGTTGGATAATATTTCAGTGAGTTCCTGATTTAGAAGACCTTCCACTTCCTGATCAATGGCCTCTTTGATAACGTGATCGGCCCTGAAAACCTCTAAACATTCTTTACACTCAGTCATGGGGTCGTTGAAGTGATCAACGTGGCCTGATGCTTTAAGTGCCTCTTCGGGCATTATGGTTGGTGATTCAACTTCATAGAATCCTTCACCTACCAGGTAGTATTCCCTCCATTTGTTCATTATTTTATTTTTTAAAATCGTACCTAAAGGGCCGTAATCGAAGAATCCAGCTACTCCGGAATAGATTTCAAATGATGACCATAAAAATCCTCTTTTCTTGGCAATGTTCATAACATCTTCATTCTTCATTTTGTTATCCTCTCATTTTCCTCTCATTTTTTGGATAAAACATTTTCAGATTTATATTAATGTAATTAAAGTAACTTGGTTTGTTTTCGGTCCCTGATCTCGTAATCCTGTTTAATTTTACTGGTGACCGGGCGATCCTGACCCATATATTTACTGTCCCGTTCGGGATGACCGTAGGGGCGTAAAGATGGGCTGGTCATGGTTTCAAAGACTATTTGGCATACTCTCTGTCCAGTGTAAAGGGCTACTGGCATTTTGCCTATGTTGGATATTTCCAGGGTGATCTTTCCCTGGAATCCGGGGTCAATGTAACCTGCAGTGACGTGCATGGTTATTCCCAGGCGTCCCATGGAAGAACGACCCTCAACCCGGGCCACCAGATCATCAGGTAGTTTAACAGCCTCGTAGGTGGTGGCCAGTGCAAATTCACCAGGATGAATTATGAATGCTTCTCCTTGTTCCAAGTGGAAGGATTCCATGTAAGACTCTAGATCAGATTTGTCAAGGGGGTCGATGCAGGGTTTCCGAATAATACGGAAACCTTTAAACTCGTTTCCAATCCGGAGATCAACAGATGATGGTTGAATTTGCCGGGCTGGATCCTCCAGGGGATCTATGGTGATTTTTCCTTTATCTAAATATTTTATGATATCCTGGTCACTTAAAATAGCCATTTTATCTTTATTCTCCCTTTTTAGTTATTAATTGATCCACTTTCATTTAATATTTCCATAAGGTGGGTGGAATTCTCTCCAGTTGTCGGAAGACTTGTTAAAACCCTTATCAGTCCACTCGGTTTCTATTTAAACCTTCATCTGTTCACATGATTTGTTAGTTAAACCTTTTTTATCCCTTCACTCGATTTCGTATTCTCCTGAACATTCCTTTGAGAGTGTGGGCTTCCCGGCCAGATATGAAGGCTCGTCCCATCACTCTCCTGAAAACAGTGGAAGCATTTTTCTTTTTATGAGGAGGATAATCCAGGTTATCCAGCACATCATCCATGTATTCCATTAAGCCCTTTTTTTCTTCCAGTGATGCTTCTTCTAAATCTGCCACTGGATAAGATTTTTCATTTCTAAATAATTCGTAGAAAATAATGGCGGCAGCATGGGTAATGTTTAGGATGGGATAAGATTCATGGGTAGGAATTGAAACTATTACATCACAAAGCTCTAATTCATCATTAGTAAGGCCATCACCCTCTCTTCCCAATATAAGTGCAATATTTCCATTAACATTTATTGATTGGGCCAGATTATCCGGGGTTACTGCGATACGGGGAATGTTATAACTTCCCCCTGCAGTGCCAGTAGTTCCCACTGCAAAATCTATTTCTTTTTCTTTGATGAATTCACCCAGGGAAGGATATTCCTGTCTATTATGGACGATTTCACGGGCATGCATGGCCTTATAGTAAGAATCGTGTTCCAGTTCACATGGATTTATTAATACCATCTTATTCAGGCCGAAATTTTTCATGGTACGCGCCAAGAATCCTATATTCCCTGGAGTTTCTGGCTCCACAAAAACCACGTAAATCATGTTATACTCCCTTATTATTCGTTATAATCCGCTATAAATATGTTGTTTTAATCCGGTTTTGTAGTTAGGAAATGATTCATGACTCATAGGCTTTTTCCAGCAGAGTGAGCAGGTTCATTACTTCCAGGTTTAGTCCTTCTTTTTCCAGGGATGCCCTGATATTATTTTCACAGAAGGGGCAGATGGTGATCACGGCATCAACGTCTAGTTTTTCAATCATTTTTGCCTTTTCACGACCTAATGCAGCTGCAATTTCTGGCTTACCTGATCGAACACCACCCCCCGCACCACAACACTGATCAGGGATTTCCATTTCCACAAATTCAAGTCCTTTGATTTTTTTTAGAATTTTACGGGGTGCGTCATGTATTCCCTGACCGCGAATCAGATGACATGGGTCGTGATAGGTTACTTTCATGTTCACTGGTTTCATATCTTGGGTATTAAGTTTATCCTGCAAGTATTCACTGATATCCATAACATTCAAATTAACTCCATATTCGGGATAATCCTTTTTCAGGGTGGCCCCACAACCTGCGCAAACCGTGATAATTGTATCATAACCTTCCAATGCTTTCGCATTCTTCTCAGTCAGTTCCTTCACCACATCGGTCTGTCCAGTACGGATCATTGGAGAACCACAGCAAACCTGCCCTGCAGGCACTTCCACTTCAACGTTGTGATTATTTAGAACACTTAAAAGGGACATTCCTATCTCTGGCAACCGGTAATCAACTAGACATCCAGTAAAGAATGCTAGTTTCTCTTTTTTCTCACCCTTACTCTGATCCTTATCTAATTCAGTCTGTTTTTGAATGGCCGTTTCCATGAAACCAGCCCTCATTGGGCCTTCTTCCATGGGTTCCACTGATCTGCCGGTTTTTTCAATAAGTTCTTTAACTGAACGATGAGCTGGTAGTGGCCCAATACCTTCATGGTAGGCTATTTCCCTTAATTTTTCAATAGCTCCTCCAAAGGTGTTTATTTCCTTAGGACAGACCTCTACACATTTTGAACAAGAGGTACAGCAGTAAAGTCCTTCTTTAAATCCTTCCTCAGCCCGGTCAGAACAATCCCGGGGGTCCATGGCAAATTTGGACAGGTAACGCATGAAATAGGGACCTGCAAATTCATCATTCACTTTCAGTACAGGGCAGGCGGATAGGCAGGAATAGCAGTCAATACAACTCCTTAATTTTTTGGTGTTAATCAGTTCTTTTGGGTCTAAAATAGCCGGGCAGGCACTGATTCCACATTTATCTTCCAGAAAAAGACCCATATCCTTAACTTTGCCCTCTATTTCGCTTCTATCAACAATCAAGTCTTTAATAACTGGAAGGTTTATGGGTTCTATAACATCACCATCTTTAATCTCCCTTTTACAGGCCAGGGACATTTCTCCGTTAACCTTAACTGCACAGGAGCCGCACTGACCCGCCCGGCAGGAAGAACGATAGGCAATGTTTGCCTGGTGTTGGTAATTAATGTAGTTTAAGGCATCCAGAACCTTCATCTTATCCTTATCTTCAACAGAGAATGATTGAAGGTAGGGTTCTTCATCCTCTGAAGGTTGATAACGCATAATACTTATATTTATCATTCGATCTCCATCTTAATTAATTATTTGATTTTTATTCAACCGTATCAATACTTGATGATTAATTTGAAATAATACAATGGCTTAACCAGCTTTTTAGTCTATTTATTAGTCCTTTTTTTTCAAAGGGTTATTGGTTATTCCCTTCTATATTTAGGGGTAAAACAGAATCCAATAAATACTTAGGACTTATTCCTATAAAAAATTATAATAAAATCTGTTTTTATTAGGATGTTCCCAATCAAGATACTCAAGTTACACATCATAAATATATAAGATCCACTAAGATCCACATCAACTACTTGCTTATGAACTACTTTCTCAACATAAATCAGCAATTAAACATGTAAGGTGATAATTATTCCATCTGTTAATCCAAATCCTTTACCAAAAACCAGTAGATGGCCAGTTCATCTTGATAGTTCTGGTAATCAGGGTAGGTTGAGGAGATCAAATTCCAGTAATCTCGGTTGTGTTTTCTTACCTTCAAATGGCACACTTCATGACGTACCACATATCTAACAAGGTCTTCTGGTAAATATTTAAGGCGTGTGTTAAAGTTCACATTTCCCAATGAACTGCAACTACCCCAACGGGTCTTCATTTTCCGTAATGTCACCCTGTTAACAGAAAGACCCATTTCCTGGCATATTTCATCCACCATTATTTTTACCATTTCACGAAATTCGGGCACACTTCGAGTTAAATTGAGTTCACGGTTCTTAGATTCATTTCTAAGCCTATTAATTTCTGATATTTTCTCATAAATCCATTTTTCATGTTTATTTATTATCTGAGGATGATCATTAAATCCAAGGGGTAGTACAAGGTTAAGTTCGTCGTTTTTAATCTCAAGACGGGCATATTTAACATTCCGGTGGAAAATATGGTATTTTACTTCAATATCCTGGATTTTAATCTTCATCAGAGTTAATTATAATACAACCTTCAAATAACCTTTTACTAGATAAGTTCATCATTTAGGGTTTTTTGCTAAACTTTTCACTAACTATTTAGTGGGGGAACAATGAAAGAAACTTCATTTGCAATAGTATTAATAACATTCCTTGCTTTTTTAGGTGTTTTATCCGGGGTGGTGCTCTTGGCGGATAATGAAACTTCAAACAGTCCGGGAACCGGGTCTATTCTAAATCAATTAGATGGTTCTGAATCTCAAAATTACACCGAAAATATTCCAGAATTACAGAAAAACACCAATAAAAGTCAAAATCAGCCTCAAACTGGTCAAAACGCCACAAATTTAAACAATTCCCTTAACAGCACCCAAAACAACACCAATAAAACCTTTAATCACACTGTTAAAACTATTCTAAGTCAAGAAACACCCCTGCGCGACGGTGTTAAACTTGTATCTGATATATGGCTTCCACAAGATCATGGGAAATATCCGGTTATAATGATACGCACCCCTTATGGTCGGAGTTCTGCTTCCATGAACTACACGGGCATGGGTGAATATTTCGCCAAACAGGGTTATGTCTTCATGGTACAGGACGTACGGGGTAAGGGGGACTCACAGGGAAACTTTGACTTCCTCTTTCAGGAAGGCCCGGATGGTTATGACACTATTGAATGGGCTGCTAATCAGCCCTGGTCCAATGGGAAAGTGGGTATGATGGGATTTTCCTACATGGGTGCTGATCAGTGGCTGGTTGCGCGGGAAAAACCTCCCCATCTGGTTTGCATAGCGCCTACCTCAGCAACCGGACGTTACATGGAAGAAATACCATCCATTGGAGGAGTTTTCTACATGGGATGGGCCTTACCATGGACCCTGGCCAACAACGGTCGCACCACAGATCTAAACACACAAAACCTAAACTGGACTCCAATCTTTAATCACCGCCCATTATTTACTGCAGATGAAGCTACCGGAGCTCAAATTCCCCTTTACCGTCAGTTTTTGGAACACCCTACCTTGGATGATTACTGGAAACTTATCCAGTTCAATGACTCGGATTTTACCAACATCAACTTGCCCACTCTAACTACTTGTGGATGGTTTGATACTGACCAACCCGGAGCACTATTCTACTGGAATGGTCTTAAAAAGAATTCCAATCTTAGTGATCAGTACCTGATTATAGGACCCTGGATTCACTCCGGCACCTTCGAACCTGGAGCACAACTTTCACAAATTGGGGACCTCCCTGTACCTGGAGCTCAGCGTGATGTTTTAGCCACTCATCTGGCATTCTTTGACTATTACCTTAAAAATTCCATTAGTTCTACTTCAAACTCCTTGGATAACAATTCAAACAATACCAACTCAGGGGATAATAGTTTGGGGTATAATAATTCCAAAACTAACAGTTCAACCGCCAATAATTCTTCTAACCAGTTTAATTTTCCCAGGGCCACAGTTTACATCACAGGTTTAAGTAAATGGATAAACTTAACTAACTATCCGCCTGATGATATGAGGACCACTCCCCTGTACCTCAACAGCCAGGGACAAGCTAATACTTTGAATGGTAATGGATTCCTGCAATGGAACTTAACACCTATCACTGATACTAATAATTCCAGTGCCTCAAATTCAACGGTTAATCTTAATTCAACAGTAGCCTCGGATAGTTACACTTACGATCCTGCCAATCCACGACCAGTAACATTAGGAGAATTTGCTACTAACTCTGTCAGCACTGAAAACCGTTCTGATGTTCTAATTTACACCACTTCCTCACTGGAAGAACCAATCATGATATTAGGGCCTGTAACAGTGGATCTATATGCTGCCAGTGATGCTAAAGACACGGATTTCGTGGCCCGACTTATGGATGTTTACCCCAATGGAACCACTATCAACCTGGGTACCTATGAATCTGGGGGTTCTATAAGGGCTAGATATAGGCAGGGATTTGACAGGGAAGTCCTTTTGGAGCCCGGTAAAATCGAAAAATACAGAATAGAACTTTTTGATATGGGACACGTGTTCTTACCAGGTCACAGGATCCGCCTGGAAATATCCTCCAGTGCCTATCCAGTCCTTCATCCTAACCCCAACACCGGTAACCCCATTGCCACCGACACCCAGCAGCAAGTAGCCCACCAAACCATTTTCCATAATTCAGAATATCCCTCGTCAGTTATACTGCCAGTTATACCTCCTAACAGCTTAATTTATAAGGAATTACTTGGATCTTACTTCTAATCTTTTGAGATTAAGAATCTTCAGTTTCGGTTAAAGTTCATCCAGATTAAATAGTAAACTGTTAGTAATATGGGAATAGAACAAGAATAGAGGAAGTTGATACAATAAATTATTTTTAAAACTTTAGAAAATTATTAACCCTAGAACCTAAACCTAGATATAGTCAAAAATTCTAAAATATTTAAACAAAACTTAAATAAGGTCTTCAGTAATTAATACGGTTCTAAACTACCATAAAATCATAAAAATAATTTATAATTCTTAAAAACATAGTCTGACTATTATTTTATCTTCAGGAAGATACCATGAACCTTAAAGAAATTCTCACTGGAAAAGAGAAGGATAAACTATTCTTGATGGGTAATGAGGCTGCTGTCCGCGGTGCACTGGAATCAGGAGTGTCTGTGGCAAGCACCTACCCTGGAACACCTTCTTCAGAGATTGGAAACGTTTTATCAGCCCTTGCCAAGGATGCCGGGATGTACTTTGAGTTTTCTGTCAATGAAAAGGTAGCCCTGGAAGTAGCTGCATCAGCAGCTGCCTCTGGGCTAAGATCATTCACCTTCATGAAACACGTGGGTGTTAATGTGGCCGCGGACTCCCTCATGAGCGTGGCTTACACCGGTGTCCGGGGAGGGATGGTGATCCTCACTGCCGATGACCCTTCTATGTTTTCATCCCAGAATGAACAGGACAACCGTCACTACGCAAGACTGGCTAACATACCCCTCCTGGAAGCATCCAATCCTCAGGAAGTTAAGGATTTACTGAAATACGCCTACCAGTTATCGGAAGAATTTGAAGTACCGGTAATCCTGCGCACCACCACCAGGGTTTCCCATATGAGAGGAGTAGTGGAACTGGGCGCTTTAGAAAAACCTAAAATAAAGGGACACTTTGAAAAGGATCCACAGCGTTTTGTACCGGTACCAGAGTCAGCCAGAGTAATGCATCGGAAATTGGTAGAAAAAATGGGTGAAATAGAAGTATTATCCAATAATTCATCCTTAAATCAAACCTTTAATGAGGGAAGCCGCGTGGGAATCATCACCAGTGGCAGTGCCTATAACTACGCTATGGATGTGGTGGAAGAGTACAAATTACCTGTGAATGTTCTCAAAATTACCTTTTCATACCCATTCCCTGAAAAAAGAGTGCTAGAATTCCTGGAAAAAGTAGAAAGGGTTCTAGTGGTGGAAGAAGTTGACCCCATAATGGAAAAAGAAGTTATGGCCATCGTTGGCAAACACCAGCTCAACCTAATGGTTCACGGTAAATTAGACGGAACACTACCCATGATATACGAGTACAGTCCAGATATTGTACTCAGGGGTGTGGGCAGGATGATGGGATTGGAAATGCCAGTCAAAACTATTTCCGATTCGGTGGAACTTCCCAAAAGACCACCTACCCTCTGCCCTGGTTGCCCCCACCGGGCTGCCTATTTTGAGGTTAAAAAAGCAGCAAAAGACCTGGGTTTGGATGATCTCGTTTTCCCCACTGATATTGGCTGTTACACCCTGGGCATAGAAGCTCCCTATGAAATTGCAGATTACCTGTTATCCATGGGTTCATCAATTGGTACCAGTTGCGGGTTTTCTAAAGCCACTGATCAAACTGTGGTAAGTTTTATAGGGGATTCTACCTTTTTCCACGCGGGAATACCTCCATTAATCAATGCAGTGCACAACCAGAACAAATTCGTTCTGGTGATCCTGGACAACCGTACCACGGCCATGACTGGAGGACAACCACATCCTGGCTTACCAGTGGATGGTATGGGGCTGGAAGCACCGGAAATATCCATACCGGAGATTGTGAAGGCTTGTGGAGTGGACATGGTGGAAATTATCAACCCCCTAAGTGTCCGTAATTCCAAGGAAATATTTAAAAAAGCACTCCAGCACGATAAATTAGCGGTAATTATTTCCCAGTACCCCTGCATGCTCATAAAGGATAAACCAAAAAAGGGTAAAAACATAATCATTGATATTGAGGATGATAAATGCACTGGCTGTGAAACCTGCGTTATGGAACTCACCTGCCCTGCTATTTACACCAATGAAGATGATAAAATAAGGATTGACCCATTAATGTGCCGAAGATGTAGTGTTTGTGTGCAGACATGTCCTGAAAATGCAATTAGGGCTAAAAAAATACATGAAAAAAATGAGGGGGAGGTATAATCATGAACCCTTACAATATTTATATTTCAGGAGTAGGTGGGCAGGGAATCATTAAAACCTCCATAATAATGGGTGAAGCAGCCATGAAAAGCAACCTATCGGTGGTTGTGGGTGAAATACACGGAATGTCACAGCGGGGAGGAGTGGTATCCACCCAAATGAAGATGGGCAAATCCCATAGCCCCCTTATTGAGGAAGGAAAAGCAAACCTGTTACTGGCATTTGAACCATTAGAAGCTCTGCGGGCTATGAACATGATAAATAAGGATAGCTATGTGGTAATGAATACTGCACCCATTTATCCCTTTAACCTCCGTCAAAGTGAACATCCTTACCCTGAACTATCCACTATCATGGATCAACTACATTCCAATGCCCAGAAGGTTATTGCTCTGGATGCTGATGGAATTGCCAAAAAAGCAGGCCATATCTTGGCAACTAATATGGTTCTGTTGGGTGCGGTAACTGCTGTTCCGGACTTCCCACTGGAAAAGAAGGTCATAATGGCAACAATGAAAGATAACCTTCCAGAGATGAGTATTCCTATAAATCTGAAGGCTTTTGAGGAAGGATTCAAGTTTTGTTCCTCA
>JAUNXM010000003.1:28454-38479 GCA_030539815.1 Methanobacterium sp.
ATAGGTTATCAATAAATCTTACTAAAAATTAATCCCACTACTAATACTCAAATAAACTTTTTTTTATTCTATTTATTAAAAATCAAATCATAAAAACGCAAACATTATAAAAACCATTACTATAATCAACAATCCATAATTAATAATAAGGGAGATGTTTACCACTGGTAAACATCTTCTGGGGGGATAATAGTGGCTCCTCCCTTTTGAAGGACTTCGATCCCAGCATCTATATCCTCAGGATGGAGTAGAACAATGGCTCTTTCTTCCTTTTCATCCACAAAGGCGTAAAGATAATCCAGGTTAATGTCCGAATCATCCAGTATTCCCAGAATGGTGCTAAGCCCTCCAGGCTGGTCAGACATCTCCACCGCAATAACGTAGCCCATCTTAACCACGAAATTGTTCTCCTCCAGGATCTTTTTGGCCTTTCTCGGTTCCGGAACAATTAACCTTAAGATACCGAAATCAGAAGTATCGGCAATTGATAGGGCTCTGATGTTGAACCCGCCATCAGAGAGAACATCCAAAGCATTCCTCATTCTACCCTTCTTATTTTCCAAGAATATTGATAACTGCTCTATTTTCATTAAAATTCCCCCATTTATGAAGATTTCCAATCATATTTTTTTGTATAAATTTTCTGGACATATATCAAAAATTTACTGATATAATTCTATTTGAATCCATAACCCTGCTCAATTATTCATTTCTCTTTTATCAATTACCCGGACGGCCTTACCTTCACTACGGGGTAATGTTTTAGGTTCCACTAGGGTCACAGTAACCCTTAAACCAATCTCATTATGAATGAAGTTTTCTATTTTCTTTTTTATTCCCACTAACTCCTTCACCTCATCAGAGAAAAGTTCAGGGGATGTTTCCACCTGAACTTCCATTTCATCCAAGTGTTGAGGTCGGGTAACAATGATCTGGTAGTGGGGTTCAATTCCATCCATCTTCAGGAGGGCCTTCTCAATCTGGGAGGGGAATACTGCCACTCCACGGATCTTGAGCATATCATCGGTCCGACCAGTGATCCGGTCCATTTTAACATGGGTGCGTCCACATGCACATTCACTTCTTCTAAGACTGGTAACATCCTTGGTTCTAAAACGAATAATGGGCATTCCATGCCTGCTGAGAGTGGTTATCACCAGTTCGCCTTTTTTCCCGTCTTCAAGGACTTCCATGGTTTCCGAGTCAATGATCTCCGGATAGAAATGATCTTCCATGACATGGAGTCCATCCTGTTCCTGGCATTCCAGTGCCACACCAGGGCCCATAATCTCCGTCAGGCCGTATATATTGTATGCCGGTGCGTTGAATCTTTTCTGAAGTTCCTGGCGCATTTCTTCAGTCCACATTTCAGCCCCAAAACCAATGGATTTAAGCTTCAAATCTTCCCCTTGATGTCCCTCTTCTTGAGCTACCTCTGCCAGGTAAAGTCCATAGGAAGGGGTGACTATCAGTACAGTGGTTCCAAAGTCCTGCATTATTTCAATCTGCCTACGGGTCTGTCCTGTGGAAATAGGAATGACTGTAGCTCCTATCTTCTGGGCACCGTAGTGAACACCAAAACCGCCTGTAAATAGGCCATAACCATGGGTGTTCTGGATGAGGTCATCTTCGTTGACTCCAAACATGGTCAAACCCCGGGCCATGACTTCACTCCAGATTTCCAGATCTTCACGTGTGTATCCGGAAACAGTGGGTTTTCCAGTGGTCCCGGAGGATGTGTGAACTTCTACAATCTCTTGGCGTGGAACTGCAAACATTCCAAAGGGATAAGCAGCTCGAAGGTCATCTTTAGTAGTTAAAGGTAATTTCTGGATGTCATCCAGGTTTTTAATGTCCTCTGGTTTTAAACCCAGATCATCAAAGCGTTTTTTGTAGTATGGAACATTTTCATAGGCCCGTTTCACCACGTCCTGCAGTCTCTTCAGTTGTAATATTTTTAACTCATTTTTAGATATGCATTCAATTTCTTCATTCCAGATCATTTCCATCAACCGGCCCAATCTATTTTTTTTCTAATTATTCAAAATCCATTTAAGGTAATCATATTGATATCCTATTAGTTTTAGGTATTATGTCCAAAAGGATGATTATTTAGTATCATAATATCCTAAGGATTGACTTAAATCTTTATTAGCAAATAAAATCTTTATTCCCACTTCAAATTTTATATTGGATGATCTTTCAATTAACATGGAAACTGTTTATCACTTTATCCATTTCGTATTTATAATCAATGAGGGCTTTGTCAAACACAAAGATCAAGAAGTATACCGAGTTATTTTTCTGGAAGGCTATTCCTCTAGTGGCGAAGACCTTATCTCCTGGTTTGTAATTGGCTTCCAGTTCATAGGCAGTGGTGTTGTCGATGGTAAGGTCACCCTCGTAGTAGATCATTCCATTGGCTAAAATGTTGGAACGCCATGCTGCCACCTTATAAGTAAAGTTCTGTGTTCCCAGATCCTCCTTAAAAACTGAGAAACTATTATTTTCATCATGGGAAACCGTAACTATTAGGGGCGGTTGTGTGCCGTTGGAAACATTCCACCCTTCAGGATAGTCAAATGAGATGTTACCATTATTATAATGGTTTTTAAGAGGTTGTGCTTCATGGGTGGTGTTGTTCTGGCTAGTGATTATTTGTTTATCCCCAATAAACAACATTGCAGTGCTAACCACCAGAATAATTAAAATAATAACACCAACAATGCTAAGGAAAGATTTTTCCCTTAATATTTTTGGAATATTTTCCTTGAGACTAGATCTTAACTTTTTTTCAGATTCAGATGGAGGTACTCGTAGCTTGATGGGACCTCCATCTCTATCTTTGCCCCTAACGGTTTTTTTAGATTTAAGGGAATTAACCTTATTGGTAATGGTGGATTCTCCCTTTTTCAGATTAAAAGAACCAACTTTTTCCTTAATATCTGCACTGGCTTTAACTAATTTGGATGACGCATCTGTTTTCCTAGTGCTCTTTTCTGGTTTTCTTAAACGAGGAGGACCATCTTCACTCAATTATTTCACTACCCCTTTTCCTATATTATTCATTCATTAATCTAAAGATAATTTAACCCTATCTATTTTAATCCTATAATTTAGGACAATAAAGGGTTTTTATTGTTAACGTATTTAAATTTGATAGATAGGTGTAAATCCCATGCTTTTAAGCTATATTAATGATACAATAAGTGGGGCTGATAATAATCCTCCCTAATTAGTCAAAGTTTATATATGGGCACTAGAAATTCATTAATCATTAATAATAATGATAGAATTGCCAGTTAAGAACAGGTCGTGATTATGTGGACTTAATGATTTTGAGTATTATTGTTTTAATATTTCTTGCGATAAACGGTTATGTGGGCTATGTGGCCTGGCGTAGGACTAAGAATGCAGATGATTACCTGGTGGCAGGACGGGAAACACACCCCTTTATCATGGCTCTAAGTTATGGGGCTACATTTATCAGCACAGCAGCTATTGTTGGTTTTGGTGGGGTTGCAGCCAATTATGGGATGGGAATCCTGTGGCTGGTATTTTTAAACATCCTCATTGGAATATTCATTGCCTTTGTATTCTTCGGGAAACGCACCAGGAAAATGGGCCACAACTTGGGTGCCCTGACATTCCCCGAGTTTTTAGCCCGCCGATTTGACAGTAAATTCATCCAGTACTTCTCTGGTGCAGTGATCTTCATTGGAATGCCCTTATACGCTGCTGTGGTTCTGGTGGGTATGGCTCGGTTTGTGGAAACAACTCTACAAATTGATTATAACATAGCCCTGGTGGTAATGGCGGTAATCGTGGCCGCCTATGTTATATTTGGTGGGATCAGGGGAGTGATGTACACTGATGCATTGCAAGGTAGTATAATGTTTTTTGGAACAATATTCCTCCTGATAGCAATTTACTGGATGTTGGGTGGCGTAATTGATGCAAACCAGGCCCTCACCAATCTGGTGAATGTGGTACCGGCTAACGCAACTGCAGCGGCCACTGCCACTGGATTCACGGGATGGACAACCATGCCCTCCCTGGGCAGTCCATTCTGGTGGACGCTGGTTTCCAGCCTGATACTGGGAGTTGGTATTGGTGTGTTATCCCAGCCACAACTGGTGGTTCGTTTCATGACTGTTAAATCCCACCGGGAATTAAACCGGGCAGTATTAATTGGCGGGGTTTTCATATTTGCCATAACCTTCGGCGCCTATGTAGTGGGATCCCTTTCAAACGTTTATTTCTTCCAAACAACTGGACAAACCGCGGTTCAAGCAGCTGGAGGTAACTTGGACAAGGTTATACCTGCCTTTATTGCGGCGGCAATGCCTTTATGGTTTACTTACCTCTTCATGGTAGCCCTCTTATCTGCGGCCATGTCCACCCTCTCTGCACAGTTCCATGTGCAGGGAACTGCCTTTGGACGTGATATATACGAAACATTGGTCCGGAAAACAGGTGGATCATCCGTAAGGATGGCCAGGATTGGAATAGTGATTGCAGTTTTAATTGCGGTAATTATGGGTTTCATCCTTCCTTCAAGTATAGTTGCCCTGGGAACGTCTCTATGGTTCGGTATCACTGCTGCGGCATTCCTGGCCATCTATGTGTCGGCTATCTATTGGAAAAGGGCCACAAAGGAGGGTGCCATTGCCGGGCTGGTATCTGGTGCTGTAGTTAGTCTCTTCTGGTTGTTGTTTGGTTTTAAGAAAACAGCCGAACCATTGGGAATTTCCAAAGCCTTAATTGGCCAGTCCACCATCATCACATCACTTCCCTGGCCCACTGTGGATCCCATGATCATTGCACTGCCAGTGGCAGTGGTGGTCACCATCGTGGTCAGTTTGCTCACCAAACCAATGGAAAAAGAGTTCATTGACAAATGTTTCCAGGGAGTGGACCGGTTAAAAGGGAAATAACCGGAATTTCCCGTTAATTTAATCCCTCTTAAATTTGTTCAGTGGAATATAAATGAAAATCAAACCTTTATCATTTGTAAAATCAGACAGTAAAAGTTGGGATGATGTTTTCCATAATTCAAGACCGGTAAATGTGGAAAGTTTTAAAACCGGGACCGTGATGATCAACCGGAGAGGTAGCATCAACCCTGATCACCCCCTTGCCCCGGTTATGGGTGATGAAGAACTGGAGGTTCCTATCCTAGTTCACTGGGTCCGACATGAAAAATACGGTGATTTTCTACTGGATGCTGGGCTGGATTCATCCTACTACCATGATCCATGTGGTGGATTAAAGGGAACTGCCGTAGATGAATACAGGCAGGAAGAGGATGAAAACATAGCCCACTACCTGACAGAGCACCACATTAATCTGGAGATGGTTTTCATAAGTCACCTGCACTCGGACCATGCTGCCGGAATCAGAGAACTTCCCAAGGACATTCCCTATGTAATTGGTAAGGGAGAATATAGCCAATACCATGTGGATGTTCATGGTGATTTTTTAGAGGGTTTAGATAAACTATATGAAATTGATTACACCCGTGCACAGATAATGCCCTTTTTAGGTTCCAGTGTTGATTTATTAGGGGATGGATCATTGTGGGCCATCCACACCCCGGGACACACCCTGGGACATAGTTCCTTCCTGGTAAACAGGTTGAATGGTCCGGTTCTCTTGACCATGGATGCTGCGTTCATCCAGGAAAACCTGGAACTTGGTGTTGCTCCCTGTGATTACACCTGGGATGTGGGAATGGCTCAGGAGAGTCTGGAGAAAATCATTGAATTTTTAAAAGTGTATCCTCAGGTTAGGGTGGGCGTTGGTCATGAGGTATTAAAATAGATTAAGAGATACATTAATTTTCAGTGTATTCTGAATCAATCAATTAACAAAACAGTCAATGGTTTGGGATTTTTTGCGGGGAATTTTATTTCCATTCCAGCTTTCCTGGCAGTTTTTACCATATTGATTCCCACAGCGTGTTCTGGTATCCTGGCCTTGCTGGGATGGGCACATATCCCATTTTTAACATTACATGTTTCACATAGTCGGCATGAACCATTAACCAATGCCAGGGCAAAGGTGTAACCCGCATTAAACGCTGTTTTTTCCAGTTCAAGCATAATATCTAGTATTTGTTTACTGAAATTGAAATAATCTGCCCAGAACGTATCCGCTTTTTGTTTTGAATTAGGGGAAGTATTAGGATCAAGCCAGTTTCTGTATATTGAACAGATTAGTTCTTCATCAGCTTCTGCTGGTGATTCAAATTTTAAAAGCAGGGCATATTGGTATTCATCTAAGATCTGTTTGAATTCATCTGCAGTAGGAACATGAGGGGGGCATGTTAATTTGTTCCCATAAGCAACACACCCTGATTTACATTTAAGGGTCACTCTATTTTCCACATAAATATTCTTGGCAGGGATAAGTTTAGCCTCAATACCTCCCAATTGTAAAGCTTTTTGTTTTAGGAAACAATAATTTTCCATTTCTTCCGAAGATAACATTCAATAACCTCTGAATAATAATGAATATTCATAAATTATATTCAAATTAGTAATCCTTTTTTTATATCAAATCAGATAGTATTTAATGTATAAATATGTATTTAAAATATAAATTATTCATTTAACAATTTTTTTAATATTATCATCTTAATATTAATTCTCAGTATAAAGATTACTTATTATGCTGAGATTAAGACAACGATAATTGGAAAGAGTGAGATTGTAAGATCACCTATTAGACACCAGATAATCCAAATTTTTGTTATTTTCTATCTCGAATATGCAACAATTGCAGATTTCTCAGGTGAACCTCCTAAAGAATTCACCATGCTTACTTTAAATCAAAAATAAAACCCACACCAGCATAAGATTTTCCGCCATAATTCAATTTTTTTGTTTCTTTTTTAACCCCTCCCATTTTTCTATAAAAACCATTATTATCGGCATCATCAAGGGTCCATAAAATTAGATTAATTTTTCCCCTTGATCGTAAATCTTCTTTTATTTTATTAAATAAGAGTTTTCCTACTCCCTTTCTCTGTTTTTCTGGATCTACATATAATCCCACTATTTCACAATCATATTCTCCCTCATGTTCTTTTCCAGAGATAAAACCTTTCACTCCATGCTCATCATAAACATAGATTAGTTCTTCCTGGTTTAAAATGTTATTTTTGAATATAGAAACATATTTGTCTTTATTCATATTATCCACGTATTCTGAATCTATAATTCCAGAATATGCTACTTTCCAGGCCCTTAATATTATCGTAGCTATCTGATCAACGTCATTTAATGTTGCTCTTCTTATCATTTTCTCCACTCATTAATCTAAGACAAGTCAGAAAATTGTACTGTAAAACATCCATATTAGAGGGATGGTCATTATTCTAAACTTTTTGTTCAAACATTTTTTTTTTTATTTTCTGAGATTTCTTTGATTAAAAATAAATAATGGTCTAGACATATTAGTATTAGTGATTTCTGTGGTTGATGTCAAAATTCTACTGGTAGATGCGAGTTTAGAAGTGATGAATATTAAGAGAACATTGGAATCATTAGGTTACGAGGTTCCCAGTGTTGTTTCCACTGGTGAAGAAGCAATTGAAAAGGTTTTTGACATCAAACCAGATATTGTTTTCATGGACCTTGATCTCAACGGAGATATGGATGGTATTGAAGTAGTTTCAAAGATTAAAGAGATGGATATACCTATTATTTTTCAAACCAATCAATTGAATGATCCAAAAGCTAAACAAGCAATGGAAATTAAGCCATATGGATTTTTAATTAAACCCTATGGGAAAATTGAGCTCCAATCAACACTTGAAATGGCCCTTTACAAAATAAGGGCTGAAAATGAGCTTAGATGGAATGAGAATCGTTTGAAAACAGGCATGGACATGGCCGACATGGTTTATTGGGAGTATGACACTGATAAAGATCTTTTCACCTTTGATGATCAGTTTTTCGCCCTTTACGGTACTAGTGCTGATGAAATGGGTGGAAACACAATGTCTGCCCAGGAATATGTGGAACGTTTTGTTGATCCCAGTGCCTATAAATTAATGAAAAAGGAGCTTAAAAAAACCTTTGAAGCAGATGATCCTAATTTTTCCAGCACTACTCGCCACTGGATAACTCGTGCCGATGGAGAAAAAAGATACATTGTGGTGCGTTTCAAAATCTTGAACGATAAAAATGGTAAAAAGATTGGAACCATGGGTGTAAATCAGGATATAACCGAACAAAAAAAAGCAAAAGATGCTCTTAGGGAGAGTGAAGAGAAATATAGGACCCTGGTTGAGTCTGCAAAGGATCCTATCTCTCTTTACGATGTGAACGGCATATTCTTAATGGCCAATAAGGCAGGTTCAGTGAGTATGGGTATGGAACCAGCTGAACTAGTGGGTCATTCACTAAGAGAGGTTTTCCCACCGGAAATTGCTGATAAACAGATTAAATTAATCCGGAAAGTATTCAGTACTGAGGAGGGTTTGGAGCTGGAAATGCCTGTTATCCATGGAAATCAAACTCTTTGGTTCAGCACCAGCTTACAGCCAGTCTATGGTCATGATAATATAGTTAACAAGGTTCAAGTTATTTCCCGGGATATAACTGACCTTAAAGAAACTCAAATTAAACTGGAACAGGCCCTGGATGAAAAAGATCTACTCATGAAGGAAATTCACCACCGGGTTAAAAATAACTTGATGATCATATCCAGTTTATTGAATCTGCAATCTTCATATATAGAAGATGAAGATGCTCGCGATGTCTTTCGGGAAAGTCAAAACCGGGCCAAGTCCATGGCCATGATCCATGAAAGACTTTACCAGTCAACAGATCTTAAGAACATTGATTTTGGTGATTACATTCAAAAACTCACCACTGACCTCTATCGTACCATGGTATCTGATCCAGAACGGATCAAACTTTACATCGATGCGGATGATGTGAAGATAGACATTAACACCGTTGTTCCTCTGGGTCTAATAGTGAATGAACTGGTGACCAACAGCATGAAGCACGCATTTTCCAACAATGAAAGCGGCTTTATTAAAGTAGAACTCCACAATAAAAACGATAAAATTGTTTTAAGAGTTAGTGACAACGGGGTTGGCTTTCCAGAAGACATTGATTATAAAAATACCGGTTCATTGGGATTACAACTGGTGAACAGTTTAACTAATCAAATTCAGGGGGAAATAAAACTGGAAAAAGGTCCTGGAACAATTTTCACCATTACTTTTGAAGAAACAGTATGATGCACTATACCACTTAAGGTCCTGGAAAAAAAATCGATGGAATGTTACTGAGAGGCATTATCGGGGTGGGTTTGAATTTTGAAAATTTACCGGACTATAATCATATTCCAACTAATTTAGAGCTAATTTTTTCTATTAATACATTTATCATGTTAATTGTCAGCTTATTAAAAATTGTGGTGAAGAAATGAAAACTAGAAAACAAAACATTCCAGAAAAAGGGGCTGCAGTTCAAAGGGATATGGAAACTTATGCTATTGCCCCGCATATCCCGGGAGGATTACTTGATCCTGCTACTTTACGCAAGATTGCAGATATATCAGAGAAATATCAGGTTAAAATTATTAAAATGACTTCCGAACATAGATTGGCTCTTTATGGTATAAGGGAAGAGGATATTGATGATATCTGGGATGATCTGGGTATGGAAGCAGGGGGGTTCACTGGAAAATGTGTAAGGGCGGTTAAATTCTGCACAGGAACCACTTCATGCAAGAAGGGACACCAGAACACAGTTGACTTAGGATTGAGAATCGACGAAATGTTCCATAAAATGGAAACACCTCAAAAGGTGAAAATTGCACTCTCCGGTTGCACCAGTTCCTGTGCTGAATCTGCAGTTAGGGATATAGGCCTTATTGGTACTCCACGGGGCTGGAAAATGATGGTTGGGGGGACATGTGGACTTCAGGTTCGAAAAGGAAAACCACTGGCTGAAAACCTTTCAGATGACCAGGTTATTGATTACATTGGTAAAATAGTAGAT
>JAUNXM010000107.1:0-4721 GCA_030539815.1 Methanobacterium sp.
GGAATTCGTGGAATTCCATTTCACCAAGATCAGTGGTTATGGTGATGTGTGATTCCTGGTTACTCATGGGAATTATATTGGACTTGATTCCCAGTTCTTTTCTTTGGATGTCCACAGCTTTAGAAAGAAGGTTATCCTTCATTAAAAGGGTTTTTTGGATTTTCATGGCCCGGTCACGATCTCCGATCTTGAGGGTTTCGGGACACCCAATCTCCTTTAACCGGTCATGGGTAATAAAACTATCATCCTTAACTCCATACCAAGTGTCTTCATTGATGATCCCAGCCAGAGTATAAAGAACAGTATCAAGATCCGGGGCCACGTAAACCCCTGAAAAATAATCATTTTCCACGGTATTAACTATTACCGTTATGTCTTCAGGGTTCACTAATTTTACCATGCCCTGTAAGAGTTTAGGTGTGCCGGTTCCACCAGAAAGGATGCTTATCATTTTATCATATTATGGGGGTAGAAGATCTTATAATCAGCATATCAGTCAAATTTCATATAAATGGTAAATTTTTCACCTTACTTCTTATACCTTAATCTTCAGTCTTTTTATCATCTTTGATGTACGTTGAGTTCCCTTAAAATGCGATCTCTCTCTTTTTTAAGTTCTTCCAGCACCTCAGGATCACAGGAATCCTTTTTCTCCAAGTAGGCAATGGTGGTGGTTAAAGCTTCCAGTTGGGTTTCCATCTGATTAACAGGCATATAGATCAACTCATATAACTATCCAACATATGTAATCCTAAAACATTATTTTCCTAAAATCTTTTTTTATTTATATTTTGTTTATCTTGAATTCCAATCTTCCTAAGCTCAGTGAAGATGCCATCCTATTATTTTATTTAATGGAACCAATTAGCTCATTCACGAAAAACATCGAATTTTTTGGGCCTTATCAGTGGTTTTATGGTAGCAGATTCATCTCTAAGTCTCTGGAAGTAATTAACTCCCCTGATAATTACCACTGGTATTCCTTCACTGGCTTGACCCATCATCAGAGACGCTGCTGAGGATAATTCATCAGCTACAGCAATGCTGGTAGTTTTTAGTTCCTTTCCATACAGATCCAATTCCCCGCAACGATCCCACAGGGGTGACATCCCTGAAATACCGATGGCTGTTCCAATAGCCCCTTCACGAAATGCTCTGCCCTGTGTGTCAGATATTATAACCGCAACACTTTTTCCAGTATCATTTTCCAATTTTTCTCTTATTTTATGGGCACTAATATCTGGATTCACGGGTATGGGTGTTGCCAAACCATCCTCCACATTGGATTCATCTATACCTGCATTGGCACAAACAAAACCATGTTTAGTTTCCGAGATAATAAAATCTGGACCAACCTTAATGATTTCATTAGACTCACTGATTATGGCTTCAACTAGTTCAGGATCTTTACCGGTCAGCTTAGCAATTTCTCTGGCCTTTTCCCCAGGTCCTACCTGTTTTAACTGGATCACATGACCTTCGGCCTTGGCCACTGCAGTTTCAGCAATAACCAGAATATCCTCATTTTTCAGTTGAATATCCTGCAGTTTTGCAGCTTGAATAATATGTTGGGATAGATCATCTCCCTTTTTAATGAGGGGAATACTTTTGATTCCTATAACTTCGATTGCCATGCTTCACCAGATTAAGAGATATAGTTAGAGAAATATGGACGTTCCATATAATTGTGGGTTGTTTTAGTTGTTGGTAGTAATTTTTCAGTTTCTCTGAGATTCAACTAGGTTTTTTTTTAAGGGGAGATGTTCCATAGATTGGTATTCAATAGAAAATTTTTAGTAACTTTTTGGTATCTAATAGAACTTCTTGGTACTTAAATAGATTCTAATTCCCATTCATTCTTACCAAATGCAGCAGCAGAAGTAACTGGATTTGTAAATTCTGAAAATTTTCCACCATCCATTATGAATTTAGCAGCTTCAGACACATTATCTGCGGTAAAATCAACTTTGTTGGGTTGAATATGTTCGTAAGTGGCTATGTATCTTGCTTCCCCTTTAGGAACCTTTTCTACTTGAACTTTTTCATGAGTTACAATGCCGATATATGCTTTTCCATCCATGGTAACCGCCCCAGCGATTCGAGGAGTGTTAAAATCATCTTTCTCATAATCCATGGTCATGAGTGAAAGGGTCAATGAGTCACGGATGCTCATACCTGATGCGATTTTCTCAGCAATAACATCGGTGTGGGATCCATTGGAAACTACAGCCACATCATCCACCAGACGTATACAATTGTAGGCTATGTATGGGCTGATAAAAACATCCTTTTCATGACCTTCCTTGGGAACCACAGCCACCCTTTCGGGGAACGTACTGGTGATCCGATTGGGGAATGAACGGCTGGACACCCTATACGCCACAAAGTTACCGGTTTTATTACTTCCTACTGCCAATATTCTTCCTAGATACATTGTTTCACCTTTTAAATTTTTCCAGTTTTCAATTCAAAGTGATTATGCAACTTAATAGTGGTATTCTTTTTTTATTGTCTTTCGTATTTTGCCTAATATAATATTTCAAAGATTAATTAATGAATAAGATTGATCCCATGAATAATGTTTTAATTAGCTAACTCATAATTAGAGCCTTCGATGATATTTTGGTGTAAAACTTAACCCTGGGGGATACTAACTGCTTTTTCAGGGCTCATCCCAGGTGGTGCGGTGATGGTGATGGTCCCGTCTTTGGGTTTGATGATGATCTCCCCTTCGTCAATTACTCGGGTGTGAACGGCAATTGCACTGTTACGAATGTCACTGGACATGTCCACTCCATTAACGGTAACTGTTTTCAAACCGGCCACTGGAATCAAATAGTATTCTGAATTACCGTTGCTTTGGGTTACATCTGGTTTACCCGCACTGGAATCAGCGGCAACCTGGAAACTACTGGTAACCATGAGGAATATGAGAATAGTAAAAATAACGTCAATGAGGGGGACCAGGTTAACCCTGGCCTGTCTGCTGCGCAGTTTCATGCGGTAACTATTGGTGTCTATAGCCATCTTAATCCCCTTAAAGTCTATTTCTTCAATCGAGTTATCCGAAAAATATGGAGTTATCCCTAAATTATGTTTATTTTAATTTAAGTGAAATCGTGAATTCTTCACTGTTTTAATTTGCTTTCCACTATTTTGGCTTCAGTATTGCATTTTTCCTTTATAATGTTGCCAATACTTTTTTCCAGCATATGGGGGTTCATTGAAATCCATATATTGGCTTCTTTGTCCTGATTAAGCTCTTTAACCTCTAAAATGCCATCAGATTCTTTCAAAGCGGTTATTACATTTTCAATATCTGAATCAACTTTTATGCGCATCTCAGCAGTACGCCAGTTTGTCATCTTTTTGGCAATCTCTATTTTATCCAGTTCATTCTCAATCTTGCTATTGATATGGGTGTAAAGTGGAAGTATAATAATAGCCACGGCTAAACCAGCAATGGTGGTTATAAGGGCCACGTAAATACCTTCAGCCATGCCGGTGGGGCTGGCGTTCACTCCCATTGCTTTAAATGTGAACCACATTCCTATAACGGTTCCAATCAACCCTAATAAGGGAGCTACTTCAATAATGGTTCGTATGGTGTCCATCCCTTTGGTCATACGCCCCATTTCCACAATGAAGACCCGTTCCATGGCATCTTCTACTTCCCTATTATTACGGAAACCAATCTTAAGGGCCTCAGCAACTATTTTAGAGATAGGATTCTGGTAACGGCCTATGGAACGTAAAGCTTCCAGGGAACCTCCTCTTTCCATGGCTTTATTTACTTCTCCCATGATCTGGGGTAATCCTACCTGGGATATCTTTCGGAGGTAGTATATTTTCTCTGCAGAATAAAATATTCCGTAAATTCCAATTATAGTAATGATGTAGGTGATGACCCCTCCACTCTTGAACATCTCCAGGATGGTGTTGAAGGAGCCTGCGAAAAATTCGTAAATCATCGTATCCTCTTATTTGGCACACTATAAAATTTTTTTTATTGCCCTGGGGTTTAAAGAATTATTAGATTTTTATAATTTCTTTTTCTAAATTATAACTTAAGATTTATTAATTGATAGTATTCGATTCATCCAATTATTATTTTACTTTATCCAAGTATTCTTTCAACTGTAGCCCATGAACGACGTATGAAATCTGGCAATTCTCCATTTGGTTCCTGGGAGAGGTTTTTTAAAAACTGGATAGTTTTAGGATCGCTGGGATAACCAGATCCTACGTTGCTGTATGTTTTCCGGATATTCTGAATGGCCCGGTCACGTTCCACTTTGGCTATTATGGATGCTGCAGAAACAATGGGGTAACGGTCATCTGCCTTGTGTTCAGCCACTACTTTAACATCCGAATGCATGGTTTCCAGTTCACTGGTCAATCTTTCTGGTTTAACATCCATAGAATCAATGAAACAGGTTGATGGATTGGAATCACCAATAATGCGGTTAATGGCAATTTTTTCAATCTCATTTAGGTTAACATCCCTGGATCGAAGTGTGTCAATATCATGGGCAGAGATATTCACGGTGTGGCATTCGGCGATTCGCTCTATCTTTCGGGATAAAGCTACTCTCCTTTTGGGTGAAATCTTCTTTGAATCTTTTAAACCGAGCCTTTCAAGATATTTAACTCGATCCTCTTCCACCGCAACACCGGAAACAACTAAAGGTCCTAAAACAGATCCTCGTCCCGCGGCGGCT
>JAUNXM010000107.1:4731-6860 GCA_030539815.1 Methanobacterium sp.
CCTATAATTTTCATAAATTCCATCTATAAATTAGTATAAAGTGTGTGAGGGTGTTTGATGACTTAAATGGGTTTATGTCACCTTTATTAAGGCAACTAACATAAAAAGTCGCCTTTCATGATCGGTAACCACCCTAATTAAGTCAACAAGTTTTTTTTATTTATTATTTCATGGCTTTAAGACGCACTTCAGGTTCCAGGGCCCGTGGTTCGGCAGCCACAATTGCGGTTCCTTTGGCAACCACGGTCATTGGATCGTCTGAGATCTCCACCGGGACACCGACTTCTTCATAGATACGTTCTTTAAGGCCTTTGAGTTGTGAGGTTCCACCTACGACTACTGTTTTGTTGTAAACCCCAGAAATGAGTTCAGGGGACATTCTTTGCAATACTTTAGCCAGGGCTTCCACCAGTTTAACGACAATTGGTTCAGCAGCATCTGCCACTAAGGTGGAGTCAATCTCCACTTTTTGTGGTTTGTTGGTTTCCATGGACTTACCGATGACTTCAGTTTTACCATTTTCACTATCATTCTCGGAGTGAACCATTCCCACTTCTATTTTGGCTTTCTCGGCTTCGTGTATACCGATTTCTACGTTGTAGAGTTCTTTAACTTTCTCTACGATGTTCGAATCGATGTCGTCTCCACCACTGCGTATGGTTTCAATATCTGTTATTCCACCTAGGGATATAACCACCACATCACTGGACCCAGCACCTATATCGATAACCATGGTGCCTGAGGCTTCAGCGATGGGGAGACCAGCGCCTATTGCTGCTGCCAGTCCTTCACTTATTACCAGAACATAGTTAGCCCCAGCTTTCTTTCCAATATCTTCCACAGCTTTTTTTTCCACTTCTGAAGCGTCTCCAGGGATACCAACTACAATGCGGTCGATACTGGCTGTGTCTTCACCGGAACCTAGGTCCATGGAATAAAGTAGCAGTGACTCTGCCTGGGCAATACTTTCAATGACTCCTTGCCGGAGTGGTCTTACGGCAATAATATCTTCGGGAGTTCTTCCGAGCATTGCTTTGGCTTCTTCACCAACTGCCAGCACATAACTTGGGTCTTCTTTTTTAACAGCTACTACTGATGGTATTTTGAATAAGTCGAATTTATCTCCGGATGGTCTGGCCACCACTGTGTTAAGGGTTCCTAAGTCAATGCCCAAAGTGTTGGACAGAGCTTGTTTTTTTTCCTCTTCTACTTCCTCTTTTTTACCTAAAAAACTGAACATTTTAATCCTCCTTGGATTTTTAGTTTTTATTCTACTTCTTTAAAATTTTATTAAATTCGATTAAGAATATCTTATTGGATCTGGCAAGGGCTTTGATTTTGGGGATGTTTTCTTCCTCAGCAGAAATCAAAACAGTCGATAATGCAACATCGGCCATTTTAAATAAGGGGTCTATGGTGTTACGAATGAAACGCGGTAACATGTTGGTTATGTAGACATCGGTTTCGATGAATCCAGTGGTTTGATCCTCAATCAGGAAGGAAAGCTTTACCATGCTTTTTTCACAATCCCCCACAAATTTTTTAATGGCATTGTCCGGACCAACCGTTAAAAGAAGATTACTGTCATCTTTAACGTAATATGGTGCTATTTTGAGATATGCACCACCATTATATTTACATATAATTCTCAATTCTCTTATTTTGCTTGTTTCTCCATGGAGCATGATAAAATCAAATTTTTTGGTTACGAATGATTCTCTGGTGGTTATGTGTTCTCTGCATAGTACTTTTACACGGTCTTTGTCCATTATCGCAGAATATGCTACGTTGTTAACCATGTCTTCATTACCAGCAATGACACACCATATATAATCTGAATCCTGTACTGTAGAAACTTCTGCTGCTTTTCTCAGGATTTTTATTTTATTCTCAATCATCAGTTACCACTTTTATTAAAATTGAATTATTCTCTTACTAGTAGGATATTATACAATAAATGAGTTCAGCATATGAATTTGATTCCTATATAATATATAAGTAAATGGTCAAAACTATCACTAATTTCTAAAGTTATATTATATCATTTTATTTTTGGTCAGATAAAGACATGTGATCTGTATCATCATTTCTTTATGAAGCTTAATTATGGTATTTTGAATATATTTAAT
>JAUNXM010000108.1 GCA_030539815.1 Methanobacterium sp.
TGGTCTGGGCTTATTGTCACCCCTGATTTTTGGTGCTCCACTGGGTGCCGCGGTTGGAATTGGATTGGGTGCTCAGAAAAACAGTTTAATATTATGGATGAGTATAGGAATTATTCTATGGAGTGCTGGATTGACTATTGCCGGATCAATGGGCATATTAACCCTTGAAAACATGATTAAATAAGTTTCAAGAATCCCATAATCTAACCTCTCAACTTATTATTATCTAAACTCCTATTCACAAACTTTTAATAGATGATTGGACGAAACATTTAATAGTATATTAGGCTAACTTTACACTCAGAAGAAGTTAATTAAGCTTATGAACCATAAAATTAGGGTATTGATTTTATCATAACATCAAACACCACCATTACGTGTATATTTGATGTTTTTTAGAAGGTGTTAAATTGGAAAAGATAAGGGTAGCGATAATTGGTATAGGCAATTGTGCCAGTTCACTGATCCAGGGTATCTACTACTATGCGGATAAAAAGCCAGAAGAAGCAATAGGCTTGATGCACTGGGAAATTGAAGGATACAAACCATCAGACATAGAAGTGGTGGCTGCATTTGATATAGATGCTCGTAAAGTTGGAATGGACGTAAATGAAGCTATCTACGCCCCACCAAACTGCACCACAGTATTTTGCCCAAATATTAAACCTAGCGGTGTGAAAGTGGAAATGGGCTGTGTTCTGGATGGTGTAGCCCCGCACATGGCAGAATATCCTGAAAATCATACATTTGTAGTTTCAAAAGACTCTGAAAAGGGCAAAGAAGATATTGTAAAAATTCTCCAAGATACAGGAGCAGAAATCCTTTTAAACTATCTCCCAGTTGGATCAGAGAAGGCTGCCCGTTTCTATGCAGAATGTGCCCTGGACGCCGGTTGTGCATACATTAACTGCATGCCAGTATTTATCGTTAGTGACGAAGAATGGGCAGCTAAGTTCGAAGAGAAGGGAATACCCATGGTTGGAGATGACATTAAAGCCCAGATTGGGGCAACTATCACCCACAGGACCCTGGCCAACCTCTTCCGCGACAGAGGTGTGAAATTGGAGCGTACTTACCAGTTAAACACCGGTGGAAACACTGATTTTTTAAATATGCTTAATCGTGACCGGTTGGATTCCAAAAAAGAATCAAAAACCGAGGCAGTTCAGTCAGTGATGGGTGAGAGGATGGATCCGGAAAATATTCACATCGGCCCCTCCGATTACGTACCATGGCAGAAGGATAACAAGCTCTGCTTCCTCAGGATGGAGGGAAAAACCTTCGGGGATGTGCCCATGAACATCGAACTCCGTCTCAGTGTGGAAGACTCACCCAACTCAGCCGGGTGTGTTATAGATGCCATCAGGTGCTGCAAATTGGCACTGGAGAGGGGTACCGGAGGACAGCTAACCTCCATTAGTGCTTACACCATGAAGCACCCCCCAGAGCAGTTCACCGACGATACTGCTAAAGAGATGGTGGATGAATTCATTGCTGGTGAAAGGGAAAGATAAATTCCCTATATACTAATTTTTGCCATAATTATTAATTTTCCATAATCTGCAATTAATTTGCATTTTCTACTAATTTTTAGCAATTATTTTTTTTCTAACTGTAGTTCCAGACATCCCCCCTAATATGTGTGGACGCATATCTTTCTCCAGGAGGGCCTTATTCAGTTCTTTTTGACGTTCCATACACTCTTTTAAATTTTTCCAGGGAGGTAATGGTGTGTCAATAATTTTAAATATTATAAAATATTCGAATACCCTGATATCTAAGGACCTTTGAATCAATACATAAATTTTTTATGGTCCTGCATCTGGTGCACTTAAGGTAAGGATATAAGTAAGGTTACACTAAGTATATAAGGACATTAAAATTCTAGTTTATAATTAATTATATCGCAGTTTGAGGGTCATCATGACGAAAATTAGGCTAATTGAAACCGCTTTTAGAGATGCACACCAGTCACTCCTGGCTACAAGGATGAGAACTAGGGACATGCTCCCCATTGCCGAGGAAATGGATAAGGTGGGATTTTTCTCTTTGGAATGTTGGGGAGGGGCCACCTTCGATACCTGCATCCGCTACTTAGATGAGGATCCCTGGGAACGGTTAAGGAGCATTAAAGAGCTGGTGAGGAAAACTCCACTGCAGATGCTACTACGTGGGCAGAACTTGGTGGGATACAAACACTACCCCGACGATGTGGTGCGGAAATTCGTTGAAAAATCATATGAAAACGGTGTAGATGTTTTCCGTGTGTTCGATGCATTGAATGATACCCGAAACATGGAACTATCCATCAAAGTTGCCAAAGAACAGGATGCCCACGTACAGGCAACATTAAGTTACACCACCAGCCCCTACCACACAATAGAAAAATATGTAGAACTAGCCAAGGAAATGGAAGCTTTGGAATGCGATTCTCTTGTCATTAAGGATATGGCCGGACTCATATCACCACACGATACTTATGAACTTGTTAAAACTCTTAAAGATGAAACTGATCTGCTGATTAACCTGCACTGCCACTGTACCAGCGGTATGACTCCTATGAGTTACTATGCAGCTTGTCAAGCCGGGGTTGATCTTTTAGACACTGCCATATCCCCTTTAGCATGGGGGGCTTCCCAACCACCAACAGAAAGTGTGGTCGCTGCTTTGAAAGAAACTCCCTATGATACTGAATTGGATTTGAAGCTTTTAAATCAGATTAAAAAGTATTTCGAAGAAATTAGGGAAAAATATAGTGGTATTATTGATCCAATCACCGAGAGGGTGGATACAGATGTACTAATCTACCAGATCCCTGGAGGAATGCTTTCAAACTTTGTTTCACAGCTAAAGGAACAGAATGCACTGGACCGTTACGAGGATGTTCTAGCTGAGGTGCCACAGGTAAGGAAAGACTTAGGCTATCCTCCCCTGGTTACCCCTACCAGCCAGATCGTAGGTATTCAGGCGGTTATGAATGTTCTTGGCGGGGAAAGGTACAAGAATGTTTCCAAAGAAGTTAAAGAATACATCAAAGGATTTTATGGTAGGCCACCAGCACCTATTGACCCTGAAATCGCCCGTAAGATCATCGGAGATAATGAAACCATAACTTGCCGTCCTGCTGATCTTCTAGAGCCTGAACTTGAAAAATTCAAGGCAGAAGGGGAGGAGCTGGGGATCATTAAAAAAGAGGAAGATGTGTTAACTTTTACCCTTTACCCTGCAGTGGCTTTGAAATTCCTTAGAGGAGAAACTGAAGAAGAACCATTAGCTCCCCCAAAATCAGATAATAACAATATTACTCCCCCTACAGTACCTACCGAGTACCAAGTGGACGTTGACGGTGAAAGTTTCCAAGTTAAGGTGGTTCCCACTGGATTTTTGGAGATAGAACCCGCTGAAGGATCCAAACCAGTGGGACCAGTAGAAGGCGGAGTAAGCTCCTCCATGCAAGGGATGATTCTAAAACTCAAGGTAAAAAAAGGAGACAAGGTCAAAGAAGGGGATGTAGTAGCGGTTCTGGAGGCCATGAAAATGGAAAACGATATTCACGCCCCTGAATCCGGGACTGTTCAAGATATCTTCGTGGATGAAGGAGATACTGTTGCTGCAGGGGATAACTTGATGGTTATCAAATAAAACCATCATTCTTTTTGTTTTTGTTATAATTTAGATGGAATTGACCATAACAAAATAATATATATTCTCCAACCAATTTTAGAAGAAATATTATCAAAGAATAAAAATATTATCAAAAGATTAAATTATTTAAGGAACAGGAAGAACAAATTAAGGACCCGGAAGAATTTTTTCAATCTCTTTGGCCTTAGATTCCATTTCAAAAAGAATAAGACCAATTTGAGCTTCAGTTTCTGTCAAAGCAGTGAATATGGCCTTTGATCCTGCAGGTATTAATAATATATTTCCTTTTTCAGTTTTAAGTGAAATTTCGCTCACGGAACCTGTTTTCATCTGTGTTGAAGCCGCCTCGGCAGCACCCATGATGGTGGAACAGAGTGCTGAAAATATTCGGGCATCCACATCTGGAGGGGTCCGGGAACTGATGAGTAGACCTTCTTTGGAAACAATGGCACAGGCTTTTATTTGTCCCACCTGCAAAAATGATGATAAAACGGTGTCTAACATTT
This sequence comes from Methanobacterium sp., assembly GCA_030539815.1. GTDB lineage: Archaea > Methanobacteriota > Methanobacteria > Methanobacteriales > Methanobacteriaceae > Methanobacterium. The sequence goes on from JAUNXM010000108.1 coordinate 4,152, forward strand.
CCTTTTTAGTTTCAACCATTATATTAACCTCTAACTATAACTCAATTTAAACTTTATATGTTGATTTTTTGAGTGAAATATTTTTAATTTTTTAATCTTTTATGATAATGTTATACTGGCAGAAAGAATAACCATTGGCCCAGCATCTTATTTCCTCTGCATAAACCTCTTGATGGGTTAACTCTTTCAGTATACCTATTATCATACCTGTTTCAAAGTAACATATTGGTTCCCCAACGTTAGGGAGTTTAGAGCACTCAATACATTCATAAACACGTAAATCGAGCATTTTACCATTTTCAATTTTCTCTTCGCTAAACACATCAAAAATTCCCATTTTGTACTTGGCTAAAAATTCCGAAATTTCATTAAAATTATTAATGAAACCTTTTTTGACCAGTTTAGTGCCAAGTTCTATCCCTGCTATTATCTCAGTACCATAACCAGTTTTACCCAGAGAAAGCGGCTTTTTAAAGTTTCCAAACCTAAATGTGGTGACATACAGGTGATCAAGATCATCAACAACATCTTTATCAAAAAATGGCCTTTCAGGATTAATTATATCTTTTAAATCGACAGGATGTTGCTTTATGAGTTTCCGAGGGCCGATAAGTTTGCCATTAACGATTCTTTCATTTGATATTTCATTTTCAATTAGAGATCGGTAAAAATCAATGGCTTTTTTAATTTCTTCATCCTTCAAATCTAATACCTCCTGAATATCCACCAGCCTAATATTATAAGTTGGCCTACAAAACTGTTCTGCTACTCCTGATTTTCTGGTAAGTGGTGTCTAGCTTAGTTTTGTTTATCTCAACCGTGCGAATTGATAGTCATTTTAGGGATAACAATGTATGTGATCCTGTGCAATTTTTAGGAAATCATATAATTTGATCCTTAAATATTTGTACTTTACTCTATTGGCACTTGATTCTCAATATTCTGAGTACTCAACTTTATCTTCAATATCTAATTCCATAAAAGCCCTTTTCCGCCGCATACAAGATTCACATAGCCCACAGTGTTTTTCTCCCCCTAAATAACAAGAGTAACTGAGATCTAAAGGTGCTCCCTCCTGGTATCCCAACTTTACAATTTCCTTCTTATTTAGATCAATAAGTGGCGCTTCAATCTGAATATCATATAATGATCCAATATTTAAAAGCTGGTTAAATGCATTTAAGAATTTATTGGAATTATCAGGGAATGTATTTGCCTCTTCCAAATCCCAGCCTACTATAATTTTCTCTGCACCTTCAGCCTCTGCAAATGATAAGGCAATGGATGAAAAAACAACGTTTCTACCGGGAACCCATACTTTTCGGGCGGTTTCATCACATACCTCTTTATCATCCAGCTGGTCCATGGAAAGTTCAGGAACTTTCTCTTCACTGGTCAGAGCAGAGCCTCCCAGATGGGCTAACCATGGAAGTTGGATAAGTGTGTGTTCAATGCCTAATTTTCCACATATAGCCTTTGAAGATTTTATTTCCATCTCCACACTCTTTTGACCATAGTCAAAGGTTATAGCATGTACATTGTAAGCTTTAGCCAGTAATGATGTGGCAACAGCCGAGTCAAGACCTCCTGAGAGGATGGATATGGCTTTTTTTCTTTTTTCCATGGAATTTATTCTCCCAATATTTTATTTGCAGATTATATATTTAAAAAGTTATATTTTGATTAATAAATCTGATAACATCTTTCAATGGCATTTTTAACTTTTCTGAAATTTTCCGGGCGTCTTCATATTCAACAGTGACGTTTACTATTTCTTCACCTATTTTAGCAACTTTAACCCTTACTTTCAGAGATTTTCCCCCTAATTCAACCCAAACTGGAACTATCTCCCTGTTGACAATGTTCCGGTGAACGTAGGGAATTGTCCGGACACCCAAAGTACCTGTTTCGCGAATAATGGTCTCAGAAAGTTTTTCAGCCATGCCTAACGTGGTAATCACTCTTAAAAGATGAGCAGGTCTGTTTTTTTTGGCAATTGTTGGAATTATGGTCACGTCAAGGGCTCCTTCCTCCATGAGCCGGTCTACTGTGTGACCCAGCACTTCTCCAGTAACATCATCTAGATTGGTCTCTAAGATTGAAATTTTATCAGTGGGGATTGGAGAAGTACCCAAAATAATCCTTAAAACATTTGGAAATTCTAAATCTAACTTTCCAGCCCCGTATGCTACTTTTTTGTTGGTTATCAATGGATAAAAATCAGTGAATTCATCAACCATATTCACCAGTAAAGCAGCTCCAGTGGGGGTGGTGAGTTCATGGTTCACCGGACCTCCCCTTGCCGGAACATTTTTAAGAATTTCCAAGGTGGCCGGTGCAGGGACACTTAGATTTCCGTGATCTGTCTTTATTCGACCACCCCCCATGGCAGGGGGAAGTCCAAAAACTTTCTCTTTACCCAAACCCAAATCATGTAAAGCAAATGATACTCCCATTATATCCGCCACTGCAT
>JAUNXM010000109.1 GCA_030539815.1 Methanobacterium sp.
TGGGGAAAGAGGTGTTAGGGGTTTACCTCTTATTATCCATGGTTTTTTAGTCTACACTTTTCTGAACTGATGTTCATCCCCATTAACATTTTATTTTAAGTTATTGCAGAGACTGTTACCTTCCCTTTAACATTTACTCCGGTAATATACACTCCTTTAATTCCGGATTGATCGAACTCTACGGTACCCTCTGATTGGCCACCACCAACATCCACAGATTTGCTGGAAACAACGTTACCAGAAAAATCAGCATAGCCTTGACCTTCAGTTGGCACCACGTTTAAAGCAAATACACCGAGAGTTGCCATACTGCTCACATCTGTCCCCCCGATACTAGTGGTAGCTGCTTGCAAACCTTCGTATTTGATTTTAACAGATTTTGCTCCTTCGGGTATTGTTACATTGTAATCTGAACTAGAAGAAGCACTGGCACTGCCGTTGGTCTTCGGAAGAGTAAGTTCAGCAACAACTTTTTCTCCAGAGCCGGTATTATTCCCAGTTTGTGTGTTGGTACACCCGGAAGCCATTACTACCAAAATCAAAATTGCTATGATTCCTGAAATTAGTATCCCATCTTTTTTCATTGAAAAACCTCCCTAAACTCTTGTTAATTAATATGAACTATGAATTATATATACATTGACATTTATAGAAAAAAATTAGAAATATATCCAGCTAAATTATAGAATCCATGTCATTTGTAATAATGTTCACAATTAATAAATAAACAAACGTCAATTTTTAATCTGATTTGAATTTTAAATAAAAAAAGGTTAAAAATGGATTGGGTGTCCCTTATCTGTTTTTCCGACTGGATTATTCCACCAGGTATTTTCCGACTGGATATTATTCCACCAAGTATACTGAGTATGGTTTCTACAATCAATATTACAAGTAACAATGCATTATTCCATTCACAGTGGCATAAATGTTACCAAAAAAAATGCAACTCCTGATGAATTTTTTTTAGAATTTAGTAAAGGTAATTGAAAATAAAAGGTATTAGAAAGGAAGAATAAACTCTAAAGATATAGAATTTCAGGTTAGGGAAACATTTAATATTTGATTAGAGAGGGAAGTTAGGGAAACATTTAATATTTGATTAGAGGAGGAATCAATGATTACCCTCCTAAATTAGGAGATGAGGATATGACATACGTAGATGATGTATTAAAAGAGCTTGAGAGAAAAAATCCTTATGAACCAGAGTTCATTCAGACTGCAACTGAGATTTTAAGATGTCTTAATGTGGTTTTTGAAAGGCATCCTGAATTTAAGGAAGCAAAGATTTTAGAACGATTTTTAGAACCGGAAAGAGTGGTTATGTTCCGGGTACCGTGGGTTGATGATAATGGTGAAGTACAGGTGAATCGAGGTTTTCGTGTTCAGTTCAACAGTGCACTTGGCCCCTATAAGGGAGGGCTTCGTTTTCATGAGACGGTTAATTTATCGGTTCTTAAATTATTAGCATTAGAACAGATTTTAAAAAACAGTCTAACCGGTATGTCAATTGGCGGTGCAAAGGGTGGGAGTGATTTCAATCCAAAAGGCAGATCCGATGCTGAGGTTATGAGATTCTGCCAGAGTTTCATGACTGAACTTAAAAATTATATAGGGCCAGATATTGATGTCCCTGCTGGGGATATTGGTGTGGGTTTAAGAGAAGTAGGGTATATGTTTGGGCAGTATAATAGAATTGTAAACAGGCACAATTGTGTATTAACCGGGAGTGGAATAGAGTATGGTGGATCTCTGGTAAGAAGAGAAGCCACAGGTTATGGTCTTATTTATATTTTGGAAGAAGCTTTAAGGGCAAGGGGAGAAGTTTTGGAAGGTAAAAAGATAATAGTTTCTGGTTCGGGAAATGTGGCTATATATGCAGCGGAAAAGGCCATACAACTTGGAGCAACAGTTATTGCCATGTCTGACTCAAAAGGTTACATTTATGACGAAAATGGAATATCCATTCCGTTTGTAAAACATATCAAACAAGAAGAAAGAAAATGTATCTATGAATACTTAAATGATTTTCCGGATACCATTTATAAAGAAGGTAGTTCTGGTCTTTGGAGTATAAAATGTGATATAGCTCTTCCCTGTGCTACTCAAAATGAGTTAGATGAAGATTCAGCAAGAAAAATTATAGATAATGGAGTTAAGTATGTTGCCGAAGGAGCAAATAAGCCTTCAACTCCTGGGGCTACTAAATTATTCTTAAAATCTGGATTAATGTTCTTACCAGGAAAAGCAGCTAATGCTGGTGGAGTTACAACCAGTGTACTGGAAATGGCACAAAGAAGCTCAAATATGCACTGGTCATTTGATGAAGTTGATTTACGATTAAAAAGAAACATGGTTAACATATATAGAAATATTGATAAAATGGCTAAAGAATATGGATTTGAAGGCAACTATGTAGTTGGAGCTAATATTGCAGGATTCCTTAAAGTTGCAAAGGCAATGATGGCTCAGGGAATTGTCTAATAACGTTATATTCCGTTATGAGTAAGATTTATTAGGTTGAATATCTTTTCCAATAAAACAAGGATTGAACACCTAATACGATTCTATTGGCCAATGGTTAATCTAATTTTAATTTAAATAAAAAAAGGGGGGAAAGAGGTTTTAGGGGTTTACCTCTTATTGTTTTTTCCGGGTGCTGATGAATCCTCCGAGTACCATCAGGATGGCTAGAACTATTCCTGGCATTGGTGTTCCGGTTTCCTGCATTCCCACAGTCTGAGCATGCACAGTTTCAGATGATCCACCGGCTGCCTGAACATTCACATTCAACACTTGTATGTTGCTTTCAAGGTTAGGATCAGCGGTGTTGGTGGTGAGTGTTGGTCGGAAGATGAAACTTCCCAGGTTCAGTGCTCTAACATTTACCCATGCGTAGGGATCTCCCACAATCACATCACCCAAGGTCCAGGTAATGGTCCGGGTAGCAGGATCGTAGGTTACTGTGCCCTGGTCCACCTTTACATCCACAAATTCCACACCATCAGGCAGTGGTAATGTAAATACCACGTTTTCTGCTGTGTCTGGTCCCCTATTACCCAGTTTAAAGGTAATAGTGAATATTTCACCCACACGAGGGTTATTTTTACTGGACCAGCTGTTGATGTACAGATCAGCCTTAGGAGATTGAGGATTAACTGTGATGCTGGCTGTTGCAGTCTGTGTTTCCTGGTTCAGTTCATCCTGAGTTTCGGTAACTGTGTTGGTGAGGGTGGTCCCGGCCATTGCAGTGGTAATTTGTCCACTGATGGTTAGGGTTGCACTGTCACCATTATTGAGCGTTCCCACACTCCAGGTTTTGGTAGCTGAATCCCATGATCCCACAGAAGGAGTCACAGTCCAACCGGAAGGAACATCCACGTCCGTAACTGCCACGTTATGAGCAGCATCAGGCCCATTGTTATGCAGAGTTACGGTGAAAGTACCAGTATCTCCCACATTCAATGGACCATTACCTGTTTTAGTGATGGTCACATTGGCACACGGATCATTTTCAACCTCCACGTTAAGGGTTAGGGTTTCATCATCCAGAGTGGCAGATAGGTTGGCAAGGCCGGATTCTGTTCCAGTTAGTGTAGCGGTAGCCACACCATTCACTGTTGGCTTATCCACAGTTTGACTGCCCACCTGACCAAGATCTGTGGTGAAAGTCACTAGTGTTCCATCCGGTAAATGTCCAATTACTGGATCGAAAGGTGTCACCGGATTTTCTCCATCCCAGGCATTGTTGAAGTTAGCAGTTAGGGTTGAAGTATCACCCTGCTGGATAGTGGTTGGATCAGCCTGGAAGGTCATGTATAACCATGGCCAGAGATCTACACTACCAAAGTAACTGATTATGGCATCATTATTGGATCCCCACCAGTTGTACTCGGCATTTACAGTCCCGTATTGTGAGTCGAGGGAATGGTAGATGGCTTTAGGGGAATTACCCACTATGCGGTTGAATTTCATGGTAACCACACTATCACTGGTGTAGATTCCTCCACCATATGCGTAAGCAATTGAAGTTGCGGTATTGTGATTGATTTCGCTGTTGGTTACTGTTAAACTGCCACCAATAGTATGGATTCCTCCACCATATGCCCAACCGATAGCATTTGCTGTGTTATCATTGATTTTACTATTATCTATGGTCACTACACCATTGTTATTGTAAATAGCTCCTCCACGTGCTGATCCTAGTCCGACACTTTCGTTTGCAGTGTTTCGTAGTAATTCGGTGTTGTCAAGAACCACTTCCCGGTCGATGTTGTAGATTCCACCACCAAACTGGGCTGTGTTATCATTGATGGCCGAGTTTTGAATGTGTAAAGTACCATCATTTGAGATTCCACCACCGTAAGTTGTAGCAGTGTTGTGGGTTATGTTTGAATCCGTAACCGTCAAAGTACCACCTTGGAAGTGGATTCCACCACCCTGGATAAGTGCTACGTTACCAGTGATTGTTGAATCAGAGATACTAGTTGTTCCAGAACTCCAAATCCCAGCCCCTGTAACGGCATTATTTTCTTGGATAGTGGATCCTGTGATGGTTATTGTACTCTGGTCATTGTAGATCCCACCACCATTAATGGCGGTGTTGCCTTTGATGGTTGAGTCAGTGATAGTCATGGTGGCGGTGTTGTAACCAGGGCCCGCAAGGTAGTAGATTCCACCACCATAGGAAGTAGAAGTACTATAGAGAGCGTTATCCTGGATAGTGCAACCATTTATGGCCACATATTATGATAACCCCAACTGATACTGATTCCACCACCCCTGGCATCTCCTCCGTTAACCTGGTTGGAACTTACACTCCCACCATTGATGTTCATGTTGGCTCCAGAGTTGTAGATACCACCACCTTCAGCGGAATATCCTGATGGTCCGGTTACTGTGTTTTGGTTGATGTTACTGTTGGTTAAGGTTAAACTACCACCATTAAGGTAGATTCCACCACCGTAACATGAGGACCCGCTTGCTTGAGCCTCATTTTTATTGATGTTACTGTTACTGATTTCCATGTTACCATAGAAGTTGTAGATGCCTCCACCTACAGCGTAGTATCCACGTGCTATGTTACCTTCCATGTTTGTGTTATCCATAATTAAGGTCCCGTAGTTGTAGATACCACCACCATATGCGTCATCTGGGTAGGCATTCCATGCTATATTCCCTTTTATGGTGCTGTTAATGATGGTAAGTGTGTCTTCGTTGTAGATTCCACCACCCAGAGCCTCATCACCAGAACTGACAGCGTTATTATTCTGTACGGTGCTGTCTTCAATACTCATGGCGCCATAGTTAATGATTCCCCCACCATAGGCATAGTAACCGGTAGCATAGTTGTATTCAACCGTACTACCTTTGATGGTCATGATCCCAGCGTTGTAGATTCCTCCCCCGTAACTGGATCCATAAAAAGTGGTTGGGTTGGCCTGGTTGGTCTTTACTGTGCAGTTGTTGAGGGTTAGATTACCATTGTTGAAGATTCCACCTCCATAGACAGAACCACCGGTTACTCTTCCATTTTGTATGGTGAAATAACTCATAGTTACAATGACCCCGCCATTAATGGTTACCGGTCGTCCGTTACTGGTTCCATCAATGATGGTCCCGATTTGACTGGTGCCCACCAGGTTAACATTCTTATCGATTGTAAGGTGTTCCTGATATGTTCCATCAGCCACATTTACTGTACCATCAGGGTTTGCTTCGGTTATCCCTTTTGCAATGGTTCGGTAAGGGTTAGCATCGGTACCATCTCCAGTAGCATCGTTACCTGTGGTTGCTACGTAGACTGTGTCCATTCCTAATTTAAAGTCAGCGGTATCCCGGTAGATATTATCTTCTCCAGGAAGTACAGTTACTTCTTGAGTGGATGGTTGGTGTCCTGGTGCACTGGCGGTTACTTGGAAATTAGTGGAACTGCTTTTAAAGTTGAGAGAATAGGTACCGGCGGCGTTGGTAGTGGTTGAAATGGTTTCTCCACTACTGGTAGTGGTTACGGTTACTCCGGGGAATGGGTTTCCATCGGAACACTTCTCCACTTTACCACTGATACTAACATCCTGTAGGGTTTCTTGGGTTTCTAGATCAGGAGTATCATTTACAGCAGATATAGTGATGTTTTCATCGGCAGTTGCTGCAGATACTGTTCCTATGCATATTAAGATGAATGCAAGTGCTAATGTCAGCTTTATTAGTTTGTTTTTTATCGTTTTCACCTCCTTTTACAGTTTTTAATTCATATTATCATGTAATTCAAGTCGACAATGTGAACAATTTATTACACATCCAGATATTTATCTTAAATGACAATATTGTCCACATTCGCATTAATATGTTATCACAAACCATATTAACTCTTTGCCGGAAAAGGTATGCGGAAATTCAACTTCCGACGTGAAAATTAAACAAAATTACAAAAAAAATATATATTAATTAAAAATATCT
>JAUNXM010000110.1 GCA_030539815.1 Methanobacterium sp.
GTTATTTTCGGAGGGATAGGCTACTTCCGGTCTTTTAACTGCAAATGAATCATCCAGATCATTACACATGTCTTTAGCCATATTTAATGGAATTCCCAGGGCCATGTAATCTGTGGGGAACCATGAATTACCAGTGGGATCAACCGGCCCGATGAAAGCAGCGTTTTCAGGAGTTTTTTGTGCCATATGCGCAGGATAGGTTATCATGGTTGAACAGGCTGGTCCGAAAGGTGCTATTATTGATTCGAATGGATTTTCTGTTCTGAAGTGAATTAAACTACACAGGTTACGGATTTGCTGAGCATTTCCCAAACATAGGATTGATCGAAAATCACTGTCCTCGGTGTTAAGTTCTCCCTCTGGAAAATCATCACATGATCTTACTACCAAATATTTTCCAGGTAGAGTTATTTCACCTATTGATTCCCTGAATTTATCAAATATCTCTGGACTAGCCTTTAAATACTCCGCTTCCCCCTCTCTGAAATTTTCATGACCAGTGGACACGAAGTACCTGATATAAGGGGACAGTTTTTTGGCAAATCCCAGCCAGGTTATTCCACCCATACACACCCCTTTAAGGCAATCCTGCCCCATGTAGAGAGGGGGAATACTTTCATCAGTAGTTGCTAAGAACATGGCTTTAGCAGAACAGGGATCAATGGAAACCATTGGCACTGCGTCTTCAGGTATGCTGTTTTGACCATAAACACATAACGGTATAGTTTCAAGCATTCCTGCCCTTTTTAAAGATTCACCTATTTCTTTTATGGTTACTGACATAATCCATCCCTCAAAAAATTAATTTAATCAGATATTTTAACAATATTTACTTTAATTTTGATGAAGATAGATTGATCCACACCATCTATAAATCTAAGGAGATCACGAACAGTTCGCAGATCAGTGACTTATATATACATTGTTGGGAATAGGATAGTATAATAAAGTATAGTAAACTGATATAATCTATTTTTAGATCTGACCTTAAAATTTATATTTTGTTTTTGAATGAGAGGATTGATAAATGAACAAATTTGAACTTATATCAAATTATAAGGCATTAGGCGACCAGCCCAAGGCCATCAAATCTCTGTCCAATGGAATAAATAGGGGAATGAATCATCAAACCCTCCTGGGGGTTACTGGTTCTGGTAAAACTTTCACCATGGCCAACGTAATCAAAGAAGTGCAAAAGCCAACCCTGGTTATATCCCATAATAAAACACTGGCTGCCCAACTCTACGAGGAATTCAAAGAACTGTTTCCCAATAACGCCGTGGAGTACTTCGTCAGCTACTATGATTACTACCAACCTGAAGCCTATGTCCCTCAGAGCGATACCTATATCGACAAAGAGGCATCCATCAATGAAGAAATTGATATGATGAGGCACAGTACCACCCAATCACTCCTCAGTAGAGATGATGTTATCGTGGTGTCCAGTGTGTCCTGTATTTATGGTATTGGTGCACCAGAAGACTACGGGAACTTGGTTCTCCAATTAGAAAAAGGACAACAGATAGAAAGGGAAGAAATACTCTCAAAACTGGTTGAAATGCAGTATGAGCGGAATGATATTGATTTTAGCCGGGGAAAATTCAGGGTTAGGGGTGATGTGGTGGAGATCTTCCCGGCCCAAGGAAAAACTGCAATAAGAGTAGAACTTTTCGGTGATGAGGTGGATGGACTTTCATTCATAGACCATGTGCGAGGCCAGGTGAATCGGCAAATGGACAAAATAGTGGTTTTCCCAGCCAAACACTTCGTAACCTCACCTGAAAAAATGAATAAAGCTTTAAAAGCTATTGAAGAAGAATTAGAGGACAGGCTCCGTGTCTTGGAGGCTGAAAATAAATTAGTGGAAGCTCAACGCCTGGAACAGCGTACCCGATTCGATCTGGAAATGTTGAAGGAAATGGGATACTGCCAGGGGATTGAAAATTACAGCATGCATATTTCCGGACGCCAGTGGGGAGAAACCCCCTACAGCTTAATACGTTATTTCCCTGATGATTATTTAACAATCATTGACGAGTCCCACGTAACTGTACCCCAGATCCGGGGTATGTACGCAGGAGACCGAGCACGAAAGGATGTTTTAGTAGATTATGGCTTCCGTTTACCCTCTGCCCGAGAAAACAGGCCCCTAAATTTTGAAGAATTCCAGAGCCTCCAGAATCAGGTGATCTACGTCTCAGCCACCCCAGCCCAGTACGAGTTAAACCTGTCCCAGCAAGTAGTGGAACAGATCATCAGACCCACCGGACTGGTGGACCCAGAAATAATGTTACATCCTGTACAGGGCCAGGTTGACCACCTGTTAGGCCAGATCCGGGAAAAAAGTGAAAAAAATCAACGAGTACTGGTAACAACCCTAACCAAGCGCATGGCCGAAGACCTCACTGATTATTATGCCCGGGCCGGGGTCAAGGTACGCTACCTTCACTCTGAGATCAGCACCCTGGAAAGGATCGATATTATCGATGACCTGCGTCGGGGGGAATTTGACTGTCTGGTGGGAGTGAACCTCCTCCGGGAGGGTTTAGATCTACCAGAAGTGGGCCTGGTGGGTATACTGGATGCAGATAAGGAAGGTTTCCTCCGCTCACAACCAGCACTTATTCAGACCATTGGCCGGGCTGCGCGTAACGTGGAAGGTCAAGTGATTATCTACGCCGATGAAATTACTGATTCTGTCCGTAACGCAGTTGATATAACCAACCACCGGCGAGAATTACAGTTAAAATATAATAAGGATCATGGAATCACTCCTCGGAGTACAGAAAGGACTTTGAAAGAGAAAACTAGAGAAAAAGACGTTATAATGAGGGATGATCTGGAGAAAATGCCCAAAGATGAACTCCGTCTCCTCATAAAAGATTTAAAAGAAGAAATGAAAAAAGCAGCCAAGCGTCTGGACTTTGAAGAAGCGGCCAGGATCAGGGATAAAATATTGGTATTGGAAGAAGTTAAGCACTGAACTAACGATGCACACTAAATTAACTGAGTTAAAAATCAAAATTATATTTAATCAACAATATTTAGAATTTTATTGGCTAAATTTAGTGCCTAAAATGAGTTTAAACTAATAATTAGGATTAAAATATATAGTAACCAACCAACTGATACTTGAAAATAAATTTCGAACCATATCAGGTTTAAAAGGAGTTTTAGACTGATGAATAACAAGAAAGAAGTTATTTCAATAAAAGGGGCCCGGGAACATAACCTTAAGAATATTGACCTGGAGATTCCCAGGGATAAGTTAGTGGTAATTACGGGATTAAGTGGTTCTGGGAAATCTTCTCTAGCCTTCGACACCATCTATGCCGAGGGACAGAGACGTTACGTGGAATCATTATCAGCCTACGCCCGGCAATTTTTGGGGCAGATGAAAAAGCCTGAAGTCGATTACATTGAAGGCTTGTCTCCTGCCATATCCATAGATCAAAAAACCACGCGCATGAACCCCCGTTCCACTGTGGGAACGGTAACCGAAATATACGATTATCTAAGATTATTATTCGCACGTATAGGAACACCCCACTGTCACCAGTGCGGCCAACCCATCAGTCAGCAGACAGCAGGCCAGATAGTGGATAGCATACTGCAAAAAGAAGAAGGTACCAAAATACAGATACTGGCACCACTGGTAAGGGATCGGAAGGGTGAACATCAAAAGGTGTTTGATGACCTGCGACGAAGAGGATTTGTACGGGTACGGGTAGATGGTGAAGTTCACAGCCTGGACGATGAATTCCACTTGGAAAAAAACTTCAAGCACAGTATAGAAGTGGTTGTGGACCGCCTGGTCATCCGATACGACCGTGACTTTGAAAGTCGCCTGGCAGATTCTGTGGAAACCGCCTTGGAACTGGGTGAAGGTCTCTTAATTGGAGTCTATGGTAATGGTGAAGATACCGTTGAGAAGATATACAGTGAACACTTTGCCTGCACAGACTGTGGAATAAATTTCGAGGAAATCAGCCCACGTATGTTCTCCTTCAACAACCCTCACGGGGCTTGTCCAGAGTGTAATGGGTTGGGAAGTAAACTGGAAATTGATGCCGATCTGGTGGTACCGGACCCGGCATTATCTCTGAATGAGGGAGCAATCCTGCCCTGGAGCAAATCCAAACACCGTGATAATTACTATGGGCAGATGTTAAGGGCAGTGGCTGACCACTATGGTTTCAGCATGGACACCCCCTTCCAGGACCTCCCCCAGAAGTACCAGAACATAATTCTCTACGGTTCTCCAGATAAAATTGAATTCGTATTCCAGAGGAAAAACCGATTACATCGGGTGAATCGTTATTTTGAGGGCGTGGTGCGGCGTATGGAACGTATTTACATGGAAACCAAGTCCAACTACATGCGCAGCTACATGGGCCATTTCATGAGCGACCGTAAGTGTCCAGCCTGTGATGGAACCCGGCTGCGTCCAGAAAGCCGTAGCGTTACTGTGGGTGGTAAAACCATTCCCCAAGTAGTGGAGATGCCTATTCAAAATTCATACCAATTTTTCGAATCCCTGGAATTATCTGAAAGGGAACGTTTCATAGGTCAGGAGGTCTTGAAGGAAATAAAAGAACGTTTAAAATTCTTGAAAGATGTTGGCCTGGATTATATTACCCTAGAAAGATCATCAGGTAGTTTATCTGGTGGTGAGGCCCAGAGAATACGTTTAGCAACCCAGATAGGTTCGGGACTGGTGGGTGTTTTGTACATTCTGGATGAACCCAGTATTGGTTTGCACCAGCGGGACAATCATCGTCTTATTGAAACCCTTAAAAAGCTCAGGGATATTGGAAACACCCTTATTGTGGTGGAACACGATGAAGACACCATTTTGCACGCTGACCATGTGGTGGATATTGGCCCTGGTGCCGGAGAACACGGTGGCTGGATCACCGCCAAAGGAACTCCCCAGGAAATAATGGAAAACCCTGATTCAATTACTGGTCATTATCTATCCCGGCAGGAAACTATACCTATCCCCACTAACCGTGCACGTCCCAATGGTAACTACATAACCGTGGCTGGTGCCCGTGAACATAACTTGCAGAATATCGATGTTGAATTCCCCCTGGGAGTATTCACCTGCATTACTGGGGTTTCAGGGTCGGGAAAGAGTACCCTCATTAATGATGTGCTCTACAAAGGACTCTATGGAACTTTAAACCGTAAACACATGAACCCAGGTAAGCATGACTCCATCACCGGCACTGAACATGTGAATAAAGCCATTATCATTGATCAGTCCCCCATTGGCCGTACCCCACGTTCTAACGCGGCTACTTACACAGGAGTATTCACCTACATCCGGGAAATATTCGCACAGACACCTACTGCCAAGAAAAGAGGTTACAAGCCCGGGCGGTTTAGTTTCAATGTTAAAGGTGGTAGGTGTGAGGCCTGCACCGGGGATGGGATCATTAAAATAGAGATGCACTTTTTGGCCGATGTTTACGTTCCCTGTGAGGTTTGTAAAGGTAAAAGATACAATAAGGAAACCCTGGAAGTTCGTTATAAGGGTAAAAACATTTCTGAAGTTCTGGATATGACTGTGGAGGAAGCATTGGAGTTTTTTGAAAACATTCCCCGGATCAGGAAGAAACTAGAGACCCTGAATGATGTGGGTTTAAGCTACATTAAACTAGGACAACCTGCCACCACCCTCTCTGGAGGGGAAGCCCAGCGAGTAAAACTGGCCAAAGAGCTTAGCCGCCAGAGTACTGGTCGCACTCTGTACATACTGGATGAACCCACCACTGGACTACACTTTGCAGACATCCGTAAGTTACTGGAAGTACTGGGAAGGTTGCGTGATGGTGGGAACACCGTAATTGTCATTGAACACAATTTGGATGTTATAAAAACCGCCGACCACATCATTGACCTAGGTCCAGAAGGCGGTGATGGTGGGGGAATGGTGGTTGCCCAGGGAACTCCAGAAGAGATTGCTGAGAGTGGTTCTTACACTGGAGAATTTTTGAAGGTTATTTTAAGTGAGGGAGAAGCTTTAAAATCCGAAAAAGAATCTTTGAGACCAGATATGGAAACTCGAGAAGAAATAGGGGAATCAGGAACAGATGATCAATCCAAGTAAATTCCTGGAACCCAATTAAATTATCCCCGAACCGTAAATAATATCTGGAAAATAGTGTGTTTGATTCATCAATACCACTTTTTTCCACAAACCTTTTTTTATCCTTATTTTATAAATATAAATATCAATCAACAGACTAAAACTATTTTTGCAGCTTTATAAGGATTATAAAGGACTGAAAACAGGTTTTTAATTTTAGGAAGTCATTTTAGAGATAGAAAAAAGTTAAATATTCACAGGATTATGAAGATTATTTTTTTATCCTCTATTAATTTGAAAATAATTTTTTTTTTTTTTTGGTAATTTTAGAATAACTGTA
>JAUNXM010000111.1 GCA_030539815.1 Methanobacterium sp.
ATCCAGATTTTATATTGATTTTTCCCAAAATATGTTCACTTTTTGGAACAAAAAAATTAGTGATGAGCCATATTGATAAATAAAAGAAGTAGTTTGGAGCACTTTATTCCAGATCCGCTACAATGGCATCAATGAGATCTTGGATATCCTTGAATGAATGAACCAGTTCCAGTCTTTTAACCGGGACATTATTCACCAGCTGGGCGCAGTTTAGAAGGTTCTCCTTCTGGGTGGTGTGCTGGAAGATCCGGTTGGCCACCGAGTGCCTGATAAGATCAATCAGGTTTTCCTGGGACTTTAAAACCGAAATTCCAGTACTTCCACCCTCTTCTTTCAGGATCCTTTCAATAACGTAGATCCTCTCCAAGTGTACTGGTTCCGGGGAAAACTCACAGGATGCATCACAGAATACTTTACCAGCCAGGGTCCGGATGGGGGTTAAAATATCGGTATGGCTTTTCACCTGGTGGTAAGCTTCGTCTGATAAACGCACGTGGGGATAACCAGGATAAACCACTGGATTCCCGTCTCCAGTGAATTTTATGGCCAGGATGTCATCGGCCACCAGGGGGTACCCTTCCACGTAGAGGTGGATGGCAGTGGTTGATTTACCGTTTCCACGGTGGCCCAGGAAGGCCACTGCTGAGGCCAGCTCAGCTAAATCTCTTCCACCCAGAGAATCTTTCCCACGAGTTACGTTAACCGCACTACCATGTAAGACTAAAAATCCCCGCTGGTGCAGGAGGAGGGCCATCACTGGCCCCAGTATGAAGGGTATCAGGTTGAGTTCATCACTTCCTTCCAGATCGGCAACTGGTTCCACGGTAACCATTTCCCCCTTACTGATCCGGACTTTTCCAATGTCATCCCACCATAAATAAACATCATCCCCACTAACCAGGTAGTTAGCTCCCTCCACTTCTGCACCAGTTACCAGGGATTGATCCACTTCTCCCAGGATGATCCGAACATCAGGATCACCTCCCCAGAGTCTATTACCAATCATTCCCGGCAGTTCAATTTCTGATGCAATTTCCAGTCCAAATGCTTTATAGATGAACATAATCTTTCTCCATTTGTTAGAGAGATAAAATTTTTACTAGATAAAAATATATTCTAATTCACAGGATAAGTATCCAATCTATTATTGTCAGCCAAAAGAAATTTATTATACAATCTGCAAACATACTTAAATTATAAAAACTATATTCCGGAGGTTGCAATGAAATTCAAAGTCATTATTAAAGAAGATTTAGAAGATGGAGGATACAATGTGAGTTGTCCCGCATTACCTGGATGCCATTCTCAAGGTGAAACTAAAAAAGAAGCTCTTGAAAATATCAAAGATGCAATACGTGGCTGTATGGAAGTTATTAACGAAAGAGCCACCCAAACTATTGACGGGAAAACCATAGAAGTGGTTGTATAATGCCTAAACTCCCTGTAATCTCTGGAATGAAAACTGTCAAAGCATTCCAAAAAGCAGGATGGATCGTGAAAAGGCAAACTGGCAGTCACATCATCCTGGAAAAAGCAGGATACATTGCAACACTTTCTGTACCAAACCATAACGAAATAAAAAGAGGCACACTAAGAAATCTAATTAAAGATGCCGAATTAACTATTGAAGAATTTTTAGATCTTTTATAATTAGAGTATTATTGGAGTGTAGGTAAAAAATATCTGCTTAAAAAATTATAATAGCAATATGTACTTTTTTTATCCTAAAAAGGATTAATCACATTAATTATAGTTTCCGCATGAAAATGTGATTATAGATTCACTTAACGCATCATTAAACATTTTATTTTCAAAAAGGACACAGGCTGCACTTAATTTTTCCTCAGATCTCTCCAGATGCTTCTCTTCTCTTTCATATAAAACCAATCTCCTTCTCCTCATCATGATTTTTCATCTCAAGTGGGTTACCTGAAAAGGGGTCCGGAACACGGAACTGGTGCATGTGATAATCCTGCCAGCCCATAACATCCTGGATGGCCTGGTGCAAATCCCTCATGGTACTCTTCCCATGGATGAGTATCCTCCGCCAGATGGGTGGTTGGATCCCCTCCAGGTCGATTATGAACTGGTAGACCGAGTTTTCTGGTTTTAATAATTCACTATCCTCAGAGTCTTTAGAGAAATAGGTTTGACTGGTCTTATCCTCCCTGGATTGAAACCTGTTTTCAGGTCTCTGGTCCATGAATATTACTGGTATTCCACCCGAATCCTCACTGTCATCCTGGATTAAATTCTGTACTTTTCATCACTGAAAAACTCATCCATTTTCCCGTTTTGGATGAGTGCTGCCAGGTTCTCATCTTCCATGGCCATCTCCAGTAGTTTAACCAGGGATTCATCCTCCATCAAACCAGCGAGAATCCCTGATAATGGATTTTCCCCGGTAGATCCTAATATATTATCCCGGACTTCACCCAGAACTTCCAGTTGGAAAACCTCTTCCAGTTCAATGTCCAGCTGGGATGCTATTGGTTCCAGCAGGGGGAGGAGATCCTCATCCTCGTAGTGTATAATTTCAGGCAGGTGATTAGCTTTCAGGACGGATTTCTGGAAGGTTTCCGGGAAGGATGATTTCCACTGGCGGGGATTATAGAGTCCCACCTCCATCATATCCCTGGTTTGTAGACCAGCCCAGGTGATGGTAGCTGGGAAGTAGGGTCTTTCATCTTCTGACTCCTGCAATGCTTCAGGATAATAGTAGAAATCTACTTCCCAGACACCATCTTTTTTAAGTTCCAATAGTTCGTTCATGTCCGGGAGGGATGTATTTGAAGGTTTTTCTTCTCCAGTAATAGGAGAATCACTTTTTCCAGGAATAAAAGAATCACTTTCATCAGGAATAGAAGATTCAGTAACACCTGAAATGGAAGATTCAACATCTAAAACCTGAATAGATGAATCAGTGCCACCAGGAATAGGGGAATCATCCTCTTCTTCAGGAATAGAATAACCTACATCATCATCAGGATCGATCCATCCATCCTTCCATTCCAGTCCTTCCACTGTCTTTTCAGGGATTCTGATGAATATTTCACCGAAACTAGCTGGTATGAGTAATTCCGGTTCATTTTTCAAGCGTTTACATACATCCAGGGCCTGTTCCAGTATCACCGTTAAAAACTGGGCTTCATCCTTTTCCAGGAACCATGGGTAATAGTGGGGGAGTAAACTTCTAAACAGGGGCCATCTATTCTGACCCCTGAATCGTAGACCCAGTCCCCTCATTACATCGTAATCCTCATCGGCAATATCTTCCCGGTCTTCGTATGAAACCAAGAGGGCTCTCTGCAAGTACAGGCTATCCGGGTCATCCGGGGAGATCTGTCCGGATTGTATCTGGAAAAATGTCTCCAGACCATCAGGGCCCCTGTAGGCGGCCATGCCAAGGAATTCTCCCATCTGACCCATCACGCAGCAGTAGGCTGTTTCACCAGTTTCCGGGTTTCTGACTGCGAATAGTTCCTCATCCCCCATCCATTCCCATGGTTTGAGATTCCTGAATTCTACTGCTTTCTGGTAAAGTTTCTCCCATTCCAGTCCGGTTGGTGAGTTATAGGTCATTTATATCAACCTTACTTTTCCTTTATTTACTCTAATCCCTGATGTAAATGTTTTGAAGGTTTAAAAAAATTTCTATCCCCTTCAGATAATTCTATCCCCTTCAGGTAACAATTATACTAGTATTGGTTTTTTTATAAAAACTTCAATTATACACAATTTAAGATCGTACTAATAAATGTATAATACTTAAAAATTATATATAATGTAGCAAGTCCCCAGGAGAATTCTTAATGGATAAAGAGAGAATCTACATTAAAATAGATGAGATGGATCAGTACCTACGGGAGATAGATGAAATAATGCCTTCTTCTTCCACTGAATATATCCATGATCTAGTGAAAAGAAGGGCCCTGGAAAGATTGCTTCAAATAACCATTGAAGCGGTTATGGATATTTCAGCCATTCTGGTGAAGGAGATGAAACTGGGCTTACCCTACCAGGAAGAAGATTTCCTGGATAAAATGAGTGGAACTGTTTTAAATCCAGATCTGGTCATGAAACTCCGGAAAATGAAAGGTTTCCGCAACGTACTGGTGCATGGATATTCTCAAATTGATAACCAGAGGGTTTACGAAATATTCACCCAGGATCTGGGGGATATTACCCTGTTTAAACAGGCAGTGATTGAATTCCTGGAGAGTCAGGATGATTTATAAGGGGAATAGAATGATTGGTAAGGGGATAAAAACCATCCTCCAACAACTGGAAACCAGGATGGAAAAGGATCCAGATATACTGGCAGTTATACTCTACGGTAGCTATGCCCGTGGAGAGGAAGCCCGTGATGTGGATTTGTGCCTGGTTTTATATCCAGATAAACTAAAAAAGAGCCTGGATAAAAGGATAGAATACTCTTACCATGAACAGGTTGATGTCCAGGTTTTCCAGGATCTCCCCCTGTACATACGGCCACGGGTCATCAAGGAAGGTATAGTTCGGCATGTGAAGGATGAAGATCTGCTTTATGATATTGCCATTGAAACTGCCAGGGAATTTGAACTCTACCGCCCTAAATATGAGTTATATCTGGGTTCTATTGGGAAATAGTACACTTAAAGAAATAGATACCTGAAAGTTCAAAATTCATCTTAAAAAACTAAATTCATTTTAATATAAGTAAACAATCATTTACCCATAATTACAACTGATGTGATAATTTTGCAGGATAAAAACACCATGATCAACCGGGCCTTGGAGATTATAAAAGCCCATAAAGACTTCCACAAAGTCCAGTTTATCGTTCTTTATGGCTCGGTAGCGGAAGGAAAAGACCGGGAAGATTCTGATATTGACCTTTGTGTTTATTATTCTGGCAGCCAGGAAGATGCATCACGTTTCCGTCTGGAAATACTTTCTGAACTTCTCGGGGATGATTATGATCTACAGATATTCAACCAGCTCCCCCTGTACATACGGAAGGATGTTTTAAAAGGAAAACTACTCTACTTCAGGGATAATTATTTTGTGCATGATGTGGCCCATCAAACCATGAAAGAGTTTCTAGATTTCAAGAAATACTATTATGACTACATTGGGGAGGAAATGATCACATGAGAACTGACATTATCCGTAATAAATTGAAAGAAATAGAGGAGAGCATAGATCTAGTCAGGAACCATCTCCCCCCAGACTTTGATGATTTTCTTGAACTGGGCCTGGTTAAAGACGGGATTTATAAAAGAATAGAATATTCAATTGAAAATGTCTGGGATATATGTTCCATAATAAACTCGGACCTCAGTCAGGGAATACCCTATGATGAAAATAACATCCCAGAAAAACTTATAAAAGCAGGGATACTGGACAGGGAGATGGGAGAAAATATTAAACTTATGAAAGGCTTCCGTAACATTGTAGTACACCGTTATGGGACTATTGATGATAAAATGGCTTTCCAAACTTTACAGATTCATCTGAAAGACTTCCATGCCTTTATCAGACTGATTGAAGATTTTTTAGACAATAAAATCTGATTACAAGCATGGTGAGAAAAAAGTGATTATTATTTGTTTTCAAGATAAGGTATTATTAGAGAACAGTTAAGGTTTTTTTTAAGAAGATATAAGATTTTTAGAGGATATTATAAGGTTTTTTAGAATATAAGGTATGTTAAATTGATATAAGATTTTCAAAAAAAACCGCCACATATATGATCTAAAGGGTATCTCTCAGTTTTTAATAAAGGGAAAAAATGATTCAACCCTTACTACTAAATAACCAACCAGTTTATACTCCCATAATATTTATATCTCTTCACCTCTAACAACTGTTTATGAAACTCTCATCACAGAAAGACCTTCTACTGGTTATCATCCTGAGTGCAGCGGTTTTAATAACGAATTGGGCTGGACTACTTAAAGGATATCCATTATCTATATTACCAACAGTTCTGATCCTATTTTTACCGGGTTACGCCATTATAACCAGTATCTGGCCCAGTGATGAGAAAATGACCTGGTCCCTCCGGGCTGGTATCGGATTTGTTCTGGGACTCTTCTTCGTCCTCTTTATACCCCTCATTGCCAGCAACATGAAATGGGGATTTATATCCAGTAACTTGAATGAAATACTCTTCCTGGTGGCTATTATCATGTCCTTGGTGGCCATGTTAAGGCGAAGAAAACCAGAAGATTATGAAAAACCCCGGGATGCGCAGCTCACCCTGGAGGAATCCATTGAACGTGCCACTTTAATGCGCCAAAAGGCAGAGGCCGAAGCTAATGAATACGAGGACCATTATGATGAAGAATACTATGAAGAAGAGCATCCCGGGGAAGATTATCCTGAAGATGAGTATTCTGGAGAAGAATATTCTGAAGATGAACATTTTGGA
>JAUNXM010000112.1:0-2540 GCA_030539815.1 Methanobacterium sp.
CTTGTATAACTCCAAAACCTAATAATTTAAAAGAAGTTGCCATTAATAAAATAAATACCGGTGGTTGCCAGTAAGTGAAATTAGCAAGATTACAAGAGCCATAGATCATGGTTGTGCCCATTTTACCAAATGTGGCCAAATCATAGGCAGGATTAATAAACCAATTCTCATCACCATTGACAACTGGAAACTTACCAAGATTAAATGAATATAATACGACGTAGATTAATAAGAGAATTATTATCTCCTTATTTTGAAATGAAAAACGTTTAATTCGTGTCAAAATAGTCATATGAATCTTTTATAATAAATTTTAATAATATCAACTGTATTAATCAATATCAATACCAGTTTTATATGTGTTTCATCTAATTATCATTCTTAATACATGTTATATTAAACTATTTTTTACTATAAACCAATCATATTATCACTATCACTAAATAAATTTTCAAATTATACTCATTAAAATTATAACAATTATATTGCCAATTTAACATTATTAAATTGTAGGTTTATGATATTAAAGAGTATAGTTGATTAAAAATAATCAATAGCAAAATTGATTAAGTACCAGTTTAATAATATATGTTAACTAACTGCCTAGGAAATGGATTTAATCAATAAAATTTGGAGTATTATGGCATTATTCAAAAACCCATGGGGTTCCAATGAAAAAGTCAATTTCAAAAATATGTTTTTTGGAGTTGACTCTGAAGAAAATATTGGCAAACCTAAAGTTCATGATAATGTGACACTAGGAGTCAGTTATAAATTCAGATCAAAACCCCCTTTAATTGGTAAAAACGCTTTGCTGCGTTCGAACACCGTGATCTATAATGATGTGGAAATTGGTAACGATTTTCAAACTGGTCATGGAGTGTTGGTTAGGGAAAAAACCACAATAGGTGACAGAGTCCTCCTGGGAACCAATAGCGTTATTGAAGGCCACACAGAAATTGGAAATAATATCAGTATCCAATCAAATGTTTATATCCCTAAAAATTCTTTAATCGAAGATCATGTTTTTATAGGCCCATGTGCCTGCTTTACTAACGATCGGTACCCTTTGAGAGGTGACTATAAGCTTAAAGGCCCCATAATACGGAAAGGTGCGTCTATTGGGGCAAATTCTACCTTCCTCTCTGGGATTGAAATTGGAGAAGGATCCATGATTGCTGCAGG
Source organism: Methanobacterium sp. (assembly GCA_030539815.1). Lineage (GTDB taxonomy): Archaea > Methanobacteriota > Methanobacteria > Methanobacteriales > Methanobacteriaceae > Methanobacterium. The sequence goes on from JAUNXM010000112.1 coordinate 1,186, forward strand.
GGCTATTGTAACTAGAGATGTACCGCCATTCTATTTGGCGATAGGTGCCCCTGCCAAAATGAAACCTTTACCTAAACATTTCAAGACTTTGAACAAAATCTAATTTTTATAGAAATTTAATTTTTATTTTTTTTAGAATAAAATATGAATAAAATATTTTAGACCGCCTAAACTATTTTTGAATACTACATACCAAAATTTATCAAAAACAATAAGTCAACAAATTTAGTAATCACTAAATATTCTAAATTGAATCTAATTAAAACTGTCCACCATCTATTGATAATTTTTCAGAAATTATATTAACTAATTAAAACTCTAATTGTTGTATATGAAGATCTCTGTAATAATCCCCATGTATAATGAGGAAGAAAATGTCCTGAAGACATTGCAAATAGTAGAGGCAATTCTAAAAGATTATTATGAAAATTACGAAATTCTGGTTGTAAACGATGGAAGCCAGGATAATACCAGCCAACTAGTAAAAGAGTATGCTTCCACCAACTCCCCAATCATCCTTTTAGAACACCCTATAAACATGGGGATGGGTAAGGCACTTATTACTGGTTTTAATTTTTCAAGTGGAGATGTGGTTGTTACTCTGGATGCAGATCTAAGTTACGATCCATTGTACATTCCTAAATTAATCGAAACACTGGATTCTGCTGCTGTTGATATTGTAATTGGTTCACAGTACATGTCCGGGGGAAAAACAGAATCAATACCATTTCACAGATTATTTATAAGTAAGATGGCCAATAAAATCGTTGGCTACGCACTCACCGGAAATATAAGTACCGTTACAGGTATTTTAAGAGCATATCGTAAAGAAGTCTTAGATTCCATAGAAATAGAATCCTCAGGAACAGAAATTAACCCCGAAATACTTTCAAAAGCCAATGCAGTTGGTTTTAAAATAAAGGAGATCCCAGTAGTTCTTAAGGGAAGAGAATTTGGTGAATCAAAAATAAAAATAAAATCAACAACTATAGCCCATCTTCTATTCACATTCTACGAGAAACCAATGATGCTTTTTGGAATTGTTGGACTAACAATGTGCGTTATTGGAATAATCAGCGCCATATACCTTTTTTATTTGTATTTAATTGGTAGTTTAGACCCTACCAGACCATTAATGCTGTTCATGGTCGTAACTATTCTTTCAGGGATTCAGATATTAATATTTGGATTTGTTGCAACCCAGATAAGCCTTTTAAAACGGGAAATATATCTAGTTCAAAAGGAAAATAAGTTGCTTAGAAAAAAATTAAAATAAATTAATCTTTTTTTATAAGATTAATAGAAGTTTAATTCCCATTAATATTGTTCCGTGTTGAGTACTAATGATTATTATG
>JAUNXM010000112.1:2550-6412 GCA_030539815.1 Methanobacterium sp.
GTTACAATAGTTATTGTGAACTATAATGGGTGGAAAGACACCATAGAATGTCTGGAATCTGTTTATAAAATCGACTACCCTTACTTTTCAGTTGTGTTGGTAGACAACAATTCCAATGACGAGTCTCTATCCAAAATAAGAGAATACTGTAAAGGAGAATTGAAGATTGTATCACAATACTTTGATTATAACCCTGAAAATAAACCCCTATTCCTTCAAGAATTTGATAATTATGAAAAAGGTATAAAGTTAAGATATCTAAACAAAAATGATTCATATTCTCTAACTTTAATAAAAAATAATAGAAATTATGGATTTGCTGAAGGAAATAATATTGGGATAAGGTTTTCCTTAAATAATCTAGATCCGGAATATGTTTTACTTTTAAATAACGATACTGTTGTGGGGGAAAATTTACTGGATGATCTGGTTAAAACTGGAGAAAGTAAGGAAGAAATTGGTATTTTAGGACCTAAAATTTATTTTTATGACAAACCAGACGTAATTTGGAGTGCAGGTTGCAGAATATCCTGGAAATTAAGCCGGGGGATACAAATCGGCACAAACGAAGTTGATCAAGGACAGTTCGATGAACAAAGAGAAGTTGAATACGTTAGTGGTTCTTCATTTCTTATTAAAACCGAAGCCATCCAGAAAATAGGTTTGATGGATGAGAAGTACTTTTTATACTTTGAAGAAAGTGATTGGACCCTAAGAGCTAATCAGGCGGGTTATAAGAGTTTATACGTCCCCACTGCCCACATTTGGCATAAAGTATCCCAATCTGGTGGAGGGATCAGCAAACCAATAGGCTTGTATTATATAACACGTAACCGGTGGATTTTTATGAGAAAATGGGCTAAAAAGAGTGATTATGCTTTTTTTGTTATCTACCAAATAATAGGATTCTTCATACTACCCCTAATACTTAGTATTTATTATGGGAATAGAAAACTCTTTATCAGTTATTATCATGGATTCTTTGATGGAATAAAATTCTAAAAACTATTTATCACATGGGAATAGATGTTTTTCTAGATGATTAATAAAAGAAAAATGATTATTATAGATGGTTTTAATGGAAAAAAAGAATTTTCTTATCACTAATTTTGATTTAAGCATAAGCTTAATTATATATTCAATTCTCGCAATATTTTCCATCAATTATTATCATTTTAATCTTGGAACCGATGGAATTTCATATTTATCTATAGCTGAGAATTATGTAAATGGATGCTGGTCACTTGCCATTAACGGATATTGGAGTCCTCTTTACTCCTGGTTACTGACACCAATCATTTTTTTTGATTATAATGTATCAACTGCACCATATGTGACTAGGATAGTGTCTTTAGTAGCCGGTTTTGTTACTATAATCAGCTTGAATAGGCTAAGTCTCACTTTTAATTTAAATAGAACAGTGAAAAAAGTTTTATTGATAACTTCAATCCCCATGATTTTATTTTATTCAATATTTAAGGACACACCGGATGTACTGGTAGTCTGCCTGCTTGTTTACTATTTCAGTTTTATTTTCGATGAAAATTATCCGAATTATTGGATTAATGGTGCTATATGTGGGTTTCTGGGTGGTATGGGTTTTTTAACCAAAACTTATATTTTTCCTTTTTTCATGGTGCATTTCCTTTTTTTCAATTTTTTATACTATTTTAAAGGACTTAAAAAAAATAGAAAGGGTGTAAAAAAAAATCTAATTGTGGGATTGGTAGTATTTCTGGCAATTAGTGGAATATGGATCACAACTTTAAGCTTAAAATATGATAAACCAACCATTGGGACTACAACAGAATATAATCACGCAATTGTTGGTCCTGAGTATGGTAATCATCCGGTTTATTCCATAGGACTTATTAGGCCCCCAAATCCAAGTGCCACAAGTACTTGGGAGGAACCTTCATTAGTTAAATTGAATGACTGGAGTCCCTTTGAATCACGGGAATATTTTGAATTTCAGTTAAAACTAACCAAGGACAACCTTCTCAAAACAGCTATTATATTTGAATATTACTCATTATTATCCTTTGCAATAATTTTTATTAGTTTATACTTTATCCTGAAATTGAAGACCGAGAGATCTTTTAAAAACAGATTGATTTATATAATGCTCACCATATTTATATATTCCTCAGGATATTTGCTTATTTTCGTTGAAGAACGTTATTTATGGCCTGCAATTACTTTAATGATGTTTTGTGGATTTTATATAATTAGTACGCTGTATAAAGAAAAGAATCTTAGTTTAAAATTCAGAAATATATTTTTAGTAATTTTGATGGTATCTTTTATCTTTACTCCAGCTTTTGAATTGTTTATTTATCCCAGTACTGATAATGGCTTGTATGATTTAAGTAAAACCTTACAAAATGACTATGGCCTACAAGGGAACATCGCATCCAATGGTCATTGGGAAAATACATTAGCGATTTCCTATTATCTGAACAACCAATATTATGGGTTACCCAAGAATATTATTGACCCTGTTGAACTCAAAAATGAATTAATTGCCAATAATATTACTTATTACTTTGTTTGGGGTGATTCAAATAATGTTCAGGTGATAAATTATAATGAACTAACCAATGGAAGGATTCAAGGGTTGAGAATATATGGAAGGACATATAATTGATAGTCTTTTAAATTGAAAGCTTTTTTAATGTGAATGTATTATAGGTCATTTAGAAACATTCCTGTAAATAATATTATTAAACTGATTTGATGAATTTTCCCATGACAATCTTTTATTAATTATTTTATTTTGAGAAGTTTCAAGAACATCATTTAATACATCCTGGTGATTTAAATAATATATCACTTTATTGTATAAATCATCAATATTAGAATTTATAAAAATCATTTCTTCTTCCGAAAAAAAGGTAGGTGCACTACCATCAGCGAGATCTATCACCGGGATGCCTGAAAGAGTCATTTCATAGTTAACTAATGAAATATTAGTCAGTGATGCAACTAATCCAAAATGACATTCATTATATAATTCAATTAACTCTTTAGTTTTGAGTTTACCTAAATTTTTAATAAATGGCAATTTAATATGTTTATTTAACCCAAATACATATACCTCTAGTTCATATCCTAATTTTGATAATTTTTCATGAAGATAACCAATTTGTTGGATTAAAAGAAAGGGTGCTCTTCTACTATCCAATTTTAAGTATAATGCTATTTTAACAAGTTTATTGATAATAATTTTTCTCTTTTTAAGTTTATACTGTCCTAATTCAACTGGAAAATCAATATAATCAACTTTTTCAGTTGTTTTACGTTCCACAATAGATTTATTCCATTTTCCAAGACTTACCATGTGAAATCCAAATTTGTATGTATTCAATGCCAAATAATAGAGGTCACCCATAGCATAGAAATATGGTTCGAAATCTTGAATAAAATACATTTTATAATCAAAAATATCTTGAAAAGCAAGCAGCCAATAACAAGATTCCCAGTAGGTAGCTATACCTATATCTGAATTGAATTTATTTAATTCACTTTGTTCTAGGAAAGTACCTTGATATCCTGGCAAATTAATTTCTGCACTTTTCTCCATTTTTTCCCTACTAGTACCATCATATGTGATGTAATACACATCATGTCCTAATTGAGATAGTAAAGTGCCTAATCGTAATATGGAAGTATGCCCACCACTATATGATACCATGCCCGGAACAATAAAAGCAATTTTATATTGATCTTTAACAGGCAAATATTGTTTTACACAATATCCATGTTCTATTTGAGAAATAATTTTTGATACTCTCTTTAAAACCAGAAGATCATATTCAAATCTTATAAATGATGCTAAATCTTTTAGTTTTTTCATGTTAAT
>JAUNXM010000113.1 GCA_030539815.1 Methanobacterium sp.
ATTATCAAATAAGGAAATTTAAGGATTAAAATAACGTAACATGATTTTAGGAACCGGAATGAATTAATTCGCATAACTGTAATAAAATTAGGGATTTAAAGGCGGTTTAAATGAGAAGAATTATACAGTATGCAATGTTCATATCACTATTTTTCGTGGGATTTTTAGTCCTTAATTACTATGTATTGTATGGTATGTCATTTTTACTGGGTTTACCATTGAATAACACATTTTACGTGGTTATGATAATTGCATCTATTTCTTATCCCCTGGCCACTTTAATAGAAAGGATGGTTTCCAACAATTTCACCCGTATATTCTATACTCTGGCTTCAGCATGGATGGGAATATCATTTTATCTGCTTTTTATGTTGATAATCTATCTGTTGTTATCCTTTTTCTTCCCACTACCTCGTGAAAGTGCAGGTATTATAATAATAGTGTTAACCATCATCATCAGCGCATATTCGATCTATAACAGTTATTTATTGGAAATAAATGAAATAGAAATGCACTTAAATGGTTTAAAACAGGATTTAAAGGCAGTTCACCTGAGTGACATTCATATTGGTTCCATTCGAAATTCGGGTTACATGGAACGAATAGTAAATGAAACCAATAAACTGAATCCTGATGTGATTTTTATAACTGGAGACATGGTTGACGGAAGTGCCAGACTACACAAACACACATTCAAATCTATTGATAGTTTAAATGCCCCTGCTTTTTTCGTAACCGGTAACCATGAGACTTATGAGGGCTTGGAAGAAGTTTTCAGGGTTCTGGGATGTACAAAACTTAAAATTCTCCAGGAAGAATTGGTTGAATTTAAGGGGATACAAGTGGTAGGAGTGGGATACTCCCATAGGGGTGATCATCTAAAAAACACACTATCTAAAATGAAAATAAAGAAAGAAAAGCCATCAGTACTTCTTTATCATCTTCCGGTGGGGTTAGATGAGGTTAATGCTGCAGGGATTGACTTACAACTTTCTGGACACACTCATAATGGGCAGATGATACCCTTCAACTTCTTGGTTAAAATAATGTTCCCTTACATCAGTGGATTTTATGAGTATAATGGAACTCAGTTATATGTATCTCAGGGTACTGGTACTTGGGGGCCTCCCATGAGGTTGGGTTCCAGGTGTGAGTTAGTTGTGATCCAGTTGAAATCATTATAAAGGATTATTCAATTTTTTATGATAAAAATAGAATAAAATTATAAATTGACATCAATAAGCTATCATTTTTATCAATTAACAATTTAATTGGAATTCGTGGGTTAATAATCTTAAAACTACTTTAAATTGATGTCAATGAATTTTTATCATTTAAAACCATTAAATTCCTTGTTTTTATGTACCATATGGTTTGGCTAGACTTTTATGAACACTCTGGGCATTTATTATAATATTAATATTGGTTTATTGACTAAACGATTTTTTGACCTGGACCGCAACCAATTTCTTTGATTATTGCTTCGGTATGGGTAATTATTTTTATATTGTCATGATTTCGCGGGGTCTGTTTATGGGTCGGTATGAAAACTGGAAAGATTTATATACAGTTTTGAATATATATTCATAACATGCCTAGGCCCAGAAGTTCTTGCAGAATACTCCGAGAACCATTAATGCAATGTTTTATCCCGGAGAAAGAAGGCGTGGAAAACTTTGAAGCTCTCCGAATCACACTGGAAGAGTTTGAAGCACTGAGACTTAGGGATTATCAGGAAATCCAGCAGAAAAATGCAGCAGAGATTATGGATATTTCTCAGCCCACCTTTCACAGGACCATTAGCTCCGCCAGGAGGAAAATTTCCAGGGCCTTAGTTGAAGGCAAAATAATCCAAATAAAAGGAGGAGACTACGTTATGGATAAAAAAAGATACCAATGTAAAAATTGTGGTTTTGAATGGCACAGTCCAGGGAAAGAATATGAAAAGTGTCCGGACTGTGATTCTGAAAACATAGGAATAGTTACCGTTGAAGAAGATTTCCCTAAATCCATAGTACAACCCGGATTAGAGAGAAGAGGAGGACGAGGTGCCCGTGGGGGTGGAGGGGGACCTCCAAGGGTTTGCAAATGCCCTCAATGTGGGTATGAAGCTCCAAAAACTCAAGGAGTACCTTGTCGTGGCACTAAATGCCCTAAATGTAGTATTCCACTCTGTGGTTCAGACTAAATTTCAATGGAGGATAAAGAAATGGTAGTAGTATGCGTTCCCAGTCTTGATCAGGGCGGTTTGAAGGGTAACATATCCCAACACTTGGGAAAAACACCTTACTTCGTTTTGATCAAATGGGAAAATGATCAAATAGAAAATTTCCAGATACTGGAAAGCAAAGCAAAACACGTGGGGGGAAACATGACCCCTGGTGAATTCATCGCCGGTTCAGGAGCTAACACGGTTTTGTGTGGAAATTTAGGTCCCAAAGCAGTTCAGATGCTCCAAAGGGCTGGAATTGAGGTTTTCGTCGGTGCATCAGGAACAGTTATCGAAGCTCTGCAAAGCTGGGCCGAAGGGAAATTAAAATTGGCTAATGTAGATATTGCGTGTTCTGAGGGTCATGATTAAGAAATTTAACCGTAATTAATCATAAAAAGTCTAAAAACTCTTTAATACAGGTATTAAATTTTATTATCAATTAAGAGGGATGTTTATTTGAAAACAGACACTGAAATTAAAACTAATTCTGAAGAAGAGCAGAAAAAACTCTTAATGCAGCAGGAAATCACCATAGTTAAACGTATGAGTAATATTGGTCATAAAATTGCAGTTATGAGTGGTAAAGGGGGTGTGGGTAAATCAACCATATCCGTTAACCTGGCAGTAGCTTTCGCCCTTAAAAATTACCAGACTGGTATAATGGATGTGGACCTGCACGGCCCTGATGTTCCCCATATGCTGGGGGTTGAAAATGCAGTTCTGCAACAATCACCCCTGGGAATATTACCGGTCAAAGCTAGGGATAATCTTGAAGTTCTATCCATCGAGTTCATGCTACCAGTCAAGGGCGCGCCCATTATATGGAGGGGGCCTAAAAAAACCGGAGCCATAAAACAGTTCCTATCAGAGGTTTCATGGGGAAATCTGGATGTAATGGTAATCGACAACCCGCCAGGGACTGGAGATGAACCTTTAACTGTCCTGCAATCCATCAGTCCCCTGGATGGGGTGGTTATGGTCACCACGCCCCAGGCAGTGGCTGGGGAAGATGTACGAAAATGTGTTAATATGGTTAAAGGATTGAACATCCCCATCCTGGGTATCATAGAGAACATGTCTGGTTTCACTTGCCCCCATTGCCATGAGGAAATCAATATTTTCGGTAAAGGTGAAGGAAAACAACTGGCAGAAGAACTGGAAGTACCCTACCTGGGAAGCTTACCCGTGGAAACTGGGGTGGGGGAAAACTCAAACCAGGGAAAACCATTCATTCTGGAGGATCCAGATTCGGAAATATCAAAAAAATTCATGAAAATAGTTTCCAAGATTGAAAATAAAGTATTTAGTAAAAAAAAAGTAATTAGAGAGGTGATTAGATGAAAGTAGCAATAGCATCAACTGGAGAGGGATTGGATTCACAAGCCAGCCCGGTTTTCGGAAGATGTTCCCATTTGGTAGTGGTGGACGTGGTGGACGGAGATTTCAAAAACGTTAAAGCCATACCTAACCCTTCAGTAAATGCATCCGGTGGTGCAGGAATACAAACTGCAAGAATTGTGGGGGATGAAAAGGCAGAAGCAGTTATATCTGGATCTGTGGGTCCTAACGCCTTTGAGGTTCTAAATCAGTTAGGAATAAAGGTTTACAAGATGGTCCTCGGGACAGTGGAAGAAAATTTAAACCTATTAAGCCAGGGTAAACTGGAAGGGTCAACTTTCCCTGCCAGAGGAAGTGGGATGGGGCGAAGAGGAGGTCAAAGGAGCAGATGATAACCTTTGACCCATTTTCCATTCTGAAGGGATAATTAAGGTTACTAATGAAGGGCATACTGCCCCGCGGATCTAAAAAACCTTTCAACTTTGATATTATGAATGAAAATAGAAAAACTATGAAAATAGCTATAACTGGTGGAAAGGGAGGAACTGGGAAATCAACCATATCCACTTCCCTTGCCTCTGAACTTTCTAATTCCAATAGGGTCATGCTGGTGGATGCCGATGTTGAATGTCCTGATGATCACATAATTCTATCAACCACTCAGGAAAAGGTGGAAGATGTAGAAACATTACTTCCAACCTTTGATCAGGAAAAATGTACCCAGTGCAGCAGTTGTTCGGAAGCCTGCAAAGAAAATGCAGTCGTATTTGTCAAAGACAGATACCCTTTCATAGTCTCTGGACAATGCAATGGTTGTGGGGCTTGTCTATATGCCTGTCCATCTGGAGCTCTCCAGGAGGGAAAACAAGTTGTTGGAACCATATATTGGGGTAAATGTCAACGAGCTAATGAATCAGAAAACCTCATTCTGGTGTGGGGTGAAATTGAAATTGGCTGTGAAAACACATCCTTAGTGGTCAAATCCACTCGAGATTATGCTCTGAATCTAATTTCCAGTACCACGCTTCCAGATTCAGATTCAAAGGATGATTTAATTAAATCTCCAGAAGATAGTTTACCACTTGATTCAGGATTTGACTATGTATTGGTAGATACTGCCGCTGGAACTCATTGTAATGTTATCAACGCCATGATCGATGTAGATCTAGCTCTGGCCGTGACTGAACCCACCCCACTGGGAAAACATGACCTGGAATTAATCATCAGTTTACTGGAAATAATGGAAACACCAGCCCAGATCATTGTTAATAAATCGGATAGGGGTGATCTGAACCTTATCCGTAATGTTTCGGAGAACTTCAACATTCCTCTAATCCAGGAGATCCCTTATGAAAAAGATATAATGAAAAAACAATCCAGAAGTCAGCCGGTAACTTATGAAAGTTTCAAAGAATTGGCAGATTCAATATCCGACCTTCATAATACTATGATTGGAGAGGGGAGGATGCACCAATGAAAACAGTTACTATATTATCTGGAAAAGGTGGCACTGGTAAAAGCACCTTAACCGCTTCATTGGCTACACTGCTTGCCGAAAAAAATGAAATTGTGGCTGTGGACTGTGATGCTGATGCACCAAATTTGGCTTTGGTCTTAGGCCTTGAAGAGGAAGAATTTGACACTTGGGAATCATTAAAAACTGGTGAAAAGGCTTACCTATCCTCCGAAAAATGTCAATCCCGTAAATTCTGCCCTAAATGTCATGCCACAAAGCACTGCCTTGATAGCTGTAATTATTCGGCTATTACCTGGAATCAGGATAAAGGGCTACCAGAAATCAATGAGCTCCTGTGCACTGGTTGTGGTGCATGTCTATTAGCCTGCCCTACCCAGGCAATTGAACTTAAAAAGGTTGATAATGCGAGAATTGGTGTTGGAAAAACTAAATATGGGTTCCCTATAGTTTCTGGACAGTTAAAAGTAGGTGAATCTGGTTCCGGTAAGGTTGTCAATGCTTTAAGAAACAGGGCCTCAGAAATCGCCGATAAAATTAATGCAGATCACATGATTTTGGATGCAGCAGCAGGAATAGGTTGCCCAGTTATTGCCTCTGTAAGGGGGAGTGATTATATAATACTGGTCACTGAACCCACTCCGGTGGCATTTTCAGATCTTAAACGTGCTATTGGGTTAGTTGACCATTTCAATATTCCCTGCGGAGCAGTCATCAATAAATGGGGAATTAACAAGGATTTCTCCTATCATTTACAGGATTACTTCCAGAACAATCAGATACCATTATTGGGAATGATACCATATGATATCAGGTTCGTGAAGGCTTTGATTAATCTAAAGCCGGCGGTTGTTTATGAACCCAATTTCAGGGATATTTTCAGCCAAATAATGGAAAATTACCTGTCAGAGATAAATATCAACCAGTTATAATGGATTTAAGATATCTAAATTGTTAAAGGTAGTTTAATGGATAAAACGAACGCAAACCAGTTAAAAAAGGATAGATTGAAAAGAGGAGAACAAGCAGCAAAATACTCCACTCTGACAAACCTGGCTCTCAGTATTATTAAAGGAGTTTTTGGGGTCTTTTCAGGGAGTGTAGCTCTTATAGCCGATTCTATTCATTCTTTTTCCGATATATTTGCTTCTTTAGCGGTTTATATTGGGCTGAAACTATCCCAGAGAAAACCTGATGAAAAATTTCCCTATGGTTATTATAAGGCAGAAACAATGTCTTCTCTTATAATTGCTGTAATCATTCTATTCAGTGGTTTGGAAATAGTATCAGAGTCTGTGCAGGGAATAATTAACCCCCAACCATTGAAATTACCAGTCATTGCCATTTTAGTCG
>JAUNXM010000114.1:0-229 GCA_030539815.1 Methanobacterium sp.
ACCTGGAAAATAAAATGATATATAAAAAAATATAGAGACGGTTTATTCCCCATATATAGATTTTAAAAGTGCCAGGGCAGCTTTTTCAATATTCACATCTTTTAACTGTTTAATTATCTCCATTGATTTGCGCAGGTAATCAGAACCTTCTTCGGTTTCACCCAATAAAAAATATGCAGTACCAATCATTAATTTTGATATGGCCTGTCCTTTCATATCCCCAATTTTT
>JAUNXM010000114.1:239-6376 GCA_030539815.1 Methanobacterium sp.
AACATATTCAAGGATCTTTTAAAAAATTCCAGAGATTTTTTTGTTTTCTCATCTTTAAGAGATAAATCACCCATAATAAGGAGTAAAGCGGCCTCCCCATTCTCATCACCAATACTATGGGCCATTTCATAAGCTTCTTCCAACTGAGCCATAGGATTTTTAAATTCCTGATAAGTACTGTATACAGCAGATTCATCCAGAAGACGGATAATATCATCAAGTTTATTCCCAATATTCACATAATCAATAGAGTCTTCTTCATCAACTTCGGGAGACATATCCAATTTGACATTTAAATCAATTTTCTCCTTACTTGCTTTATGCTCTTTAATTTGAAGGTATTCATTATATTTATTTATTTTATCATTAACTTCAGCCTTTAATGGCAAGTTCAAAGATAAACAGAGTTTTAATGATTTATTGTAATATTCCAGGGCATTTGGAATATTATCCGTGCCCACGTAAACATCCCCAATTAAATCCAAAATTGTTGCTTCTTCTTCAGCATAACCCAGTTCATGATATAATACAACTGATTTTTCTAAAAATCCTAAAGCATCATTTACATCTTCGTTCTCATATTGAAGGGTTGCAATCTCTACCATCAAATTGGCTTCAGCTTCCTGATATTCCCACAATTGTTCTAAAAGCTCTTTCAGGGAAGTACTGTAGTCCTTATCCCCACTAAAAATTCCCACTTATTTCCCCACCTTTGGATAGACCATCACAATATCTCTCCTTTACCTAAAATCAGCCCTTGATCAGTAATTTCATACTCCGCAGTTCCTATAAAACCTAAATTGGATTTAAATGTCATATAATTACCATCTAACATTATAACATTATCCACTATTGATTTAAGGGTTTTTTCCGTACTTTCATCGGTAACTCCCTCAGTATAAGTGACAATAACTGTTGCCCCAGCTTCCTTTAACCTACGAAGATATGTCTTCAAAAACCTTATGACCATGGGTTCCGGATTAAATGCAAATAGTGTAGTTAGCGAGTCTAGAACAGCACGAAACTCGTTTGATTTTTTAAATACAAAACGAGTCCCCAAACCAATTTTAACCATTAAATCGGTAGGATCATTAATTTTAGACAAATTATAGGTGCTAGTGTTTTCTATTGAAACTCCAGAAAGTGAAGATATTGAATCAATAACATAAAGAAGCTCTTCATCCATAAAATTTTGTAAAAACCATCCAAAATCTATCATGTTTTGTTGTAATTGTTTCATTCCCTCATCAGCCGTAACATAGAGACAAGGTTCCTTAATACTCAGCCCATGATAAGCAAACTGATAACAAAATATGGATTTACCCACTTTTGGTGGTCCATATATTAATGTGGTGGTATTTTCCGGGAACCCATCCATTAATCCTGCAGATGAGAATAATTCATCCAGTCCAGATATGCCTGATTCACTACTCATCTTATCACACTTTCTTAAAAATATTAAAGTCAATTTAGAATTATTTGGTTTCAAAAGTTTATAAAAATTATTTAATCATCATTACCATCAATAATAATTCCCTTTCCAGTTATTTGGTAAGTAGCTTCCCTTCTTCCCATTCCTTTCATGGCTTCAATAGTAATTTTTTCACCATTCAATTTAATGATATTATCAGCCATGGATTTAATAAGTATCTCAGTTCTTGGATCAGATGAACCCTCAGTGTAGGTGATCACGGCAGTACCGCCGGCTTCCTTTAAACGCAAAATGTAGGTCTTCAAAACTCTTACAATCAACATTTCATTGTTTGATTCTAAAATTGTAGTTAATGAATCTATAACTCCCCTCAACCTAGGGTTTTTTTGAGAAATAGAACGCGCCCCACTGGTTACCTTTACCAGTATATCAGTAGGGTTACGGACCGAAGCGGATTGATACCAGTCATATGTGGTTGATTCACCATTATCGGATGTATCAACCACGTATAACATTTTATTTTCCAAATATTCATCTAATACGAGTTCCATTTCCTTAAAATTTTCAGATATCTCATTAATTCCCAGGTCGGTTGTCAGGTAAAGGCAAGGTTCATCCTGTGTTAACCCATAATAAGCAAAACCATGACAGAAATAGGATTTACCAACCTCTGGAGGACCATATATAAGGGTGACTGTGTTTTCAGGAAGCCCCCCCAAACCTAAACCAATTTCACCTCCAGCCATGGTTAAATTATCGAATCCAGTTATTCCAGACGCAATACGAACGATCATTGTAGTCACCTGTACAATATTTCTAAAAGAGCATCCAGTGCATCTTCAATTCCTTCATTACGCACTAAACTCACTGGGATTATTGGTATGCTCTGGTCAATATTCATAACCTTTCTTATCTCCTCTGGCGAGAGTGAATCCGGGAGATCCTGTTTATTAGCAACTATAACACGAGGTATGGCTTCAGCTTTGCATTTTTTCATCATTTCCTTGGCCCGGGGGAATGTTTTGGGTGATGTGGAGTCTACAAGAATAAATGCACCCACTGCCTCTTTGGATAATACATCCAGTATAAGGTCAAAGCGTTCCTGCCCCGGTGTTCCAAAAACATCAGCAGTAAATCCTTTATATTCCATGTGGCCAATATCCATGGCAATCGTGGTGGGAACCTGGCCCATGGCCATTCTATCCACAGAAACAGAATCAGTAGTAATATTTTTAACAAAGCTAGACTTACCTGCATTGAATGGTCCGGTGACCAGTATTTTCGGAATGAATATCTTCACCCCTCCTGGACGTAAAATATTGAAAAGAACCATATTTTCCGATGGTGTCACCCATGAGGCTCCGGTAACCATGAATCCCTGCCCAATAATTACCCTTTCTTCAATGGTGTTCAAGTTAATTAAACAGTCCATGGAGTTCTTGATTTTGTCAATCAATTCTTCCTCATAATCCCATTCAGTAAATATATAGAGTAAAATAGTATCCTGTTCTTTAGCAACTTGGTTCCATTTATTTATGATACGAATGGTTTCTTCATCATCCATATAATCGATAAGGGTTGAAAGATTATTTATTACTCCCAATCCGTCAGGAACATCAGCAATAGCCTTGAGAACAACTTCTTCAATTTCTGAGTAATCTTCTATCCCATATTTACCAGTCACTGGTGCTCCAATAAAATATGAACTTCCATCTACAAAAAAAGCCATTCCATTATCCACACTATTTCTAAGATCCCATCCAAATTTCTCAAACTCATAAATAATGGAACTTGGTTCCGTTACATTGGTAAAAATGAAACCATGATCACCATCTTCTAATCTGCCCTGAAGGGTTTGATATCCAAAAGCCTCGCATTCAACTCCGGGATCGGCATAAAATAACACCGAAGATCCAGGGGGTATTCCACCTCCCAGAAAATCATCCAATTTGGGAATGTGAGTCTTTTTCATCTACATCCCACCCATAATCTGAATTACTTCCTGGGCAATTGACTCCATTTCAAAGAATATCAATCCTAATTGAGCTTCTGGCTCAGTTAAAGCAGTTAAAATAGCTTTTTGTCCTGCAGGGATTAAAATTATGGTTCCTTTCTCTGTTTTAACTGATATTTGACTAACTGCACCGGTGGTCATTTGTCCAGATGCGGCTTCTGCTGCCCCCATAATGGTGGAACACAGTGCAGAGAAAATTCGGGCATCAACATCCGGAGGGGTTCGGGAGTTTATTAACAGTCCTTCCTTGGAAACTATGCCACATGCCTTTATCTGCCCCACTTGCATAAGGGCCGTTAAGACATCATCCAACTCTTCTTTTTTAGTTTTAGCCATTTATTTCCCCCATATTATCGGATCCACACTCAGTTAAACCGTGCAATTTAAATCCTGAAATTGTTTGTTTATGTATTTTTTTTGGATTAAATCAAATTAAAGATAGGTCTCGATATATTTAGGTTGACAAATTATCACCCTAAATAAAATCAATTAGTATTTTTGATCCAGTTTCTAAAAACCTATTAATAAGTTGTTCTTCACTGTTTTTAAATTTTCTTTATGAATCTAATTAAAGCGAAGATATTCCTAGTAAAGATAGTCCAATAAAATTACATACACAATATGAATTACATAAGATAAACTAATTTAATTTCTAAAATGAGAACTAATACAAAATATGTATTAATTTGGAGTGAATATTGAAATGTAATTATATCTATCAGTCCCACTGGACATCTGCCGTGGTAAACACATATTTATTTGAAAATGCAGGATTGTAGAGTGCATTGGTGAGATTCTCTGTTTTAAATGATTCGGCAATTTTTTTACGAACATTATAATTAATTCTATCTCCCAAACAGTTTCTTTCTGTTTTTCCAATGACTGATGATGATGCATGTATTCGTAATTGAATCTTGGTTTTCTGATAATCCTGTTGAAACCCCAGATTTAAATAGCTGACACCAGTAATTTTAACACTTGAAGAATGTAAAAGTCTTGTTTTTTCAATAGAATAATTTTTAAAAGTCTCTTTAGGATACACTGCTAAACTATCAGAAATTGCTCCTTGTAATGCTCCTATACGTGCTGCACCCATAGCTTGATTAAGTTCATTGGCATTAGTAATACACATAACGAAAGGGATTAAAAACAGAATACTCGCCCCTAAAATCATTAAAAATTCGATAGGAAGTTGACCTTTAACATCCATATGTTTTACACCCGGAAATAACCCCTATACCTGCTTTTAATAATATTGACTCTAATTATACTGGAGATACTTCTAATAATAACATTTCGAGTACGAAAAGTTGTGATGGAAATGATAAAAAAGGTAATAATATTAGCCAATTAAAAATATTACCACCTTATTACTGTATCCTTCCTTTACATTTCGGATTATGTAAGTCCGATTGGGAAAAAGAGTGACTTTCGACTGATTAGAATTATAATTAGTAATTTTTTTTTGAAATGAATATGAATAGGCATTCCAACCCCCAACTTCCAGCAAAACAGCCGATTGATTAACATTCACCTGATAGTATGAACCTTTAATATCTAAAGGCATTTTAATCTCCACTTCATGACCTTCGCCTCCCAAATATGTTTCTTCAATGGCTGATGCAACTTTTTCAGATAATGATCGCGCCTCTAACATTTCTTCAGCCTTTTTTACTGCATCTAAACGGCCCTCAGCAAGACTTAATACGCTGGTTAATATGACCATTAGGAGGAATAAAGAGATCACAAAATCGATGTTAACTGTTGCCAACTCATCAACAGTAATAGGTAAATCCATAAACTTATTAAGATCATACTCTTATTAATACTTATCGTATGACTCCTCCTACAAGTATGAGGGGGTGGGGGTTATAGAATGAAAAGTAATGAACAGTTAAAAAAAAGATGTTGTTTTACTAGTAAAATTTAATGAAAAAATGGATGAAAATGGCCGGAAAAAGTTGAACCCAGAAATTTTGGGGGTGGAAGAAATTGAAAAAACCTTCAATCACATTGGAATCTGGTTTTATATTATGCAATCAGAATATTTTGACACAGTAACCGTGGAAATGGATTCTGATCCTACCAAGGCCATTGAAGAACTAAGAAAAGCTCACACCGTGGCTATTAAAAGGGCAATACCCCTGGATTCCATAGTATCCTCACCGCCTGAGCTAGTAATTAACACTATTCAGAAACTAGTACAGGTCAAGGTTGCCAAAAATGAATCGTTTACTGTGAAATGTAAGTTAAGGGACAATGGTCACACGTTGAATGGTAAGGAAAATATGAATTCTACTGATCTACTCTCCAGTCAGATAGCCCGTATATTGTGTTGTGAACTGAATCTGGAACATGATGATCGGGATTATGACTGGATAGTGCAAATAGAAGAATTGGGTGATACCACTGGAATTGCAGTTTGCCGGTGGGAAGATGTTTTGATTAAAAATTAATATTTAAATAATATTAACATTTTTTTACTCATTTTTTTGTTAATAGATAGAATCCTAAATGAGATGATAACCATATTAATCCATTAATTAATATTTGATAAATAACCTCAACACTCTCATTGTTAACTTCTTAAAAATATAACCCAAAAAAATAGAAATTAATCTCTTTTAAACTAATTCGGCTTTGTAGAAACCCTTTTTTTAGTTGATTTGTGTTGTTCTGTAGATGTTGTAT
>JAUNXM010000115.1 GCA_030539815.1 Methanobacterium sp.
CTGAAATAGAAACTTCTGAAACTGAAGTTGAAGGAGTATCCGAAGAAGTAAAACCCAGCATACCCACAGTCAAACCACCGATTTCATTCCCATCATTACCGAAACATGTTGAAGTTCCAGAAGACCTTGAAAATCGTTCAAAGCTCATATTAGACATTTATGAATCTATATTCCTGGCCATGTCCATGGGGGCAGCCAAAATAATGGGAGTAGCCCCTGCAAGGGGACTTACTAAACAATTCCTACCCTTTGAAGAGTTTAAAAGACTCCTGGAAAACGTTGATTTAAAGAGCAATGCCACCATTGACTTTGCCCAGATCAAGAAAAATACTGAAGAAATCCCACTCCCGGAACGGGAAGAAATATTCATCCAAGATTTTAACCGCATTATTGAAATCATAACGGAAAATTATGGCAGAGTAATGGGTTACGAGGCCTTTAGGGGCATGGTAAGACCAGAATTTATGGAAATCAAAAAATCATATGGAAAAGCAATGGATGAATTGAACATAAAACAAGGCATGCATCCAGAAATTGCCCATCTATTAGTTTAATATTGGAAATTCGAATTAAAAATCCGTAATAAGAAAATATTTTAAAAATTTAAATTTATCCCTATACTGGGAACTGATATTTCTTATCCTACTTATCTTTTTTCAAAACAATACCCATTTAAAAGGATTATAAAAATTTATGAAGATTTTTATAAACTCTTTTTATTAATTAAGCAAATTATAACCTTTAAAGGAGTTAATTAACTGGTGATGTTTAAATTTCAAAACTTTTTAAAATACCAGTTACATAGCTATAGTCATATTACATTCACGAGAACATTAATAGTAAAAAAAAACGGTGATAATCATGAACGGACCATGGGTGGAAAGATACCGACCACAAGACCTGGATGAAGTTGTGGGTCAAGATCATATCATACAAAGACTTAAACAGTATATAAACGAGGAGAGCATGCCTAACCTCATGTTCACTGGGCCAGCGGGAGTGGGAAAAACAACCACTGCCATTGCACTGGCCAAAGCTATGCTGGGGGAATACTGGAAACAGAATTTTTTGGAGTTAAATGCATCTGATGCCAGGGGTATTGAGACAGTACGTAAAGACATTAAAAGTTTCTGCCGACTAAAGGCAGTGGGGGCTCCATTCCGGATTATTTTCCTGGATGAAGTGGATAACATGACCAAAGATGCCCAGCACGCTCTCCGGCGTGAAATGGAGATGTACACCAAAACATCCTCATTCATACTATCCTGTAATTACTCATCCAAGATCATTGACCCCATACAATCCCGTTGTGCCATATTCAGATTTGCACCAATCAAAGGTCACCAAGTCATAAAGAGACTGGAAATAATCGCCAAAGCAGAAAACGTTAATTATGCTCCAGGAACTCTTGAAAGCATAGTTTATTTCGCTGAAGGAGATATGCGTCGGGCAGTTAACATCCTACAATCCACAGCATCAATGGGTGAGGAAGTTAACGAGGAAACTGTCCATGATGTGGTCTCCAAAGCCAGACCCCAAGATGTCCGCAGAATTGTTAACCTGGCACTGGATGGAGATTTCATGGGTGCCCGTGATCTTTTACGCGAGGTTATGGTAGTTCAGGGAACCAGTGGTGAAGATATGGTAACCCAAGTTTATCAAGAAGTCTCCAAGATGTCTATGGACGATCTTATCTCCAGTGAAAATTACATCAACCTGGTTGAACACATCGGGGAGTACGATTTCCGGATAAGGGAAGGTGCTAATCCAAGAATACAATTAGAAGCTCTTTTAACCAAATTTTTACCAAAGGAAAAGGCAGATTAGGATGTTGTGGACTGAAAAGTACAGTCCCCGGACCATGAAGGATGTTCTGGGGAATAAAAAAGCCATTGAAGAAATTGAAAGGTGGTTGGAAAGCTGGGATCATGGTGACCCCCAGAAATGCCTGCTACTGGTAGGACCACCGGGTACCGGGAAAACTACCCTGGCTCATCTGGTGGCACAGCAGTTTTCAGACCATATAGAACTCAATGCCAGTGATAAAAGATCTTACGATATAATCATGAATACTATTGGAGAAGCATCCGCTTCTGTCTCCCTATTCGGACAGGGCGGGCGTAAGCTGATAATCCTGGACGAAGTTGACGGGCTTCACGGTAATGAGGATCGTGGGGGTATCCGGGCCATAAACAAGATCATCAAAGAAGGTCATCATCCCATGATCATGATGGCTAACGACCTGTACAGTAAACGTATTCAGGGCCTTATATCTAAATGTCAGCTTATAAAAATCAATAAAGTTCACACTAACTCCATTGTTGCTCTTTTAAAAAGAATCTGTGTCAAAGAAGGGGTTGATTTTGAAGAGCACGTTCTCCGCACGCTGGCTAAAAGATCGAGTGGAGATCTCAGATCTGCCATTAACGATCTGCAAGTGATTGCCCAAGGTAAAAACTCAATCAGCTCGGATGATTTAAAGATCATATCCCAAAAAGATGACATTAACAACATTTTCGACTCAGTGCGCACTGTGTTGAAAAGTAAGAATCCTAAAAGGATTAAGGATTCCCTGCGCCTGGAGGCTGATCCTGGTTTCATCTTGGAACAAATCACCGAGAACATTCCACGCGAGTATGAAAAGCCAGAGGAGATTGAGAAAGCATACGATGCAGTGGCAGAAGCTGATGTGTATTTGGGTAGGGCCTTCCACACCAGGCATTATGGTTACTGGAAGTATACCTACGATCTTATGGGAGTGGGAGTGGCTCTGGCCAAGGATGAAACCTACAAAAAATTCAGCAGATACGCCAGTTCCACATTTTACAGTAAACTATCAAAAAACCGGGCTAAAAGGGATCTTCGAGACCGAGTAGCAACCAAAATGGGAGCTAAAATGCACACATCACGTAAGGTGGCCATCGAGAATTTTCCCTACTTCGAGATAATGTTTGAAGGGGATGACCTAGCCAGGGATCTGGCCGATTATTTTGACTTGGATGATTCAGAGGTAAAACAGTTCAGAAGTAGAAAAATAAAAAAGAAAAAAGTTAGTAAGGCATCTAAATCAAAGAGTAAAAGTAAAACTAGTGGTAAAAGTACCAGTAAGACCAAATCCACACCAACAAAATCTTCCAAAAATACCACTAATACTGCAGATAAATCTCTGAAGAAGGTTTCTGAAGGCACTAAAAAAGTAGAAAAAAAGAACATTCATCAGGATTCCAAAAGTCAAAACAAGGCAAAAAAGAAACATCAAAAAAAGAATGACCCCATAAAATCCACATCTGAGGGTAAAGTGGACTCTGGGAAATCTGAATCAAAAGAAAAAGAAAAACAAGTTTCACTGTTTAGTTTTAAGTGAAAATTTTCATATTTTTTTCTATTCCTATTCTTTTCTATTTTTTTAATTTTCTTCTAAATATGGTTAGATGTTAATCCTGTGAAGGATTAGACCAAATTAAGTTTAGAATGCTAGTCCCAGTGTAAATAATACCATCAACACCAGGAATGTATTTGCTACCGGGTCAGTTATACTGGTGGATAATGGTATAACAATGTTGTCAGGATCAAGACCCCTTCGATAGGAGAGGATGTTCAGATAAAATGCAATTAAAAGAATGATTGGGGTGAGCATTAATCCGGCGGATGTACTGATAAAAACCATTTGAGCAATCCCCACTGAATTCACACCTATAACTATTGACCCAAAGTAAGCTAAAATACCTATTAGGGGGTAAATGATTATTGCCAAGATTATAATTATGGCAAAATTCCTTAATGCTCCTTCTGTTGGTCTTAAGGAAGATTCTATTGATCCAATGTGTAATCCAGAAGATAACCTTGCACCCAGAATGCTTACCAGGTCTCCACTTTCCCCTGAAAACAATGGCACCAGGGCCAGAATGCCGGGATTACTTAGAATTGTTGAGAAACTACTGTTCAAAATAGTACCGGCAGTTGTTCCAAATAGAGATGAAATAAACAAGGTGGGAGTACTGTGCACGATTATCTTCTTAAGATGGCTTCCACTTTTTATCCCGTAAATAAATCCCATAATTCCAATTATAATAAATATTACAAATAAAATAGTATCTACATGACAATTTCTTATCCATAATAAGATTTGCACTGCTAAGAGGATTGAAGGGATTGTGAAAAGGTCTCCAAAAGATGCAATTAACGGTGTTGTTACATTATCCGGGTCCCATCCATTCTCATAACTTTTTATTGAGATTAAAATTGTTGCAGGTATAAGCAGAGCACCGGAAAAAATCCCTCCCAGTACAGAAATTATTGTGAAATCCACGATACTGATACTTTCAAATCCAAGAAAAACACAAAAAACCTTAGCTGCAAATGCAAGAAAAATTGACAATATAATGGTCAGTATCATTGCGGAAATGATGTTCTGATTTAATATAGGTGATTTTTTTAATTCAGGAGTTAAAGTACCGATATGGAGGTTTGAGCCTAATCTTGACCCTAATGCACCAAATATGTTTCCCCTCATCCCAATTGCTCCCGGGATAAGAACTAGAAGACCAGGAAGCATTTCTAATGTATTAGTCATTCCAATTAATAGGATACCTGCTATTAAATCCCCTATAGCACATATAAAAAGGGCAGTTATAGTTTCGCCCAAAACCCGTGCAAAATCTCTAAAAAAGTTAGTTACTTTGCCACTTATTATGAAGGGAATCTGGAGAATCTTTAAAGACCTTTTTGAAACTAGGACTGATAATCTTACCATCCAGTTTAGAATGATATGTATTATATCGCCAATCTTCTTCAGTAGTTTCTCCGTCCATTTCACCTAACCACCCTGAAATTAGAGTAAGGGCTGATTTTACCAAATAAAGTTCATATAAACATCTTAAATCATTGTATTTGCTAAGTATCATCTGATTTTTCGACATTTCTACCTTAATTATTCCTTTAAAGTGATGGAATATCCTCTTTAACTCGTTCCATTACTATCATTTCTGTCAAATCTTCAACACCATCAATTGAACGGATTTTTGAATTTATCAATTGATTCAGGTCCTCAATACTCTTTACCCATACTTTGATCAGAATATCATATTCGCCAGAAACACTGTAAACTTCTGAAACTTCATTAAGCTTTGAAAGTTCCTCTTTTACCAGTTCGTGCTTTTCAGACTCAGTCTGAATAATGATAATGGAAGTTATTTCCAGGCCGATTTTCTGCCAATCCGGTATTAAAGTAAAACGTTTTATTACGTTTTTCTCTAATTTTTTTAGACGGTTTGATATGGTTGCATCGGGAATATCAATTTCTTTTGACATCTGCGATATTGTAATCCTGGAATTCTTAATTAAGGAACGGAGTATAGCTAGATCTACATCGTCCATTTTTTCCAACACCCTACATAATTCAAAATAAAATATATCCACAGTACTTATAAAGGTTTGGGAATATTACCAAAATTTTTGAACGAAATGAGTATTTTTCTAAATTTACACTCAAGATCTAGAAATTTCTAAATAAAAAATATATTTTCAAAATAATTTGTGAAAAAAAGAGCACTAAAAAAATAATATTTAAAATTTGAGGGTAATTAAAAATTCATTTAATAATAAAATGAATATGCTCTAATCTTCAGTGAATTCTTCGTATTCGAGATCTTCCAGCTTAGTTTCCCCATTTGCAAGTTGTATAAGGAGAGATCCGCCAGTTTCGTTTCCTTTAGCTATAAGTGAATCCCCAGCAGAAAGCATGGTATTTTTATCAGGGCCATAAATCCAGGATTCATTTCTTCTGATGGCAATTACAGTCATTCCCGTTCTAGTAGCAAGTAAAAGTTCTCCTAAAGATTTATCAGTTAGTTCTGAACCTTCAACTATTTTTACCCGCATAATAACTTCATCCGACTCTTCCATAACCATTTTAAATACAGGATGCGGTTTCATATCTTTTAAAACTAGATCAGCAATATCTTTTGCCGAATCAGCTATGGTTTCAGCAGCTTCACCTACTTCAAGAAGAGCCGTTAATTTTTCGGCATCCTCCACTGTTCTTGCAGCGAGAAGTGATTCTTTCTTAATTTGGTAGTTAAGCCTATTAACTTTGTTTTCAAGTTTTATAACTTCTTCTGCAGCATCTTTACTATTAAAAAGTAGTGCAGAATATGCTAAGTCCACCATTAATTCGGACATGTTCTTCATTTCAATTAAAATGTCCTTAATACTTTTGGGCACCTTTCATCCTCCAGATATTCTAGGGTTTAATAAACTATAATATGAATACTTTAAAAACCTTTTCATAATTTCTCTAATATTTGAGATACTATAAAACTAACCCAAATCAGAGTACTTTAGTGACGTAT
>JAUNXM010000116.1:0-1973 GCA_030539815.1 Methanobacterium sp.
TGGAACCTGGGTTTTTTGCAAAAACTGGAATGATCAATGAAGCCAAGAACAGTAATGATAACCCCCTATTCATACGACGTATAAAAGAACAATTACGTGACTTTGAAGGAAAACCTATCTTCACCAAAAGGAATACTTACAGTCGCAAGTTCCAGTTATCTGACACTGAAATGGAGCTTTACAATGAATTATCAAAATATATAATTCATCAATATCATAAAGCATTAGCTCAAAATAACCGTCGAAATTTCGTTTTTGCACTATTATTACTTCAAAGAAGGATGGCTTCCAGTATCTATGCTCTTTTAAGATCATTGAAGAGAAAAAAGGCAAAATATGAGGATATTCTTGAAAATCCTAATCTATTAACTGAAACTAAAAAGATTTATTCCATAGATCGGGATATTGAATCTGATTTAGAGCGTTGGGAAGATGAATCAGAACTTGAACGTTGGGAAAACGAATTCCAAATAGAGACATCTACAATATCAGTTAATTTAGAGGAACTCAAAGAGGAAATAAAAACCCTGGAAAGACTGATTGTAATGGCGGAGTCCATCTTGGATTCAGGTAATGAAACCAAACTTCAGGAACTGAAAAAGATCATGGAGATTGTGGGAGAGGAGAAGGTTCTCATATTCAGTGAAGCCAAAGACACTGTGGATTATCTCATTGATAAAATGAGATCATGGGGATACTCTGTGAATTACATCCATGGTGAAATGGCCATGGACCAGAGAGTAGAGGCAGAACAGGTATTCCGAAAAGAAACACAAGTTATGATAGCCACCGAAGCTGCTGGTGAGGGTATCAACCTACAATTTTGCCACATGATGATCAACTACGATATACCCTGGAACCCTAACCGTCTTGAGCAAAGAATGGGCCGAATCCATCGTTACAAACAAAAAAATGATGTTCATATTTTCAATTTAGTTGCAGATAACACCAGAGAAGGAATGGTTCTCTCCCGAATGCTGGAAAAATTAGAGCTTATCAAAAATGCCATTGGTTCTGATAAAGTATACGATGTTATTGGAGAAATATTCCCTGCCAAAGATTTATACAAACTAGTAGTGGATGCTGTATCTGGAGAATTAAGCCAGAGAGAAATTGATGAGAAAATCGATTTCCCAGTTGATGAAAAATACAAACAAACCTTACTGGATGAAGTAATGGAACAAGGTCTGGTAAGCACCATTGATTACAAGTCCATTGATGCCATCGCCGAAAGAACCAAAGAACTTAAATTGGTTCCGGAATATGTGGAAGAATTCTTTAAAAAAGCTTTAATGAAAGCTGGCGGAAAATTTAAAGAAAGAAAGGATGAATCTTTGGTTATTAATTCAATTCCCCTTGAAATTAAAAGAGTTGCCGATGAATTAGACTTTAAGAAGGATTATGGTAAAATATCCCGTTCATATCCTCGAATTACCTTTGATAAAGATGCTGCCTTTGACAATGATGATCTGGAATATGTTTCATTTGGCCATCCACTCCTGGAAGCAACTCTTAAATGGGTAGATGAAAAATATGCCACAGAAATGCAGCGTGGTGGAGTGTTTAAAGATCCTTCAGGAACCTATAATGGTGTATTCTGGTTCTTTGAAGGAGTGGTGAATGATGGTAAAGGGGAAATAGCAGGTAAAAAACTATTTGCTATTTATGATGGTGAAGAACCTCAAGAGGTTAACCCATCTTTATTATGGGATTTTATACCAGTTGATGAATGCGAACCACTTACTATTGAAACTGATAAAAGTAGTGCCGAAGGTATGGTTATTGAGTCTATTGAAGAATATTTATTTGAACTTAAAAATGAAAGGGAACGTCAGGCTAATGTTAAAAGGAAGTATGGTTTGAAATCTCTTGATTATTTAATTGGTGACTTGGATGCTGCCCTCACTGAATATGAAATACGTAAAGGTGAAGGGGAGAATATGGATCTAGCTATCCGCAATGCTTATGAAAAG
>JAUNXM010000116.1:1985-6338 GCA_030539815.1 Methanobacterium sp.
ATCTTATTGCTTCGGATAATCTTAGAAAAGAAATAGCCCAGGAAACTAGCCTGGCAATGTCCAAACCCAAATTATTAGGTGCAATATTTGTAGAAGGTGCAGAAGGAAGTTTAGATATTGATATTGGCACTGAAGAAGGAGAATCTGTTGACCAGATGCGTACAGATAAATATATAGAACTTATTGGTATGGAAGTTTCCATGGAATATGAAACCATTGAGGGAAGAACCCCCGTTGACATATCTGCAGAAAACTTGGGTTTTGATGTAAGATCTAAAGATAGAGAAGGTTCAACCAGGTACATTGAAGTTAAAGCTCGTAAAGGAGAAGGTTCGGTTGCTTTAACCAAGAATGAATGGATTAAAGCCCGAAGATTTAAAGACCAGTACTGGCTTTATGTAGTGGCTAATGCGGTTAGTAAACCTTCACTTTACGTAATTCAGAATCCTGCTAACTTCTTGGAAGCTACTGAGAAGATGGATGTACGTTATTTAGTTTTCCCTGATGAGTGGAAGCGGGGAGAGAAGGTTTTTGAGAAAGATAATTAAAATTTCAAATTTTTTTATCACAATTAAGGAGTAATCAGAAGGTGTAAGAATGAAACCATTTCCAACCATTGCCGTGCCTCACAAAGATATTATGGAAGATAAATTAACTATGGATGTATTTGCAGCCAATTTATGGGAGGTATTCAAAGGAAGAGCTCCCGATGAATATCAAGACCCTGAAACATTCTTTAAAAAGACGTATGAAACCCAAGGTTTGAAAAATATCATTGAAATCACTCAGAAACGTCTAAAAGGAGAAGGTGGGGACCCTGTCATCCAACTGCAAACACCTTTTGGAGGAGGTAAAACTCACACATTAATTGCATTATACCATAAATCTAAGGAAATGGGTGCAAAAACTGTTGTTATTTCCGGTACGGCATTGGATCCTAAAGACATCACAATTTGGGAGGAAATTGAAGGTCAATTAACTGGCAAAGTTGATAAATTAGAAGGAAATACTTCACCAGGACATGAAAAAATTAGAAGTCTTCTTGATGATAATCAGCCAGTTTTGATATTAATTGACGAACTTCTGGAATATGCCACTAAAGCAGCTGGCGTGAAGGTTGAAGGCTCAAATTTGGCATCACAATTACTGGCTTTTATGCAAGAACTAAGTGAAGCTGTTAGTACAGTTCCCAAAGCTCAGTTGATTCTAACATTACCTTCTAGTCATATGGAACATTTTGATGAAGGAGCTGAAGCCCTTTTCACCCAACTACAAAAGGTTTCAGGTCGATTGGAAAAGATTTATACCCCAGTTGATGATGATGAAATCTATCCTGTAATCCGAAGTAGATTATTCAGTCGTATCGATGAAAGAGAATCAGCAAAAATTGTAAATCAGTTTATGGATTATGCTGAAGTGGAAAATATCCTGCCTGATAACATTGATAAATCTGATTATAAACATAAATTTCTAAAAAGCTACCCATTCCAACCAGAAGTTATTGATGTTTTATACAAAAGATGGGGTTCATTTCCATCATTCCAAAGGACAAGAGGAGTATTAAGGTTACTATCTTTGATTGTAAATTCTCTTAAGGACTCAAAAAACCCGATAATTAGACTATCAGACTTTGACCTGGGCCATGATGAGATTAAAAGAGAACTAATAAACTTTGCTGGTCCAGAATTTGATTCAATCATTGCCTCTGATATAACATCTCCTGAATCAGGTTCTAAAGAAACTGATAAAAAATTAGGGGCTGCATATTTATCTTATTCATTCGGTACTAAAATTTCAACGACTATATTCATGTATTCCTTTTCTGGAAGCCAAAGTGGAAAACACGGTGCTTCTGTTCGTGAAATAAAATTATCCTGTGCTGACGCAGACATACCTAGTGCTATCATCAGTGATGCTATTGGATTTTTAAATGACACATTATTGTATCTCCATTCTAGTGATGGTAGATATTTCATTCATAGGGAACCTAACCCTAAAAAGGCTTTCATCTCTAAAAAAGAGAGTATAAAAGATGAAGTTGTTACTAATGCTGAAAAAGATCTTTTAGGATCAATATTAGGACGTAATATATTCGAAATTTACAAATGGCCTACAAAGTCTAATGATATCGCTGACACCAAGAAATTGAAGTTAATTGTTGGAAAAGATCCGGATCGTTTCGAAGAATTCTTAGAAAACTATGGAGAACGTCCCCGAGTATTTAGAAATACAATGATATTTTTAGCACCCCTAGAAAGTGAAAGACATGTTTTTGATGACCATGTTAGAGGAAAAATTGCATGGGATCTAGTTTTAAATGATCCATTAATCCAACTTAACCAAGATCAAAAAAAAGAAATTAAAGAAAAAGTTAAAACTGCTGAAAAAGACTCTAAAGAGTATATCAGAAATTTATATAGAATTGTTTACATTCCTACACGTGATGGTCTCAAAGATATTGATTTAGGAAGACATCCCTATGGAATGAGTACTTCTATTGATAATGAGATTAAAGAACGTTTAAAAAGTGATGATGAGATCTCAGAAGTTCTAGCACCACTTCTAATTCAACAAAAATACTTACGTGGAAAAGATTATGTTGTAACCAAAAATATTCTTGATTCTTTTTATAAAACACCTGGAGAAGATAGAATCACTTCTGATAATGTTCTAAAAACTAGTATCATTGAGGGTGTTAAACAGAAATTATTCGGTTTAGGGATTTTAACTGATGGAGAAATAAAATGTCAGAAGTTCGGGGAAAAATGCACACCTTACCTCCAGGAAGGAGAAATAATTATAGATGCCGATATATGCAGCAAGCCCCAATGCCCTGAAGTTACTATATCTTTCATCAAAAATAATCATTTAAAGCTTGGAGAATATGTAGAAACTAAAAAGATATTTGAATCATTACTCAGGAATTGTGAGGAAGAAGAAGCTAAATCTAAACTAATTTCTGCAATAAAAAATGGAGTTGAAAATGGTAGTTTTGGTATTGGTCAGTTAGTTGAGGGGAAAGCAGAATGCCAATTATTTCAAGAAGAATGTTATCCCACACTTTTAGATGCTGAAATTATATCCCGGGCTGATTTGTGTAAAGAAGGACTAGAAGATTCTCATGGTGGCTATAAAACGTCATCATGGAAAATAAAGAACGTTTACTTAAAGAATAGTGACTTTATTCTAACCAAAGAAATATTCCATTCTGAAATTAGTGAATACAATGAAAATGAAGTGAAAGAAACACTAAAAGAAACAATTGCTACTGGTGTTAAAGAAGGCCTATTTGGTCTGGGTGACTTAACAGAAGGTGAACCAGAATGTAGCTTCTTTAAGGAAAACTCTAGTCCTGAATTTAAGGATAATGAAGTCATAATTAATTCAACCATATGTGACGGCAATTCTGATGTTTATAAAAACATACAACTAGAATTTGAAGTTTCAGTGGAAAAAGTCCCAGATATAATTAGAATGATTAATTTCCTAAAGGAACCTTTTGATGATGTTAAAGCTAAAACAGATTTTAAAATAACTGCTAAGAATGGTGAGATGCCTATTGCGGAGTATGATAGAATTATTGAGACATTTGAACAGTTAGGAATTGATGTGATTCGACAAATCAAAAAATAGGTTGGAAGGTAAAAATGGAAAAAACAAATAAGAATTTGAAAGAATTGAATGCTATTGTAGAAGCTCGGAGTCAGGGAAAACAGACCATTTGATAAGAAAATATTCTACTAATTTATCTGGCTTTCTATTATCATACTTTTAGCTATGCTTTAAGGGATGATTATTTGAAAAACTTCAAAGAGGAACACAGGCAATTTGTTAAAGAAAATTCACTTCCAAATAAAGTGGGAAACAAGACTGAGATTAGATATTATGCTAAAGTTGAAAAAATTGTAGTAAAACCTTCTTCACAAATATCTCGATTGAATAAACACCATATTTGGCATGAAGATCATGTGCAAAAATATTTAAAAGTAAATGGTTTTGTCTGGATTTTAAGGGTTTTTCTAATTCAGACCCCCTACATGGCTGAAATAAACCGAGGTACGAAATATTCAAATTTAAAAAAAACAAGTAAATTTATTAACTAAACCTGTTCTATCTGAAGAGAATGTTTCAGAGATTTCAAATGTCTTTAATTAATCGAGGATGATTCAATGGATAAACGTTTTATAGAAGAAAGTTTTCCTGTTAAAGAAGTTAGTCAAGATTCCGCTAAAGAAAAAACATTGCGACATGGACATATTTCCACATTACACCTTTGGTGGGCTAGAAGACCGTTATCTAGTTCTAGAACAACAAATTTTGCAGCTCTCATTCCAGAACCTATAGATGAAATTG
>JAUNXM010000004.1:0-4747 GCA_030539815.1 Methanobacterium sp.
AAACCATTCTCTTGATTTTTCCAGAACATTCGCCACGATCCGTTCTGAGGATCCCAGGTAGGTATGGGGGTCCATGATCTCATTCACTTCTTCTGGGCTTAAATAATCATTTATCTCTTTTTGTTGGAGCACAACGTCTTTTAAACTAATTCCTTTTTTGTTAGATTCCAGAGCACACTTTCTGACAATTGCATAGGCTCTTTGCCTGCCCATACCTTTACGGGTTAGTTCAGCCATGAATCTTTCGGCCATTATAAGCCCACCAGTTTGGTTGAGGTTTTTTTCTATATTTTCAGGGTAGAAAACTAGTTTTTCCATTAACCTTATGGTCAAGTTCAGAATGTAATCCGTGAGGATAGATGCTTCTGGGAGTATGATTCTTTCGGATGAGGAGTTGGTCAGGTCCCTTTCATGCCACAAGGCATTATTCTGGAGAGCAGGGGATGTATATGCCTTAATTACTCTAGAAACGCCGCAGATTCTTTCTGCGGTTATGGGGTTCATTTTATGGGGCATGGTACTGGAACCCACCTGTTTTTCCGGGTCGAAACTCTCTCCTAATTCTTTGATTTCGGTACGCTGTAAGTTACGGATTTCCAGGGCAATCTTATCAAGAGTACTAGCCAGGTTAGCTAAATCCATCAGGTATTCTGCATGGTTATCCCTCTGCACCACCTGGTTGGATATCAGTGCAGGGGGAAGTCCCAGTATCTTCGAAACTTTGAGGTGTATTTCCAGTCCATCTTCACCCAGAGCAGCGGTAGTGCCCACAGCTCCGGTCATCATTCCCACACAGAGTCTTTCTTTACATCCTTCCAACCGTTCATACTGGCGGTGAAGTTCATCTGCCCATAGGGCGAATTTCATCCCGTAAGTGGTGGGTAAGGCGTGTTGTCCATGGGTTCTACCTATGCAAACTGTCTTTTTATGTTCATCAGCTAGTTTTAGGATGATTTTTGCCAGGTGAGTGATTTTATCCTGTATAATCTCAATAGAATCTCTTAATAAGAGTGATTGGGAACTGTCAATGATGTCATTGGAAGTTGCACCAAAATGGACATATTCACCGGTATCTCCTTCACATACCTCTGCAAGAGCTTTTACAATGGATGCAATATCGTGGTTAGTTTCTTTTTCTATTTCAGCCACTCTTTCATTGGTAACGTACTGGGTACTGGCCTTACTCCGTATTTCCAGGGCAGCTTCTTTGGGAACTAGGCCTATTTGTGCTTCAGCTTCGGCAAGGGCAGCTTCAACTTCCAGCATTTTCTGAAGTTTATTCTCTGATTCCCAGACGTTTTTCATTTCCGGGGTTCCGTAACGAAATTCAATTGGGTGGATAGCCATGTTAAAAACTCCTTAAATCTTATATTAGATCACTAAAAAAATTTTAAAATCTTTAGTTTTAAAAATTTATTGATAAAATCCCCATCTTTTCATTTTAATTTATCGAGTAACTTTCACGGCCACTCAATAATAAATAGTCCTTAAATGTGCCTAAACTCTTTAATATTCCCCTGAAATATAAATTGGGAAAATAAGGATTAGGAATATGAAAATCTGAGAGCTATGCAGAAAACAGCCAGAATAACAGTCATAATTATAACCTGTTCTGGACTGAGCTTCGGTCCTTTGGTTTCTTCTTCAAAGTACCTTACTAGGCCCGCCCCACTTGGTGGGAGGTATTTCTTTTCTTTCTTTGCCAATTAAATCACCATAATATTGATCATTAATGTATTCGAATTATCTTTCTACGCGAAATTATCTTTCACGCAATATTTTATTCACCACTATGTTACACATTACCGCCTTATATTTGTAGTGGTGGTCGTTCATATTGATCCTATAAGTATAAATTATCTCCCGGCCAATAACAATTATTAGAGTTTAATTAATCTTCAGATTTGAAGGGTCTTAAAATCGTTTTTTAACTATAATTCATCCTTTAACAGGGTTTGAAAGGATTTATATGGGCTTAATTTGACGGTCACATATTAATATTAATGAATATTAGAAACTCAGGGAATTAGTATGGAATATTTTGAAACATTGGAAGAGGCCACTGCACAGGCCTATGAAGTGGCCAAAGAGGCCCGGAAGAAGGGTCATGATATTGAAACCGAACCAGAGATACCTCTAGCCAAGAACCTGGCCGAACGTGTGGAGGGGCTGGTGGGCCCCCCTGGGATAGCAAAGCACATAAAAGAACTTGAAGAGGAGATGTCTCGTGAGGAAGTTGCATTTGAGGTGGCAAGAGAGATTGTTACCTCGGATGAGGTGATGAAGGCTGATCCAGGGAACAAAGACCAGTACAAAATAAAAGAAGATGCCGCTGACCAGGCAGTGCGTACTGCTCTATCAATTCTTACAGAGGGTGTGGTGGCTGCTCCTCTTGAAGGAATAGATAGGGTAGCCATAAAAAGGAACTTTGACCAGAGCTGGTATCTTGCCATATACTTCACAGGACCAATAAGGAGTGCAGGGGGAACTGCATCAGCACTTGCAGTATTAATTGCAGATTATATTCGGCTTAGTATGGATTTAGATATTTATAAACCTACTGATAGGGAAATCGAGCGCTATGTTGAAGAAGCAGAGCTTTACGAGTCTGAAGTGACTAATCTGCAGTACTCCCCATCCCCAGATGAAGTCCGGGCTGCAGCAAAACACATACCAGTGGAAGTCACTGGAGAACCCACAGACCAGGTGGAGGTATCCCACCGGGATCTGGAACGTGTGGAAACCAACCATCTACGTGGCGGAGCCCTCCTGGCCCTGGTTGAGGGTGTTATCCAGAAAGCACCCAAAGTATTGAAATACGCCAAAATGCTGAAAATTGAAGGTTGGGATTGGCTGGGAGATCTTTCTAAAACCAAAAAATCAGATAAAGATGATGAAGCTGGTGATGAAACCAAGGAAGAGACCCCTAAAGTCGATGACAAATACATGAGGGATATCATTGGGGGCCGACCAGTTTTAGCCTACCCTCAAACCAAAGGAGGATTTCGTTTAAGGTACGGGCGATCCAGAAACACAGGACTGGCAGCCATGGGTGTACACCCGGCAACCATGGAGATACTGGAATTTTTAGCCGTTGGAACCCAAATGAAAATCGAAAGACCTGGAAAGGGAAATTGTGTTGTTCCCTGTGATAGTATTGATGGGCCAATTGTCAAACTCAGAAATGGTGATGTGGTAAATGTAGATTCCGTGGAAAAAGCTCGCAAAATAAGATCACAGGTAGTGGAAATAATTTATTTGGGAGACATGTTAGTAGCATTCGGGGAATTTCTCAGAAACAACCACCAACTGCTTCCCGCTGGCTGGTGCGAAGAATGGTGGATACAACTACTGCAAAACTCAGCTAACTATAATGATGGGCAGGAAGAAGAACTGAACCAGTACCTCCAGGAAAAAATAACCGCTAAGGGGGCATTTGAACTTTCGAAACAGTTTCAGATTCCACTCCACCCTGATTACACCTACTTCTATCATGATGTGACCATAAAAGATCTTAACACGCTCCGAAAGTGGCTTTACCAGGATATTGATTCTGCCTACATTGAAGATGACTTGAAAGTGAATATTGGTCCGGAAAAGAGGATACTGGAATCCCTGGGAGTTCCCCACGAGGTGCGTGAAGGTAAAGTCATTCTGGCACATGAGGATGCTTATGCTCTTCTCAATACAATAAACCAGCCGCTCAATATTGAAGATGATGTAACAACCCTGGAAGCTTTAAATAAGGTTACATCGGTGGAAATAATGGCTAAAGCACCTACATATTTGGGTGGGAGAGTGGGACGTCCTGAAAAAACCAAAGAACGGATGATGAAACCAGCGCCCCATGCCCTGTTCCCCATAGGAACCAATGGGGGTAACCGGCGAAACATTGTGGAAGCTGCTAAGAAAGGAAACATCACTGTTGATATAGCACGATGTAAATGTACAAACCCTGAATGCGCTGTCGGGTCAATGCAAGCCATCTGCCCAGTATGCGGGGCTCGTACTATTCCCACCAGTTCGGGGAAAAAGAGGATTAACGTGGCTAACCTCCTCAGGAAAGCCTATAAAAATGCAGGGGTAAGGAAGCTGGATGAGATAAAGGGAGTGCAGGGAATGATATCTGAAGAAAAATTCCCTGAACCACTTGAAAAGGGGATACTACGTGCAAAAAACGGCGTGTACACATTTAAAGATGCTACAATACGTCATGATTCCACAGACTTGCCACTCACCCATTTTATACCTCGTGAGATAGGTGTAAGCCCGGAAAAACTTCGTGAATTAGGTTACATTCATGACATTAAAGGGATGGAGCTTAAAAATAATGATCAAGTTGTTGAGTTACGTATACAGGATTTAGTAGTATCCGAGGCCTGTGCAGAGTATCTCATGAGGGTTTCACACTTCATCGATGATCTCCTTAAGAATTTCTATGAGATGGAACCATTTTACAATGTAAAGACCAAAGAAGACTTGGTGGGACACTTGGCAGTGGGATTGGCACCACACACATCAGCGGGCGTATTGGGGAGGATAATAGGATTTACTAAAGCTGCAGCGTGCTATGCACATCCTTATTTCCATTCAGCCAAACGTAGAAACTGTGACAGTGATGAAGATTCTGTAATGTTACTCATGGACGCGTTGCTCAATTTTTCCAAAGTTTACCTCCCTAGCAGCCGAGGGGGACGAATGGATGCACCGCTGGTTTTGTCCTCCCGTATTGATCCAGAGGAAATAG
>JAUNXM010000004.1:4788-35845 GCA_030539815.1 Methanobacterium sp.
ATGAATCTCATAATTTGGATACTATGGAAATGTTACCCCTGGAACTGTACCAAAAAACTATGGAGAATGCCAAGCCAGCTGACGTGGTTGACTTAGTGGATAATGTTAAAAAAAGGTTGGGTCAGGATGAACAGTACTCTGGGTTGATTTATTCCCATGAAACTTCCAGCATACACCAGGGACCAAAAATATGTCTCTATAAAACATTGCCCACCATGAAGGAAAAAGTGGATGAACAGATCCGTCTGGCAGAACGTATACGTGCTGTGGATCAGAAGGGAGTGGTGGAGGGGGTTCTTAATTCCCATTTCCTACCGGATATGGCCGGGAATATAAGAGCATTTGCCAGGCAGAAGGTGCGTTGCACGAAGTGCAACAAGAAATATCGCCGCATTCCTCTTACTGGAGAATGCACTTGTGGAGGAAACCTAATACTGAGCATATCCAAGGGTTCAGTTACTAAATACTTGGAAATATCCAAGGAACTGGCTAGTCGTTACCCAATTGACCCATATCTCGTGCAAAGGATCGAACTTATAGAGTCTGGTATTAATTCTCTCTTTGAAAGTGACCGATCCAAACAGAGCTCCCTGGATGTGTTCCTTTGAAACAGATTTAATCTAGATTAGTACACAGGTTGTGTATTTTCTATATTCATTTGTTTATTCAGAGGTGATATGTTCACCTCAAGTATCATAATTAAGAGGATGGATGATGTTAGTGAAAAATGGTCTTGTAACTAAACAGTTTTCTCAATCAGAACAGTTTGGCAATCGAAAGGTTTTAATAAATATAAAATAAGAAATTATAAGTAGATTTGAAAACTCTTTCCGGGGGTTACAGGGGAAATTTTTTAATAATTATAAGTGTGTCGATATTTATTTTAAAAGTTAAGTCGGAGGATAAATAATGAAGGATGCCCGTATTATTGCTGCTATACCAACCAAGGCGGAAACTTGTGTTTTGAAAAATAATGGGATATTTGAGAAGTTCAGTCATGAAAAGATATTAAAATCCTGCCTTATGGCGGGCGCCCCACTATGGGCGGCGGAAAAAATAGCTTCTCAGGCTGCTGGGGCTTCTTATGATGGAGTAACCACTAAAGAGATTAAAATGTGGGTTTATGATTCTTTGAAGCGAGTAGAACCAGAAATCGCTGACAAATATCTTCGCAGTAACCAGTTAAGGGTGAGAACTTCTCGAGATACCATTGAATCCTTCGACAAATCAAAAATAGAGAAAACTCTTATTGAAGAAACAGGCGCGAGCCCGGAACTGGCGGATAAAATAGCCAGTGAAGTATGGAAAGAGGTTAAAAAACTGGACGTGGAATACTTAACTGCTCCCATGCTCAGGGAAATGGTAAACACCAAATTGGTGGAAAACGGGCTGGAAACGTTACGGCGAAAGTACACCCGGCTAGGGATACCTGTTTACAACATAACCAACCTCATTGAAAACGGCAGCAGGGACAACGCCAACATGATCCATAACCCGGAGACTGTGCATAAATACGTGGCTGATGAGGCCCTTAAACAGTACGCACTTTTGCACATACTTCCCAATGAATTAGCCGATGCTCATATGGGTGGGGACATACACATCCACGATCTGGAATTTTTCGCGGGCAGACCCATAAACTGCCTTCAACATGATCTAAGATTCTTCATAAGAAACGGACTTAAGGTGGACGGTACTGGAGACCACACTTCCGTGGCCGGACCACCAAACCACATAGAAACCCTGATGAATCACTCTGGGGAAATCATGTTGGCTGCACAGCAGAACATGAGTGGGGGGCAATCCATGAGCCTTTGGAATGTATTTGTTGCCCCATTTGCCCATGGACTTCCATATGAAAAGGTTAAACAGGCAGTACAAATGTTCATTTACAACTTGAACATGGCCTACGCTGCCAGGGGAAG
Organism: Methanobacterium sp.; assembly: GCA_030539815.1. Classification (GTDB taxonomy): domain Archaea; phylum Methanobacteriota; class Methanobacteria; order Methanobacteriales; family Methanobacteriaceae; genus Methanobacterium. The sequence goes on from JAUNXM010000004.1 coordinate 6,714, forward strand.
TCAAGTACCATTCACTTCCATAAACATGGAATTCACTGTACCAGACTTCTTAAAAGAAGAACCTGCCTATGGTCCTAAAGGTCGCCTGATGGGAACTTATGGTGATTTTGAGGATGAAACCAGAATGTTACAAAGGGCATTCACTGAAGTGCTCCTTGATGGGGATTCCGACGGCAAACCACACCTATTCCCCAACACAATCTACGCCCTACGAAAAGAAGTCCTCAAGGACGAATTCGCGGAGGACCTCGAATTAGTCCATGAGTTATCCTCTAAATACGGTACTGCCTACTTCACCAATATGTTACCTAGTTACCGGGGGCAAATGGCCAACTACATGGGATGCCGAACATCCCTTTCTGACAACTGGACTGGGGACTGGGAAAAAGATTGTTTTAGAACTGGAAACTTGGCTTATGTTACATTAAACCTGCCTAGAATAGCATACCAGTCCCGGGATGAAGATGAAATCTTCGAGTACTTGGATTCCTATTTACGCCTGTCAGAAGAGGTATTGATGTTACGTCGCAAGCAAGCGGTGGCTTGCCTGGATGATTATAACTTGTTACCTTTTTTAACCCAGGAACTTAACGATGAAAGATACTATAGGGTGGAAAATTCCACAATGACCTTTGGATTTGTGGGATTAAACGAAATGCTCCAATCATTCTGTGGATCCGGAATTGAAGACCCTAATTCCCTTAAATTAGGTTTAAAAGTTGTTGACTATATGAATGGTCGAGCTCAGGAACTTAAAAAAGACACAGGACTTCGTTGGACCATTATCCAGACACCTGCTGAGTCCACTGCCTACCGGTTTGCAATGCTTGATCGGGAAAAGTTCGGTAATAATGCAATAACCCAGGGAGATTCTGATGCCTATTACTACACCAATTCTTCCCATGTACCGGTGGATACCAGTGTGAATCTGGCTGAGAAGATTCGTATTGAAGAACAATTCCACAGCCGTACCCTTGGTGGGCATATCTTCCATGCCTTTATGGGTGAATCCCACAGCGATCCTGAAGCACTCATGAGTCTTACTAATAAAATAGCCAGAAAATCTGATATTGGTTTCTGGGCCTACAGCAGTGCTCTAAGTTTCTGTGTGAGATGTAAAACCCTTATGAAAGGATTACAGAATAACTGTGTTTCCTGTGGAGAACAGAAAGAAGTGGAATGGTACGACCGCATTACTGGATACGTACAACAAGTAGGTCGCTCTAAATCTGCTAGTGGAGGATGGAATCCAGGTAAAATGAAAGAATTACATGATAGGAGAAGGTTTTAACCTTTCCTGAATTTATTTTATTTTAACTTTTTTTTAAATAAACATTTAACTTTTTTTTAACATCAAGCCCTTAAAATAGATAAAACTAAATTTTTTTTAAATTGCTTAAAAAAAAGGGATATATATTTTCATGAATTCAATTTAAGAGGTTAAATATTTTAAACCAGCTATCTGGTTTAAAATATCGGTTTTGGTTAAAATTCCAATGGGTTTGTCTTTTTCATCAGTAATGATAAGACGACCAATTTTATTTTTATTCATAATCTGAATGGCTTCGGATATCATAACATCCTGTTTAACGGTAATTATGTATTTGGACATCAGATTGGTTATTTTAAGATCCTTTTCTTCATTTGCAATGGCCTTAGTAATGTCAATGAGGGTTAGTATTCCTATAACCGTGTCATTTTCTATTACCGGTGCTCCGTCTATTCCATTATTGGATAGGATCCATGCTGCTTCTTTTATATCCATGTTGGGTTCCAGGGTTATTAAATCCTGGCTGGCTATTTCCAGTACTGATTTATGGGGTATGCTTCTTATATCCCTAACATCCAGTAACAATACACCATCCATATCATCCCTGCCTACAATTATCCCATTCACCACAAGTTTATTCACAGGACTGGGGCCAACTCTTATTTTATCCCCCAGATCGAGTTGTTTGATGTCCCCCATTACTTTAATGGTTGCTTCACACTCTCCAGGTTGGGGTAGGCTGGTGAATTCTATTCGGGTAACAGTTATATTCTCAACTTGTTTATCCTTTTTAAATAAAGGTACGGTTTCTTCTTCTTCAGCAGCACTGAGATTTAATGCATGATATGCATCTATTGTTGGTTTATACCCTCCTCTGGGGCCGGGAACACCTTTCACAATCCCCATGCTTCTTAAGGATTGCATTTGATTTCTGATGGTCCCAGGATTCCGCTTCATAATAGCGGCAATATTCTCTCCTTTAATGGGCATGTAATTTGATTTACTGTATAAATCAATCAAAACCTGCAATATTTCTTTTTGGACGGTTGTGAGCAATAAAACACCTTCTAATTGGTTATTATTATTATTGTGAAGATTAATAATACCATTTGTTTTGTTGGAATTACTAACCTATGCAATTTGGTATGTAAACCGAATCCAATATGGGGATGGAAGTCCTTTTATTATATTTGTTTAATGTATGTTATTTCTTTTTGCCAATAATAGAATCTGGAAAGAATTTTCAAAAAATAAAGGAAGGGATAAAGAATGAGATCTAAGTTATGATCTCTTCTAACCGGTTTTCTTCAATACCCTTCTTAATTTCCAGTGCCATTCTACGCCCCATACTTAATGGTTCTCCGTAATAGAGGTAGCTGTAGGCAGATCCGTTCATAAAGGTGTTTGTTCCACCATCTGATCGGGCACTCATTTCAAAGACCACTACTTCCAAGTCATCGTTAACCAGGGTCTGCATGCAGAAAGGACCGTTAAATCCTGGTGGTACTAATCCTTTAGCACCTTCAGTGATCTTGTCACCTATGTCAAACACTTGTGGTAGGAGGGACTCTCTCATTACCACGGGGTGGTTACCAGTAATTACGTAGGATGGATCGGCACCTATGTCCAACTGGTCCTTGGCAGGTACTCTGGTTAAACCGTCTATAGTGGATTCATATCTGCTATCAATTCCTAAAAGTTCTACTTCATCCTTTAATCCTGAGAAGAAGTAATGGATGCAGTAGTTACAGCCCAATACGTATTCTTCAATGTGGGCTTCTTTTATATCTTCGTCTTCGATCCATTTTCTTTCCAGCATGGCCTCAATTTTCTGGTCGAATTCTTCAGTGGAGTTGGCAACGAAGTATCCTCGCCCTCCTCTTGCCCCAGGGAATTTAACCATTACGGTACCATCGATTTTTGAAGGATCGGTTATCTTTTTAGGAATCCTAACTCCCGATTCGGTCATCAATTTCCTTTCTAGATCCCTTTCAGCTTCCCATCTTAAGATGTCCCTGTTTCCAAACATAGGGACGTTAAAAATAGTTTCAATATTGTCTAGTCCTGCATAGGCCACAAAGGATCCATGAGGGAATACTATGCTGTTCAACTCCCTTAGTTCATCCTGGACTTCATCATTAACTATGTCACTAAATTTATCAACCATGATGTATTCATCAGCAACGTTAAATCTTTTGTAAGGAACTTCCCTTCCTTTTTCACAAACTACAGCGGTCCTGAACCCCTCTGTTTTTGCTCCCTGAAACATATGCAGGGATGAATGACTTCCTAAAGTTGCAATAGTTGTGTCTTCCTTATCATACCCATCCAAAACGTCCAGAATTTCCTGCCGGTCTATTTTACTCATTTGCTAAATCCCTCCGCATGTTAATAAATATCTGGTTAAATTAACATGGTTAAGTTCTGATAGTTATCTTTTTCGTCTTGAATTTAGGTGTGAGGGATAATCGATGGCAGTAATACGTAAAAACTTAATCTTTTTTTAAAGTTTTAAAAATAAAAAATAAGATAGATAATTTCTGTAAATTAAGTTTCCAGTGTTTATTTATTTCTTACTCCAACGGTAATTGAGTATTAATGATTAAATTTGTGGGCCCAAGTTTTATTGTAATTCAGAAATGTTTTTATATCTCATGTGTTAATAGTGATTTATGTAGGTGATGGGTTCCACCTTATAACCGCGAAGTGCTGATGATCCCTGTAATAAATTAAATATGTGGAGGAATCATAGTTGCTAGCGGAATTAAACTCATCAGTCACGAAAAAGGTTTTTTTGTATGATTTGAATTATTCAGGATTTAAATTAAAGTTATTAATTTCGGTTTTAAGACATTTATACCGATTTTTGGTTTATTTAACTAAACTCGCCCCTCAATCGTTAAGATTTATATTTAAATCAGTTTCAATAGCGCTTGAACATTTTTCTTTAATCAGCACATGGTTTAAAATATGATTTGAAAAAGAACAAGGTTATATTCATTGTTCTAATCCCCGAACTACTTACCCTATCATTGAGGCGATTTTTATTTTAAAACATGTTTTAAGGTTCGTCCAGAAAAGAGAAAATCCCGAAGGTGGATTCACTCTCTATGAAGGGATTCCTGATACTAAGAACACCTATTATGGTGTTAAAATTCTTCAAATGTTAGATGAAGAACCTAAAAATAAGGAAAACACAATTAAATGGATTGAGAACTTACAAGAAGGAAGACAATACGGTACTCGGGGAATTTTTTACAGAGTAAACATTCTGGATTCTTTTAAAAAAGATCCAATTTTTCCTAAAAAATATGTTAATAGATTTTTAGAGAGATTCAGGACTTCTAATCTGGAAATAGTTTATTTGATGGCCAATGTCCTGGGAATAGTGGGGACAGAATTGCCTGAATATATAACTGAATGTGCTTTGTCTTTCCAAAAAGAGGATGGTGGATTTGGGAGATACAGGTCTGACATAATGTCTACCTTTTATGCTCTGGAAACGTTAAACCTCATTAACCAGGATTCCATTAATTCCCCTGATAAAACAATAGATTTCACCCAAAGTTGCCAGACTGAAGAAGGAATTTTTGCTTACACTCCCTTAAGTTACCCACCCTACATAGAAAGCATTTATGCGGGGATTAGAATCTACGAAATCCTTAATTATCCTCTTTCGCAGTGGTTAAACCGTGATAAAGTCATTAATTTTGTATTGAAACTTCAAAATTCTGATGGCGGGTTTAGAAGGTCTTATTTTATCGGGATATCTGAACTTGAATATGTTTACCGAGCTTTGTACATTCTAAAAAGCTTAAAATACTTTTGAATCTAGCCTTGAATTCATTTAACCCGTTTAAGGTAAAAATAATGAAAACTATATTCGTTAAGTTTCATTCAAAAACTTAAAATTTAATGAAAAATTCAAAAGGAGATGATATGATGAATTTGTGGAAAGATATTAAACCAGGACCAAATGTACCAGAAGTGGTGTACGCCGTGATTGAGATACCCAAGGGTTCAAGGAACAAATATGAATATGACAAGGATAAAGAGGCTTTTATACTGGATCGTGTCCTGTCATCACCATTCTTCTACCCTGGCGAGTACGGTATAATCCCTCAAACTCTATATGATGATGGAGATCCCATGGATATTCTGGTAATCATGGACCAGCCTACATTTCCAGGTTGTGTAATTGAAAGCCGGCCAATTGGACTTTTAAAGATGGTCGATGGTGGGGAACAGGATGACAAGATCCTGGCAGTTCCTGTAGATGATCCTAAATCCAGTCACATAAAAAACATCTATGACTTTCCAGAATCACTTCTCAACGAGATTCTTCACTTCTTCCAGGAATATAAACGACTAGAAGGAAAATCCACTGAAGTATTAGGTTGGGAAGGTTATGAAGAATCATTGAAGGTAGTAGAACATTCAATTATGCTGTACAAGGAATAATCTTTGGGGAAGAGATTTCAATTGAATTAAAAATTTGAGCTAGTAATAAAGGGGATACTTGAATGAATAGTATAATTGAAGATGTTAACATAAGAAAAATTTCTGATAGTCGCGGAAATCTCACCCTGGAAGTGGATATTTTAACCACCACTGGGCACGGTCGGGTGGCAGCTCCAAGTGGTGCCAGTACTGGAGAACTTGAAGTAGCTTCGTTTCCAGTGGAAGGTGTTGACCATGTTATCACTGAATTTGCCAATAAGATTGTTTCTGAACTGATTGGACTTGATGCCAGTGATGGTAAATACATCGATCAGATGTTAAAGGAAATGGATGGCACGGATAACCTTTCATCTTTAGGTGGTAATACTATTGTGGCCATTTCCCTGGCAGCTGCCAAGGCCGCAGCATCATCCTTCAACCTGCCTCTTTACAGGTTTTTGGGAGGTAACATGGTCGAAGAAATACCCTACCCTCTGGGAAACATGATCAATGGGGGAGCACACGCTGGAAAAAATGCACCGGACATACAAGAGTTTTTGGTGGTACCGGTGGGTGCTGATAATATCACTGATGCTGTTTTTGCCAATTCAAAGGTTCACAAAAGAATAGGAGAACTCATAAAAGTAAAAGACAAATCATTCACTGGAGGAAAGGGAGATGAAGGTGGATGGGCCCCTAACCTGTCCAATTACGAAGCACTAGAAATCCAAGCCCAAGCTTGTGAAGACGCAGGTGATGAATTAGGTTTCAGCATTCGACCTTCCCTTGATTTGGCACCCAGCGGACTTTGGGATGTTGAAAAAGAAGTATATGTTTATGGGAGAGAAGGAGTGGAAAGAAACACCGGTGAACAGATAGATTTTGTTAAAGAAATCATTGAAACCTACAACATGTTCTTTGTGGAGGATCCATTACATGAAAAGGAATTTGCTGGTTTCGCTGAGTTAACCCGTAAAGTGGGTTCAAGATGTATCGTATGTGGGGATGATATATTCGTAACCAATAGGGATATACTGGAGGAGGGAATCAAGGTAGGTGCTGCCAATTCTATAATCATCAAACCCAACCAGATTGGAACCCTCAGTGATACTTATGAAACTGTTAAACTCGCCAAAGCTAACAATTACATACCCGTAGTGTCCCATCGCTCTGGTGAAACTACCGATGAAACCATAGCTCATTTGGCAGTGGCATTCTCATGCCCACTCATTAAAACCGGAGCACTGGGTGGTGAGAGGATAGCCCAACTCAACGAACTCATCAGAATTGAAGAACGGATGGTAAGTCCGTCCATGGCCAGTTTAAAAAAATAATTAAACAAATAACCTGAAAAACTTAAGAATGTTTCAGGAGGAATAATCTCTGAATCTCTGGAATGAAATTCCAACTCGGGTTTGTGGTTCAAAAACGATAAACGTAGTTGTTGAAATCCCTAAGGGTTCCCAAAAGATATATGAATACGATAAGGAAAGAGAATTCTTTGCTTTTCGTGGTGTTTCATCATTACTCCCCTATCCTGCGAACTATGGTATGATCCCCCAAACAATAGGTGATGATAATCCCCTCGATGTTTTGGTTATTATGGATCAACCAACCCCTCCCGGGTGTGTTATTGAATGCCGGCCTATTGGGGTTATGAGGATGAACAGTGGAAAGGATAGGGATGACAAAATATTAAGTGTGCCATCATCCAATCCTTGGTTCAAGGATTTTAAAGATTTAGAAGATGTTCCTCCGCAGTTTATAGATGAATTAATCCATTTTTTTCAGAGCTATGCTAATTTAACGGGTGAAACCGTCAACGTAATTTCTTGGGAAAATGCTAAAGATGCATTAAGAACAATTGAAAGAGGCAAAGATCTTTATAGACAAATACTAACCATCAAGTCTCTTTTTCTTATTGATTAATTATTCCGTGCCTAAACACTATATTAAGTTTTTTAAACCAGGATTCCACTTTTTTTATAAAATTTCCACCATTTGTTATTGTCGGGGATAAGAATGAAAATTAATTGGGATAAAGAGCCTCAAAAACAAGAAGAAATTCTTGTGGCAGCCTATATTGAAGACAAGATAAGTATGCTGGAAAATTTACTAAATTTATATGTTCAGGAAAATTTATTAACCCTCTCCTGGACCCCTAATCCATTAAATCGTAATTATTATACATATGAACTAAAATATCATCGGCATAGAGAAAAATACTTGATAAACGTATGGAAAGGAGTAAGGGCTGGTGATGCGCTGCCGATTTTGTATGGTGATATTCAGTTTGATCAGTGATTAACTCTTTAAATTAATTAAAATAGAAAATTTAAAAAAATAAGAAAATAAAGGATACCAGTTTTATCCTTCCACTAAAACTTTCAATTTACCATCATAGAGGTCAATTATAAGGCCATGAATTGGCACATCATCAGGAATAAATGGTGATTCCTTGATTTTTTCCACCACTACCATCACATTCTCTTCTTCACCATCAATTGCCCCTATCCAATCCTTAAGATTTACCTCAGAAAGTGCTTTTTCATCCACACCCCTGGCGGTCATGTTGGCTTCCAATTTCTCAGGATCCACATTGGCCATCCCACAATCGTAATGGCCAATTACCATCACTTCTTCCACACCCAGGGCGTGGATGGCAGCGGCCACTGACCGGATAACATCCCGGTCAACTGTAGTATTCCCTGCATTTTTGATTATCTTGGCATCTCCTCTTCCAATTCCAATGGCAGGTTCTAAAAATCCAGTTAATCGGGTATCCATACAAGTCACGATGGCTAATTTTTTTTGTGGCATGTGACTCATGTTCTTAGGTTCAAATTCATTAACGAATTTTTCATTTGCGGTTAATACCTCATCAAGCATCATACTATCACCAAATACTTTAACACTGGAGATGTTATTCTTCACTAGGGTCTATGTTTATTACCGAAAGTGGTGGTTTTTGTTCCACATCATACCCTGGGATGTAATTAAATTCATCCTGCAGTTTGACGTTTACTTCGTGCCAGATCCTGGCCAATGGAATTTCAGAGGGGCATACCTCTTCACATTGTCCACAGTTAGTACAGGAGTCCGCCATATGAACCATTCTTATGAGATGGAACATGGGGGATGGTGGAATCACACCTTTCTCCATCCATTCTGGAGAATCAGACTGGATAGTGCAAGTCTCGCAGTGACAAATAGGGCAAGCTTCCCTACAACCGTAACACTTTATACACCTGGCAAACATGTCCATGTATTGATCAAGGGTTTCCAAATCACCTCTACTCTCTTTAAAGTCCTTCGATTGCCATTTTTTAGCTAGGTTCACCATTGCTTTATCAATATTGGCACGTATTTCCACACCCTTTGGCACTGGGTCTTTGACCTTTAAAATACCTTTTTTAAGTGATTTTTCCAAAATTTCTGCACCTTTTCCTGAAAATACTTCTACAAATGTGGCTTTACCGGCAAGTGGGCCTATAACTCCCCAGTTACCAAATGCAATATCTGCCATTTTTGGTATGTTGGTTTCACATCGTCTACAGTTGGTTCTTCGACCGTAACCTGCATCTTCCAGGGTATCAATGCTTATTTCTTTCTCCTGGTTATCTGAGGTTTCTATAACAAGGTTTCCTTTAGCTATTTCTTCTTTAACAACTATATCTGGGTCAATTTCATAAAATTCTTCCATCATTTGACGAGTTTTAACGGGGGGCAGTGTACCACCACAGTTAAGTCCCACCATGACTACATTATCTTTATTAATTTTTTTCCTTTTCATTAGTTCCACTATGGTCATAGCGTCGCAGGGTTTGACTGTGACTGCTATTTTCATATCATTAGCCCCATTAAAGTATTTTTTAATGAGGGGGGCCATGTTTAAGGTACCGCAGTGTAAAGAACCAGCTGATTCTACCACTTTTTCTGGATCGGTTATCAGAGTAGGTGTAGCATCATATAAATCAGCACCTCTTTTAACACTTAAAACTCCATCTACAATGTTTTCTTCGAGTAAAAACTTTAATACAGAGGTAACTGCTCCACCGCATTCTCCACTATCCAGAATTTCTTCATCAGGAGACCATGCATAATACATATCATTAACTTGAACCACGTAGATCACCTTACCTCAGCAGTAGTTTTTCTCCAAGAAAAAGGTCCCAGTTCCTTCACCTGGTCACTAACCATCTTCATGGTATTGGCAAATTTTTCTCCTTCAGATGCAGATATCCAATCGAGATAAAATCTTCCTTCTTCAATGCCCAGTGTTTCTATAATGATTTTCAAGGCCCTTATCCTACCGTCACAGGCATAGTTCCCTCGGTCGTAGTGACAATCTCCAAAGTGGCACCCGGCAACCATTACTCCATCAGCTCCCTCGTCAAAGGCTTTTAAAATAAAAAGAGGGTTTATTCTTCCGGAACACATTACTCTAATAATGCGCACGTTTGGAGGATATTGCATCCGCGCTGTACCTGCTGTATCTGCTCCACCATAGGAACACCAGTTACAACAGAAAACTACTATTTTAGGATTCCATTCCATGTTATCATCTCATTGCTATCATGATTTTAGACCACTTTGAATAAGATTCATTAAGAGTTGAGGATGAGCCAAGGAGTTAATATCTTATTACTGCCAAGTGGGTCAATGAATTTGATACTGTGTGTTCAGATGTCAAGAGACAGGCTATTGGATAAACAATATCTTGATGCACAAAAAAACGTTTAGTTAGAGTAAATTTTAACATTCTGGTTTCATGTGCTTATTCATAGATGGTCTTAAATCTATTGCACCATTTTTTAATAAAGCCCCATTTTTTATAAATCTATCATGATTTTTCAGTAGGGTTTTACATTTTTTAATCACGAAAGGTTGTATTAACCTGTTTTTATGCAATAGATTTAAAATTTTACATGAATGTTCATGATATTTATAAAAAACCCTTATGCACTAACTCATATAAACTTTTATGAAAATGGTCCTTTCGAAATATTTATATCCGATATGATTGTTTTATAATCGAAATGAAAGAATATATAAATCATAATGTATGTGGAATCCCTATTGGGGTGTTTTAATCTTTATAAAGTTACAATATTACTAAAGTAAAACAATTAATTGAAAATTAATTCAGAATAACATTTGATTAATTATAGTAAATTATGTATGGGCTAGTAAAATTATGTATGAGATTAGTGTGTGTGAAAAATATTTAAATTCTTCTATAATTAAACTTTTTTAGTTAGTTTTATAAGTCCATATCATACAGCATAAATAAGTAAGAAGTATCAGGTCCATATGTTCTGTGAAACTCCACTTAACTAATACCAGTTAATGCTTCTCTGGTAAGTTCGTTCATATATTCGGCTTTGATATCCATTAAAAATTGAATAGTAGAAGTTGGTGCCATGGTATCTACAATTATCTGTCCGAGATGCAAAACTAAAAACAGCAATAAAGCCAAAATCTGTTACAAGTGTAAAAACTCTTTAAAACCAAATAAAAAACAAAATAGGATGAGTTTTTTTAGTTTTAACTCTGAATCTCGGTTTGATTTTAAAATTATCCTGATTGGAATTATTTTATTTATAATATGTAATGTGGTACTGTTGAACGTGGTTTATGACTACGCAATGCTGGTTTCAGGATTTGTCATAATGTTGTTTTTATACCTTCTATTTAAATACTACACTCCCCAGGATGATTCAGCAAATATGAAAAAAATTGGCTATAAAGTGATTCTGTACTATCTAATCATAGTTTTTGTGGGGGCTGTAATCTTACTCACTTTTAATCTATTCTAGTAAACAATTTTGCCAAATTATGTAAATATATTTCATAAAATAGGGTTTTGTGGAAATATTTATTGATTAAACATTTTTTTTACATTTTCATTCTAATCAGACTTTAACATCAAAATTATTCCTTGGATATAAATTAAGAACGAGGCACTGGTGATATTCTGTTTTATCAGGACCTACCCATGGTGTGATATATAAATTAATGGGTAATTCTAAAAATACAATCAAGATAAATTATGCAATTCTACGGGTGAAATAAGTAGGTGGTTTAATGCATCATGAGTCTTTATACAAACGTATAGATCAACTGGCCAGTGAATTTTCATTTTCTCAAATTGAAATTTTCCGTTGGTTGCATCAACATCCCGAGCTGGCTTACCAAGAGTATGAAACCAGCCGGTTCATCATGAAACAACTGAAAAAATTCCCTGGTTTGGAAATTAAACCCCCTATTGCTAAAACTGGCATAAAAGCGATTCTTCATGGGGGAAAACCCGGTCCAACCGTGGCCATCAGGGCAGATATTGATGCTCTTCCTGTAAAGGAAGAAACCGGTCTGGCATATGCTTCACATGTTAAAACAGATTATAATGGTCAAGAGACATGTGTGGCTCATGTCTGTGGGCATGATGCCAGTACTGCAGCGGCCATAGGCACGGCTAAAGTTTTAAGCCAGCTTCAATCAGAATTACCCGGCACCGTGGTTTTCCTTTTCCAACCTGCTGAAGAAGGTGCTCCAACTGGGGTTGATGGTGGGGCTATGCGCATGGTACAAGAAGGAGCACTGAAGAATCCTGAAGTCCGGGCCATATTCGGTTTTCATGCCAACAGTACTTGCTTTCCTGGCCAGGTAATGATCCGGGAGGGACCCACTCACGCCAGCCAGGACAGCATTTTCATACGTATATGGGGCGAACAAGCCCATGGATCCCAACCATGGAGTGGTAAAGACCCTATTGTTGCCGGAGCCTCACTGATAAATTCCCTGCAAACCCTCATTAGCCGAGAAGTAGACTTGCAGAAGGGGGCAGCAGTCATTACCGTGGGGTATTTCTGGGGTGGAATCAAAGTGAACATCATACCTGAAGGTGCTGAAATGGGACTAACTGTCCGTTCACTTGATGAAGGTAATCGTGAAATCCTTATAACACGTATTAAAGAGTTAGCTGAACTTAAAGCAGAAATGCATGGTTGTCAGGCTGAAGTGATCTATGGACAGCATTATCCCATGAATGTAAACAACCTTGATCTGTATGATGCAATGCTTCCCACTGTGGAAAGAGTTGCCCTGGCAAAAAATGTTCTTTATTATCTTGCATCAACAAAATCAGAAGATTTTTCATATTTTTCTCAGGAAATTCCTGGCCTGTATATGTACTATGGTGCAGCTCCATGTGATCGTCCCCTATCCGAGTCAAAACCCAATCATCACCCTGAATTTATGGTGGATGAGAAAGCTCTGAATTTTGCCACTCGCCTGGAGTGTAATTTAATTTTTGATTGTATGAGAAGATTATAAGGATGTTTTCAATTTAATTCAGTAATTATTCTAGTATATAAGGGATTTTTTTAAAGTTCAAGGAATATCTTAAATATCTAGGTTTTTATTATTTTAATCAATTTAATACCTTTTTTTAATATTGTCCAATGTTAGCTAGTGATATGGTAATATAGAAACTAATTCGGAAGAATATTTTCTAGTGGTTATTATAAATCTGATTAATTACATAATTAATAATCATAATATCTATGTAGGTGGTTGAATGAAAAGGTTGATCTACATTTTGGCAGTTGTTTTATTAGTGGTAATGGCTTCTGGTTGTACCAGTGATGAGTGGGCGTCGAACAAAACATACTCTGGCAATGGGGTAACTTTCAGTTATCCAGGGACATGGAGTGAAAATGCAACAAAAACAGTGACTACTCCTTCTGGTTCCAACAATATTGCAGCAGTTGGAAGTGAAGATGAAGGTTTTGCTATTGGAAGTATATCTGCATCTGGACTGGACACTGCAAGTATTCAGAGTGTACTAAATCAGCTGGTTCAGGAGTACCAGACAAAGGGCTATGGTGCCAGTAAATCTGTTACTGTGGATGGAGCTACTGCTTCCATGATCACGTCAACAAGCAAGGACTCTTCTGGTTACTACACTACGATTGCTTTCTGGGTCAAAAATAATAGTCTTTATTATGCTGCTTATGTATCCAACACTAACAGCACCCAGAACATGGAAAAAATACTCGGTACCCTGAAAACAACTTAAAAAAATGCACTAAGTTTAAAAGCACTTAGCTGTATTTTCTTTTTTTAAATAAGTTCTCATTCTTAATTTTTAAGAAGGTGTGTTTTAATGGAATCTAAACCAGGATATGATGATCATTATTTCATGAACCAAGCAATCATCCAGGCCAAAAAAAGTCTTAAAGAGGGCGGAATTCCCATAGGTGCCGTTTTAGTGACAGATGGCAGAGTTCTGGGTCGTGGGCATAACCGCCTGCTCCAAAATAATTCAGTTATCCTTCACGGTGAAATGGACTGCATTGAAAATGCAGGTCGTATCCGGGGCACTGATTATCAGAAATCAACTCTTTACACCACTTTATCTCCATGTACCATGTGTTCTGGCACCATAATATTGTACAACATTCGTAGGGTGGTTATTGGTGAAAACACTACTCTGATTGGTCCGGAAGATTTATTAAAAGAGAGTGGAGTGGAAGTTAAAGTTCTGGGTATTGATGAATGCCGTGAACTTCTGGAACAATACATCGAAGAAAATCCTGATATTTGGGAAGCAGAACTGGAAAGAGTGGGCTATTCTACTGATTATAATTAATTATCTTTTTTGAAATCTTCCACAGAATATGATAATGATCCATCATTTAGAGTTATGGGCAAGGTTACTGAAAGTGATCCATTCCCAAAACCATGACTGATCATGGTATGTCTTCCGGGCCCTCCAGACACAATTAAAAGCACATCCGATGGAGAACGTGTTATGCGGACATTACCGCCAATGATCCATTCATCATCCAGTTTCCGACCACCACGATCACCTAAACTGGCCGGTAAAACACTATTTTCATGAACATAATTTTTAACATCTTCTTTGTCCCAACCCTCCCTGCTGATGGTTTTAGCGTGCTCGGGACTCATGATCACCAGAAGCTCACCGGGCACGTGGCTATTGTTACAACCAGCAGTGGCTGCAGTGTGCACTATAGTATCCAGTAGTTCCTCAGCTTTTTGGCTGCGATGATCATTAACGTTATGGGGAGCTTCAGCAGCCAACACCGTGACGGTACTGGCATCTTTCCTGCAACCCATCTCTACTCGAAAAGGATCCCAAGGGCTATCATATTCATTTTCAGTGAAACAGTAACTGTATTTAGCTGGCGAACCATGGGTGGCATGATCACCAATTCCGGGTACTGCCCCCGCAATGTTAATGAGACACAACCTGAGTGAACGGCCAATGGTGGCGTTACCCATATTCCCGGGTCCTAAAGATCCTGCGCCTGGATTTAAGCCTAATTCTTTTGATAATGGTCCGTTGACGATAGTGCAGATTGATAGGGGATGGGTGGTAGCATTGACCCCTGTCAAGTTGAATTTATCCTGTGAAATGGCCTGGATAACATGTTCCATCACTGGCTGAAATCCTGGCCTACAACCAGCCATAACCGAGTTAATGGCAATTTTTTCCGGGGTGGCCTGCCCCATTTTAGGAGGTAAGGTTGCCAGAACATCATCAGGACCGTGTGCACTGTAATTTAGGAAACGATCTACCCTCTCTCGGGTGGGCGGGATAATGGGAAGACCATCAGTCAGGCGGCGCTGGTAAAAATCAACACTGGTCTTCTCTGGATCAGGGTCAACAAAGAATTCCATATCTGATTCACTGGCACTGCAGAGATGATCTCCTTCTCGGTCAGGTTTTTGCATAATATCATCAATTAAACAGCCACAAGCATTACTGATGATTGGGGTGTCTTTTTTAGCCATATTCATCCTTTAACATTTTCAAATACTTTAAACATCACGTAAACGTCTTTTAATCATTTTTATATTAGTTTAACCTTATTTTAAACTTTAGTATTTACATACAGTTAATTAAATAATTTTTTTAATCAATTCAAAGCCTTAGGGTAATTGTAATAAATATAAAAATGATGGGACGATTCTACTTGCTTTCTCCTTCACTTCTTCAACTGAAAGCCCAGCTATGGGATGTTTAACCTCTAGAATTCTTAGATCACTTAATCCGTGTGATTTAGCCAGTTCCCTGGCAAAAGGGGCGAAATGATCTGAACAGAGGGATATAGTTGGAATTCCCCTCTCCTCCAGGCGGATGGCATCTAGAACCACCCAGCTGGTGCAGGAACCACAATCACCTAGGGCCAGGATGGCTAAATCTGCTGATGCTGCCTTTTGAATCTGAAAATCTGTAGCTGGTGCTCCTGCTGGCTTATGAAGCCACTGCAGTTTTCGGTTACCCAGTGACTCTGAAAGAACTTTCAGGATAATATCTGCACCGGGTTTGGTGTTGTCCACCATGGAAACCCTATCAAAATCATAGGGTAAAGGATTTAAAGAGATATCTTTTCCATTTACTTTACCCAATGGATTAAGAACATCTTTTTCTGTGAGTTTTACCCTCAAAAACAGTTCCTCCAATTAAATATCTTCTGATACTTATTCCAGATTTATAAGGAATAATTCTCAAAGTTGGAAATAATTCCCCGTTGTGTGGGTCAAAAAATGAACTAATTGTAAAAAAGGTTTTATACCTCATTACGGAACCTTTTAATTACAAAATCCTTGTCCAGGGATAGCACAAATGAAGCAGCTCTCGGGCCCTGTTTTTTGCCAATTATAACCTTATAAATCGCCTGAAATGCCTTTGGTGGTTTCAATCCCAGTTCCTTCAGGATAAGATACATCTGGTCGTGGAGTTCCTGGGAATTGTAGTCATTTTTCTCCAGTAGATCTGCCACTTGGAGCAGGAATACTTCCTGTGCTTCGTTTAACTGGACTGGGGGTAGTGATTGCTGAACATTGAATTTTACAAATTCTGGAGCATATTTTTCCAGCCAGTTTTCCACATTTTCTAAACGTGCACCCAGACTGGTCTTAGTATCTTCATCTAAGTCACTGTATTCCTTACCTTCCATGTCTTCACTCAGCTGAGAGTTTCTTCTAAGAATCTGGAAGATCTTCTCAGGTTCATGAGTTATCTGTCTGGCTACGGTGAGGAAACGGTAGGATGTCTGGAATGGTTCAAAATCAGACACGTTGATCTGGGACACTTCATAGATTTTCTTGAGTTTTTCCATTTCTTTCTCTGAAGCTGCTTCCTCAGTATCATAGTAGATCCTTTCCACGCGATCATACTGGTCGATGAAGTCCAGGAAGGACATTCCCGGGTCGAAGTCTTTATGTTTCAGGGGTTTACTGCGGAATAAGAAATAATTCAGGGTTTCGGGTGCTCCTATTTCTAACCATTGTCCTGGAGTGAAGAATACTCCCTTGGATTTGCTCATGGCATCGCCTTTAAGGGTGATCCACTCATAAGGAACGGGATATGGTGCTCTGTAACTGAATATTTCCTTGGAAATGACTTTACTCACATCGTAGGACCCGCCACTGGCAGCATGATCCTTTCCAAAGGGTTCGCAGGTCACACCAAAGATTTTCCAACGGGCAGCCCATTCCACACGCCAGGTGAGTTTTCCATTCCCTGATTTGATATCCATTTCATCCTCATGTCCGCACTGGCACCGGTAATACACTGTGGCACCCTGATAATCATAGGCGGTGGTGGTGTTCACCCTGCCACACTCGGTACATATGGGATTGTAGGGTAACCAGTCCTCAGCCAGGGGATGTTCCCGGTATTGGTTGAATATTTCCCGAATTTTAGGGGCTCTTTCCAACGATTTTTTAATGTAATCGTTATAAATGCCATCCTGGTACATTTTAAACCCGGAATAGGTTTTCAAATCTATTCCGAAGATGGGTAAAGTTTCCAGGAATGGTTTCTGGAAGTGTTCCACAAAGTTTTCGCAGCAACCCTCAGGGCAGGGTATCTGGGAGTATGGAATTCCAAGGTATTTCTCGTAGGATTCAGGGAGAGGATAAGGTACCTTTCTTAGAGGATCGTGGTCATCGGCAATCCAGATGGTCTGGGAGTCTTCACCCAGTTTCTGTAGAGACTTACCAACGGCATTGGCTATGAAAACGTCACAGGAATTTCCAATGTGTATGGAGCCAGATATTGATGTCCCGCTGGCTACAACGTGTTTTTTAACGTCCCAGTTAGTTAAATCAGATGCAATTCGTTCAGTCCAGTGTTTCAAGTAATTCACCTTCTTATAAAAATAAAAAAATCATGATTTGTGTATTAATAAATAAAAATGAATAAAATGGGGATGAAAATTTATTCGAAAACTTCAGTAGAAGCTTCATCCAACCATTCATTCACGATTTTTATGGCACAGTAACTTCCGCACATGGTACAAGTGTCAGGATCTTCTGGTGGCCTGGCATCTCTAATTGCCCTGGCATCACCCGGACATATTGCTGCGTTGTACTGGGCTTCCCAGTTAAGTTTTTTACGGGCATTGGCCATTTCTAGATCCTTTTCCCCGTTGTGTATTCCCTTGGCCATGTCACCAACGTAGGCTCCGATCCTGCTGGCTATAACTCCCATCTTCACATCTTCGGGTCCAGGGAGTGCCAGGTGTTCGGCAGGAGTAACATAACATATGAAGTCTGCTCCGGCAGCAGCAGACTGGGATGCACCAATGGATGAAACTATGTGATCGTAGGCAGGGGCTATATCAGTTACTATGGGTCCTAACATGTAGAATGGGGCTTCACGGCATAGTTTTTTCTGTATAACCACGTTAGCTTTGATTTCGTTTAGAGGGATGTGTCCAGGACCTTCCACAATGGTCTGTACTCCCACTTCCCTTGCCCGATCTATTAATTCGCCCAGGATGATGAGTTCCTGAACTCCAGCACGGTCAGTAGCATCAGCAATTGCTCCTGCTCTCATGGCGTTGGCCATGGACATTACAAAATCGTATTCCTTGGCAATTTCTAAGATGTAATCGAAATTCTTGTATAGAGGGTTTTCGATTTCATTTTCCACCATCCAGGCAGATACTAAGGCCCCCCCACGGCTCACCAGTCCCCCTTCTCTACCCTGTCTTTTAAGGCGCTTGAGGGTTTCCATGTTCACACTGCAGTGAATGGCCATGAAGTCAATACCATCTTTAGCTTGCTTTTCTATGGCTTTAAACATGACATCTTCATCCATGTAGATGGCGGCACCCTTTTCCCGGATGGTTTCAAAGGCTGCCTGGTATACTGGCACACTCCCTACTGGTATGTCTGATATTTTTAAAATTCTCTTACGGATCTCATCCAAGTCTCCACCCACAGAGAGTTCCATTAAAGTGTCAGCATTATTGGCCATGGCAATTTTGGCCTTTTCTTCTTCCATATCAAAGTCACATATATCGGTTGAAGTTCCAATAGTGGCGTTAACTTTGGTTCTGAGTCCTGCTCCAATACCGACTGCTTTTACTTCCCTTCCTTTGTTACTGGGAATGGCGATGGTACCTTTGGCTACCGATTTTCGGATGAATTCAACGTCAACATTTTCATTTTCTGCGACGGATTTCATTTCATCAGTTATTATCCCTTTTCGTGCGTCGTCCATTTGTGTCATAGAATCACCGTGTTAGATCCAACTTTGTAAACGTACATTAACCTGAGCATTCACTATTTGTGGATACCCCTAGAATTGATTAATTACTAATACTAATTTGATTTCTATATTTTACCCATAAAAATAGATATGGTTTTAATATCGAAATTTTTATTTAATGGGATCTGTTGAATTACTTGAATTCTATACTAATTAATATCGTGGTATGATTAAATGCTTCTTTCTTCTTCCATGAATTAGATAGTTAACATCCGTTCTATGGCCATATCAATGGTTGGAATATTAGTCTGACAACCTTCTGCTTCCACAATGAATGAAGATACAGCGGAAGCTAGTTTACCACAGTATTCCAGAGATTCACCTTCCAGGTATGATTTAAGGAACCCTGCTCGATATGAATCACCAGCACCAGTGGGATCAGTGGGGTAACGTTCCACAGCATCGATGTCAATCTTATTATCTGAATAAATAACACTACCATTCCTTCCCCTGGTTTCCACCACAATTGAAGGACCATAATCCCTTAACTGGTCAATGTCCATATTGATGCTTCCCAGAATACGCCCAATTTCATGGTGATTTCCAAACAGAATATCACATGTCTTAAGAACATTTAAAAGATCAGGGGATGAGTACATGTGCAGGTCCTGTCCTGGATCGAAGGATATGATTTTACCCTCCTGTCTGGCGAATTCACCGCACTTGAGGTTATAGGTGGGATCTCCTGTTGCCAGGTGCACTGCCTGAACATCAGCTATGGCATCAACAGGAACAGGGGATTCTTTAAACCTGGTGGCAGCTCCCCAGTAAAAGTAAAATATCTGATCATGATTGGCATCAGTTAAAACAAAGGCAGTAGGTGTTTTATCATCATCCACCATTATCATGTCCTTAATGTTGATCTTCAGATTTTCCAACTGTTTTTGATATTCTGATCCTGAAAAATCTCCCCCCACTGCCGACACCAGGGAAGATTCGAGACCAAGGGAGGATGCAACCACGGCCACATTGGCCGCAGCACCTCCATAAAATGTACGCATATTATTAATGGTAGTAGAAGAGTTTGGTAAAGGAAACTCGTTAACCTGAATTATATAATCAAGTGCAGTATGTCCAATGGCTAGCAAATCTCTTTTTTCACTCAATCAATCACCTGCCTTATTTCTATTTTTAATTTATTTAAAATTATCTGTATGGCTTATTTTTTTTAAATGAACAAATTTCTGCAACTTAAATCCATCACATAATCACTCATCTACTTTAATAATAAATGATTTAAAATAGGTGTTTTCTTATCAAATTTATAAAAATTTCAGTTAATAAAATCAAGATTTAGTTGATTTTCCTAAAACCAAACTTGGGTATTATTTCCTGACCTTTTCCCTGTAGAAAATCGGAAAAATCTTCCAGTTCTGGATTATTAGTAGAAAGAACCATGCTGATTACGTGGCTGGTATCTTCAGCTAGAATATCAGAAACAGTGTAAGAATTGGATAAAGGCGACATGAAACTTCGGTTGAGAAAGGTTAGAAAATTTTCATCATTACTAATTAGTTTAAGGGCGTTTTGGGGAGAACTGCACCAATCAACAATTTCATAATCAACACGTAACTGATCTAAAGTGTTCCATGCCAACCTCTGAGCAGAATGTGCAACTTCCACGAACATTCTGCCCTGAAGATCATGGATACTCTCTAAATTTTCATCAGAATTGGATACTAATACCAGATCATCTCTGGCTATAGGTACAAAATCCAGATCATGCATAAAGGCATGGACCGGATCATCGAAAATTAAAATATCCACCAGATCCATTTCCGCAAGTTTAAGGGCACTAAGATCATCAGTAGTATAGATCAATGCTTCCAAACCATAATAACGTAATAAAACATCAATTAAACCGGTGGAAATAGGACCCCCACATATAACTGGGGTTTCTCTTTCTTCTAATCGTTTTAGATAACGTTGGTAATTTTTCAGGACCATTATACCCTGGGGGGTGAGACCTGAACCTGCTCCAGTTGTTTCTACCAATTTAAATCCCATTTTTTTCTCAGCATCACGGATTCGCCTGTTTAAAACAGCATGAGATACTCCTAACCTTTTAGCGGCTTCTCTTTGGGACCAGGTGCTGGTGATCTCCATTAATGCATCGAAAAGGCGGTAACTAAATGTTTCACCATTCAATGATAGATTTAAGCGAGGATGAAACTTCATAATATCTCCTTTTACCTTACCTTGGAAAGGGGGTAGTATTGATTTGTATATAATTTGTATGAAATAGGACTTATATATATCATGTTGTATAAAAAATCATATGGATTTGGGATAATTAAAAAACTATATAATGGTGCTAATATTGAAACAATTGATTCTCAACGATGCGATAGAAGAAATACTGGATAATGTACGCTCTGTTTCTGCAGAACTGGACCCGGAAAACATTGAAGACATGACTGGTCTTTTACAAACATCCCAACACGTTTTTGTCATGGGACTGGGACGTTCTGGGCTGGTGGCCAGGGCTTTTGCCATGCGTCTCATGCACCTCGGAATTAGTGTATATGTAGTGGGAGAAACCACAACCCCAGCTTTAACCAGTGATGATTGTCTTCTGGCGATTTCAGGTTCCGGTGAGACATTCAGCATTATCAGTGCCGCCAATATTGCCCATAAACGGGGAACCAAGATCATAGCAGTAACCTCCTATGTGGATTCTACCCTTGGTGAAATGTCGGATTTGGTGGTGCACATAAAGGGACGAACCAAAATTGATGCAGAAAAAAACTATATAACCCGGCAAATGAACGGAAAACACCAGTCTTTATCTCCAATGGGAACCCTTTTTGAAGTAACCAGCCTAATATTTTTGGACGGCCTCATAGCTCAATTGATGGTTGAAATGGGAAAAACAGAAGAGGATATGAAGGCCAGGCACACGGTTATCGAATAGATCACGTTTATTGAATAATTTAACCGATTTAACATTTATTTAATTTTTTTGCTTCAGAATAGTTACCAGTTTCATTATTTACTCTAGTTTACATAGTTTTCCCAGATATTCATTGGTTATTTGGATTATTACAGAATTCAGAGTATTATACGATGGGGGTGCGTGTAAATGTTGAATCTTCCATCTCTAAGGAAACCGATGAGGGTAATCCCGGATTTTTCACCAATAGCTAAACCTTCCACTGTGGGTGCCGCTTTGGTAACCATGATGGGTATACCAACATTAGCTAGTTTCATCACTCTATCTGGAGGTATCCGACCGCTACATGCGATAAAACTTTCTGAAAAATCTATTTTGGCTTTTAAACCGGCCCCGATAACTTTATCTACTGCCACATGGCGACTGACATCTTCTCTGACAATGAACTGATCTCCACCTACCAGGGCTGCTACATGGGTCCCCCCAGTTTTAGACCAGATTTCGGCTTTTTTTATCAGGAGATCGAATGAATCCATTATTTTTTTTCTTTTAACTTTTAAATCGGAAGTTACCTTCACTAAATCCTGATCCTGGTGAATCCATCCATCGTAACAGGCCAAGTTGTCCTTTTCAACTGGTCGATTGTTTGTTAATTCCACTTCAATATTGGGAGTATTTACCTTGATATTTTTCACATCTTTGATGGCCTTGATATATCGTTCATCTAAGAGATAACCAATAACGAAATCATCTAGATCATGGGGACTCAAGTAAAATTCACCCAGTTTAGATCCATTAACCATGAGTTTCATCTTGATATCTACGGCCACCATATCTTCGATGTCCTGAACATCCTTACTAACCTTTATGATTTTAACTTTTTTGAACATTTCATCCATAATGGTACCTTCGTTTAGTTTAAATCATCTAAATTAATTTAAAAAAAGAAGAGTAAACTAATGAAATAGAATTGATATAACTTAGGTTCTAGATTAGTGATCTCTTTAACTTTAATATCGTATGATCAGTGTATTCAATCGGTTAAAACAATGTCATCGATCCAGGATATGGCTGCGGCAACATTTGGAAACCCTATGACACTGGTTAATAAAAGAACGCTGTGATATATTTCTTCAGGAGATACTCCCAGTTCCAGGGCTCTTCTGGTGTGGCTGTGAACACCCCCTTCAGATCTTATGGCTGCTGCACCCCCTAACTGGATTAAATGGGCTGTTTTTTCATCAATTGGGCCTGATTTTTTAATGGCTTTACCTAGTTCACTTAAAGCCTGACCATATTCTTCGTAGCGTATTCTAATATTTTGGTAGTGTTTAGGAACTTCTTTTTCCATATTTTCACCAGCTAATTAATACTAAAAAATTTACAAATTCTATTTATAGTTTTATATATGTTGAAAATGTGTTATTAAATTTACATGGAACTATTTTAATAATGGTCTATTAGAATCAAATACAAATATAGAATAATTAAATATATTTAATCTATTAACCTAGCAATCCCATTGAATTTCATAAAAAAAAATTCAGTAAACCACAATTTGCAAGTTAAACATATATAGAGGTGACATTGAGCGACAATCATCCTAAATATGTACTTAGCAAATGTGGTTCACTGGGTGCTGTCCTTCTTTAGCACTCTAAAGAATTTGCAGCACGGTAAAACTCATTTTATTTTCCAACCGGGAAGTATGCGATTGGTGGTTTTTCATCACCAGTTCCTTTGACATACCCAAAGGTATTTTTAAGTTTGGTGTTTACTTCATGCCAAATCTGAGCAAGAGGTATTTCACCAGGGCAAACTTCTTCGCACTGACCACAGTTGGTACAGGATTCCACCATGTGTAACATTCTTTCTAAATGGAACATCGGTGATGGTGGGATTTCTCCTTTACTCAACCAGTCAGGACCGTTGTTTGCTTCGAGACAGCAGTCTTCACAGTAACAGATGGGGCAGGCTTCTCTGCAACCGTAACATTTCAAGCATCGGGAGAAATCATCCATGTATTCAGTGAGAACAGAGAATATTTCCCTGCCGGCTGCGTCTTCCCAATCGTTGCCTTGCCATTTGTCTGCCAGTTTAACCATGGCGCCATCGATTTTTTCGCGTATTTCGATTCCTTTGGGAATTGGGTCTTCTAAATCGATAACTCCTGCTTTTTTGGCTTTTTCCAGAACTTCAGCACCTTTAGGGGAACATACTTCGATGAAGGTGGCTTTTCCAGCTAAAGGCCCTATAACTCCCCAGTTTCCGCAGGCTAAGTCTGCCATTGTTGGTATGTTGATTTCGCATCTTCTGCAGTTGGTTCTTCTACCGAATCCTTCGTCTTCTAATTCGTCGATTGGGATTTCTTTTTCAGTTCCGTCTGCAGTTTCCACGATGAGTTTACCTTTGGCAATTTCTTCTTTTACCACGGAGTCCGGGTCTACTTCGTAGAACTCTTCCATCATCTGGCGGCCTTTGACTGGGGGCATGGTACCTCCACAGTTTAAACCGACCATAATGACATTGTCCGCATTAACTTTTTCTCGTTTCATGAGTTCGACCATGGTCATGGCATCGCAGGGTTTCACGGTGACTGCTATTTTCATGTCCTGGGCACCGTCAAGGTAACGGGTAACAACTTTGGCCAGGTTAAGTGTTCCAAAGTGGAGTGAACCAGCAGCTTTTACCACATCTTCTGGATCTTCAATGAGGATCGGCACTGCATCGTAAAGGTCTGCACTACTATCAACTGCCAGTACTGCGTCAACAATTCCTTCTTTCAGTAAGAATTTTAGAAGGGTGGTGACTGCGCCACCATACTCTCCGGCTTCAGCAATTTCTGCATCCGAAGATTTTGCGTAGAACATGTCGTTTGTGTTGATCATTAGGATCCCTCCATTTTAGATATGGCCACTGCACATGCTTTGTATTCTGGCATTCCAGATCTGGGGTCGATTGCGGCAGCGTTGGTTAATATATTTGCAGAACATTCTCTAAAGTGCATAGGGATGTTTACAATTCCTTTCATAATGTCTGGAGTGACTCGGGCTGGTATTTCAATCTCTCCTCTTCTTGATTTGACTTTTACCATTTCTTTATTGTCTATTCCGAGTTCAGCAGCATCTTCTGTGTTTATCTCCACATATCCAGTTGGTACTTCACGGTCCAGTGTTGAGGCTCTTCGTGTCATTGCGGCGTGGTAATGGAACAGTAAACGGGTTGTGGTTAATATTAGTGGGTATTCGTCATCAGGAGTTTCTACTGGGCCCTGTTCTTCCAGTGGTGCGAATATTCCAAGTCCATCTGGATGTGCGAATTTTTCAACGTGCATCATAGCGGTTCCAGGGTGATCTTCAGATGGGCAAGGCCAGTGTAGTGCTTCTGGTCTTTCCAGTCTTTCCCGGTTCATACCTGCGTATTGCGGGGTGACGGTTCTGACTTCTTCAAATATGTCCTGGGCAGATTCATAGGTGAACATTTCAGGGTCGGCACCCATTTTCTTGGCCAGGTCACAGAATATTTCCCAATCGTATTTGGCTTCTCCAGGAGCATCCACTGCTTTCCTTATAAGTTGAACTCTTCTTTCACCGTTGGTGAAGGTTCCTTCCTGTTCAGCCCAGCAGGCAGCAGGTAATACTACGTCTGCAAATTCTGCAGTGTCAGTCATGAATATGTCCTGTACCACAAAAAAGTCCAGGTTTTCTAGTGCTGCTTCCACATGGTTGGTATCAGGGTCTGAAATTACTGGATCTTCACCAGTTATGTATAGAACTTTCAAGTCACCTTTATAAGCGGCTTCTATCATTTCAGGAATTTTAAGTCCAGGTTCGCATCCCAGGTCACTACATCCCCAAGTGCAAGTAACATCCTTCATTACTTCTTCATCAACTACTTTCCGGTATCCGGGGTAATCGGTTGGTAATGCACCCATGTCACAGGCACCTTGAACGTTATTTTGACCTCTTAATGGGTTCACTCCAGTTCCCAGTCTTCCAATGTTTCCGGTGAGCATGGCCAAGTTGGCGGTTTGCTGAACGTTGTCCACACCGTGGGAGTGTTCGGTTACACCGAGCGAGTATACTATGGCAGCTTTATCAGCTTTAGCGTATTTTATGGCTATGTCTCTGATGACGTCAGCTGGTACTTGGGTTATTTCCTCGGCCATTTCAGGAGTGTATTTTGATACTACTTTTTTCAGTTCTTCATAGTTTTTGGTTCTTTTTTCTATGAATTCTTTGTCTTCTAGACCTTCACTGATTATCACGTTCATCATTGCATTCATTAACGCAACGTCAGTTCCGGTTTTGAATGGTATGTATTGGTCAGCCTGTTTAGCGGTTGGAGTGTATCGAGGGTCAGCCACTATGAAGTATGCGCCCTTCATTTTTGCTCTCATTAACTTTCTTCCCACTAGGGGGTGGGCTTCAAGACTGTTTGCTCCAATGGAGAATATTAGATCTGCGTCTTCAAAACTGTCATAGGAGTTGGTCATGGCACCAGAACCAAATGAAGCGGCAAGCCCAGCTACGGTAGGCCCGTGACAAAGTCGTGCGCAGTGGTCGATGTTCTGGGTTCCCACAACTATTCGTGCAAATTTCTGGTTCACGTAAATGTTTTCGTTGGGGGATCTGGCACAGCAGAAGAAACCAATTTCATTAGGATCATAGGCACCTAGTTTAGATGCTATTAGATCATATGCTTCATCCCAAGTAGCTTCTCTGAATTTACCATTTTCTTTTATAAGAGGTGTGGTTAATCGGTCATCTCTGTGGATGATTTCATAACAGAAGTTTCCTTTTGGACACAGTTTTCCCTCATTTACAGGGTGCCTCTTCCAAGGTTCTACACCAACTACTTTTTCATCCTTAACTACGAGGTTCATACCACATCCAACACCGCAGTAGGGACATATTGTCGGTACGTATTTAATATCCATCTTTGTATTCCTCCGCTCATTTTCTTAATAATAAAACATGAATGTTCATGATAATACTTTGAAATATCTGATGTTTCAAGCAATTTTTCTCTGAAATCATAAGTTTGCTATATGATCATTCATGATGAAATTTTTGATTTGGCATTTCCTCCCTTAAAAAATAAAATAAAAAAAAGGGAAAGATAACAACAAACCTTTATTTAGGAATTAATCACTTCCCACTATGCTTTGGCTGTACCCGTTCCCCTCAAGTAGGTGAACCAGTAAATACAGCCCACAAATATTGCTCCACCAATGATATTACCTAGAGTAGCTGGGATCATGTTGTTGATGAACATTTGTGACCAGGATACTCCGCCTATGAATATTCCAACAGGTATAAAGAACATATTTGCGACTACGTGCTCGAATCCGATGGTTACGAAAGCCATTATTGGGAACCAAATTCCGAATACTTTACCAATAACATCATCTGATGCAATGGCTAGGTAAACTGCTAGACATACTAACCAGTTACATCCAATTGCTCTCCAGAACACTTGCATCCAGTTTAGAGAGGTTACAGTTTTACCCGCTGCTACAAACTGTGCTCCACCGAGTGCTTTGGTTTTGGCTATGGTGACTGCGGTTCCTGCCCAGGGGTCTGCAGT
Source organism: Methanobacterium sp. (assembly GCA_030539815.1). Classification (GTDB taxonomy): domain Archaea; phylum Methanobacteriota; class Methanobacteria; order Methanobacteriales; family Methanobacteriaceae; genus Methanobacterium. Next base: position 34,500 of record JAUNXM010000004.1, read on the forward strand.
TAGAATACCGGTGAGATATGCTAGGACATATGCAACAAATATTGAACCGATTAGGTTGAATATCCAACTTCCTACCCAGTTTCTAATGGTACCCATTATACTGGCTTCTCCTTGAAGCAGTCCCATAGGCATGTACATACAATTACCAGTAAAAAGCTCAGAACCGGCTATAACGACCAGCATTAGCCCTACTGGAAACACGCCACCAAAGACGAACTTTATTAATCCTGTAGGATAACCAGCAGCAGCCATACCTCCAGTAGCAACTTCTGCTAGAAGTCCTCCAAATGCAATGTAGGCCCCAGCTAAAAAGCTTAAAACAAGTAAATTACTCAGAGGGGCTTTTTCTTTCAGCGCTGCAATACCGACACATGCCTTTGCAGTATCTGCAGGTGATTTAAACGACGATGCCATATATTCGACCTCCTTCTAATCGACTAATTTATTCAATCGACTACTTTAAATCGACTAATTACTTCATCCAAAAATATGTCATGACAGATGGATGGTTTGGAAGATCAATTTGCCGCAAATTTATCATGATCGTTCACTGATTTTTGGAAAAATTTTTAGATTTACAACTGTTTTTCAGTAAATTGATCTCGATCCTCCATGAATGTTCATGATATATGGGATATACGAATGGTCTGGTGATGAGTAATATAAACTTTTGTTAATAGGCCTATTCCGAAAGACATATATCCGTTATGCAATATTAATCACTTCAAATTTAAAAAAGGTAAGTGGTATCGAGCTGTTTTTAGGTATAAACTAGCTAAAAAGTTAAGAAAATAGTTGATAAATAATGATTTTTTTGGCTTAAATTTTAATTTATAATGTTTTAATAGTAATTTAAAAGTTTATAAATCTAATTAGAAAGATTGAATTATTTAATAATGGAATTATTCAAAAATATCCTTTAATACTACGATATTAATATTATATTAATAATAAGATTAGAAGTAATAATAAGTTTATCATTATTCTACATAATTTGAATTTTTCATTTTTAATTTTATCATGATCATATACTTTTTATCACATTACTCATTTTCAGTTTTTTAAAAGGATATATTGAGAACTCTTAATGTATTATCTCAATGTATTGCGCGCGACACTTATAATAGATTAATAATAATTAAGAATTATAATTTATAGTATCAAATTATGCATATTATCCTAAAAAAAAACTTTTAATTCTTTATTATAATTTATAATTATGAATTAGGTTGTAAAATATAATTCTATTAAATTTATAAACTCCAAAATCAAAAAAAGTATTTATTAAAAAGGTAAAGATGATTATTGTTTCCCCTTGATTTGTTCTTGTATTTTTTTTGTCTATT
>JAUNXM010000117.1:0-2192 GCA_030539815.1 Methanobacterium sp.
CAAGAGAGTTGATATAAATCATTAGTAGTTGGTTATCTCAAGAGAGTTGATATAAATCATTAGTAGTTGGTAATCAAACTTATCTTCTTGGGAATATGAAATAAAGACTAGGGGAGAGGGGACTGTTTTACGTGTCTATTTAATATGAATGGAAACTTTACCAATTGTAAAATTTACAAATTTTTATAAAAATTTCAAATTAATTACTACCTGAATAATTTAAACATGTTAAATAATCCAGGAGGGGGTAAAATATTCTCCAATCTTAAATCTTCACAGGTTTCTGTGATATTAATCCTTTTAATCCTTTTCAGTGTATTATCATTTGGAATTTTATTTCAAATTATAAGTCTGATCATATTGGGGGCCATGATCGCCTACCTGGTTAGGCCCCTATCACAAATGATGAAAAAATACGTCAAATACGAAACCCTGGCTATATTTCTGGCCATGGCCCTAATGGCAGCTCCTTTAATTGTACTGATCTATTTCACCGCTGATCAAATAGTATCACTAGCAGCGGATATCGCTAACACCATACCCAACTCAGGCAATGCCACCGAAGCAGTAAATAACACAGTAGTCCGTACCCATGTCCAAAATTTAGGCCCCTTTGATAACACTGCAGATACCGTAATCAACGAGATCGGTAAAATGATCGGACAGTTGTTAAAATGGCTTGCCGAGCAAATCGTGACTACTTTAACCTACATACCCACCCTATTCACCAACGTAATCATACTCCTGTTTTCAGTGTTCTACTTCTCCAAAGAGGGGGATAATTTTGTTAAATTTATTAAAGACATTTTCCCAAAAAATGAAACCTTCCAGAATTTATACAGTCAAATTAACGACATATTAAAGTCAATAATGATTGTCAATGTTATCACCGCGATTATTTTAGGACTATTATCCCTGATCTTGTATTACATCCTTGGGTACCCTTATGTTCTTCTTCTGGGAATTATTACCGGTATTTCAGAGTTCATCCCCGTGGTGGGGCCCTGGGTTGTTTACGGTTCTCTGGGAATCCTGGACATACTAACTGGAAACTACATCCGGGGAGTGATAGTAATGGTGGTGGGATGGTTAACCGACACCTTCGTGGACATGTACCTGCGCCCACGCCTGGCTGGAGAATATACAGAAGTACACCCCCTGGTGTTCCTGGTAGGATTCATATTTGGTGCCATTACCCTTGGGCTTCCTGGACTGTTCATTGGGCCTTTAATTGTGGGAATTACCTACATCCTTTATCATGCTTACCGGGATGAAAGGGTTAGGGATCAAAATAAGTAGCTATTTTTATTAATTTCAGCTAATATTTTTTTCATTCACCAAATAATCATCTAAGGCAAAATTATAAGTTTTTTAACAAACAAAAATATAATCCAATGACAAATTAAACGTCTGAAGAACTAGAGTTCTGAGGGTAATTTGTTTTTAGGGGTAAACCTTTTTATTTATAATTAGGCTAATTATTGGGGTGTATTTTATGGAAAAAAAGAGCAGTGGTTTGGATGATTTTACAAGCGGGTTTATTGATAGTTCCCCTATCCCTCAACTCATCATTAACCTGGGACACAAGATTATTTTCTGGAACAAGGCCCTGGAAAAATACACCGGAATCAAGTCCAGTGAAGTTTTAGGAACAAATAAACACCAAACAGTTTTATACCGTGCTGAAAAACCATTGATGGCTGATTTACTTGCTGATGGTGATGTTAAGGGTGTTAATGAATGGTATCCGGGGTGTAAACAATCAGAATACGTGGAAAATGCCTTTGCTGCCGAAGAATACTTTCCCAATGTGGGTGAAAATGGCACCTGGCTGGCCTTCACCGCTGTCGAGATCAAAGACGGTGAAGGAAATGTTCTTGGTGTTTTGGAAACCTTGGAAGATATAAGTCAACGTAAAAAAACTGAATTAAAATTAAAAAAAGCTGAAAATTTATGGGAAGTTACCTTTGATGCTTTACCTGATTTAGTATCCCTCATTGACTCTAATCATATTATATTGAAAGTTAACTCGGCCATGGCCCAGGCACTGAACCTAAAACCCGAGGAAATAGTTGGTAAAAAATGTTATGAAATGGTTCACAATACCTCTGAACCTCCTTCCTACTGCCCACACGCGAAACTGCTCCAGGATTCCCATCAACATTGTATGGATGCTATTGTGGATAATTTCC
>JAUNXM010000117.1:2202-6298 GCA_030539815.1 Methanobacterium sp.
AGGGGGAATATGAAATTTCAGTGTCACCAATAATTGATGATGGACATTTAATTGGTAGTGTGCATGTGGCCCACGACATCACCCAACGAAGGAAAATGGAAATAGCTCTAAAGGAAAGTGAAGAAAAATTCCGGGAAGTATTTAACAATGCCAATGACATGGTTACCCTGAACATCATGCACCCTGAAGGCCCTGGTAAATTCATGGAAGTAAACCGGACTACCCTGGAGACACTGGGCTACACCCGGGAAGAATTTTTAGAACTAACTCCCCTGGACATATTATCCCCGGAAGATGGGAAAAACTTGTCTGAAATTTCTAAAAAGCTGCACGAAACTGGTTACGTTAATCTGGAAATGACCAACATCACCAGGAATGGTCAGAGAATACCGGTGGATGTGGCCATGCATAATTTCCAACTACAGGACCAGAATGTTATTATATCAATAGCCCGGGATATCAGAAAACGCAGGAAAACAGAAAAAGCCCTGAAAGAAAGTGAGAAAAAATACAGAACCCTCTTTGAAAACATGATGGAAGGCTTTGCATATTGCCAGATGTTATTTGATGAGGAAGGCCAACCTGTTGACTGGATATACATCGATGTTAACCAGGCTTTTTACCAACTCACTGGATTAGAAGACATCACCGGAAAGAAGGTTACAGAAGCCATTCCCGGAATCATGGAAGCACAAACAGAACTATTTGAAGTGTACGGTCGGGTTACCCTCACCGGGGTGCCAGAGACTATAGAAATCTATTTCAAACCCCTGAAAATCTGGTTGAACATATCGGTCTTCAGCCCCAACCCTGAACATTTCGTGGCAGTTTTCGAAAATATCACTGAACGTAAAATGGCAGACCTGGCCTTGAAGAAGAGTGAAGAAAAATACCGATTACTTTCTGAGAATTCTGGGGATGTGATCTGGTTAATGGACTTTGGTTCGGAGAAATTCACCTATGTAAGTCCTTCTGTATACAAGTTAAGAGGATTCACCGTGGAAGAAGTTTTAAACCAGTCCCTGGAAGAAATACTAACCCCCGAATCATACCAGTATCTAATGGAACGTTTACCAGTGAAGGTACAAGCCTTTCTTTCTGGGGATGAATCAGCTAAAATCCAAACATTCCGGGTGGATCAGGTGTGTAAAAATGGTAGTACAGTCCCCACTGAAGTGGTAGCTAACATGATCACTGATGATGAGGGGAATATAAGTGGTTTACTGGCGGTGAGTAGAGATATAACTCTGAGGGTAAAGATGGAGGATGAAATCCAGAGATCACTGCAGGAAAAGGAAGTGCTCCTGAAGGAGATCCACCACCGGGTTAAAAACAATCTGATGATCATTGCCAGTCTCCTGAACCTGCAATCACGATATATAAAAGATAAAGAGGCATTAGGCATCTTCAAGGAAAGCCAAAGCCGGGCTAACTCCATGGCTCTAATCCATGAGAAACTGTACCGATCCACTGATCTTAAGAGGATCAACTTCGGTGAATACATCCGCACCCTGGCCAATGATCTGTTTAGAACCTACACTGATAGTTCAGGCCGCATAAACCTCAACATCGATGTGGAGGATGTTATGATGGATATTAACACCTCTATCCCCCTGGGGCTTATGCTCAATGAATTGATATCCAACGCCCTTAAACACGGATTTCCTCAGGGGATGGGTGGAGATGTAAATATTTATTTCAAGCCAAATGGTGACCAGTACCAATTAAAGGTTGGAGATACTGGAATATCCTTCCCTAAGGATGTGGACTATCAAAACACAGATTCTCTGGGATTGCAGCTGGTAAATAATTTGACCAAACAAATCGATGGCCAGATAGAACTGGACACCTCCCAGGGAACTGAATTCACCATCACCTTTAAAGAAGCCAAATACGGCAAGTAATTAAGTAACTCATTGGAAATAAACAATGGAAAACAAAAACCGGAAATCAGTATTTGATTGCCATGGATTTCCATCACAAATTGCCTTTGATTTTTTAGATTTACCCCTTGATGAGGATATCTACCAATTCATAGGGGAAAAAATCGGACAACTGATTGGTAGTGGTTTGGTGTTCATTTCCACCTACCAAGTTGATTTGAATGTTTTCAAGATGGAAAGTGTTAATGGTGATCCCCAGAAGCTAAAGGCACTCCAGGAAAACTTCACCAATGAAGAACTGTCTAGTATGTGGTTTAAATGGAGTGGGGGTTCTGGAAAAACACCCTCTGAAAACCAGTTACACCCGGTTAAAGGAGGTCTTTCATCTCTCCTGGAAGGGCAGATATCTGAAAAAGAATGCGGGCGCATTCAAGAACTGCTGGGAATTGGAGAGGTATACGTCACCGGTTTAATATGGGATGAAAAGATCTATGGCAATGCCACTATTTTAATGGATGCTCAGGAAAGTTTAGAAGATCCTGAAACCATTTTAACCCTGGTAAACATTTCCTCGGTAGCGCTTAAAAACAGAACCGTGGAAAGAGCCCTAATGGCCAGTGAAGAGAAATTCCGTAAATTATTCAACAACGCCAACGATGCTATTTTCCTCCACCAGCTCACTGATGACGGGGTCTCCGGGAAATTTGTGGAAGTTAACAGCGTGGCCAGTAAAATACTGGGATACACTCATGAAGAACTCCTTAACATGTCACCCCGGGATATTGAAGACATGGAATCAGAATATGGAACTAATAAAATGGGGGAACTGGTGGGTAAGGATAAAATCACCTTTGAAACCATTCTCATATCCAGGGATTGCCGTAAAATACCCGTGGAGATCAACAGCCACATTTTCACATTAAACCATGATAAATTATCCCTATCCATAGCCAGGGACATAACAGAACGTAAAAAAATGGAAGAAGAGATTCAAGTTTCCTTAAAAGAAAAAGAAATGCTTTTAAGGGAAATTCACCACAGGGTTAAGAACAATTTGATGATCATATCCAGCCTCCTTAACCTTCAATCACGTTATATAAAGGACAAAGATGTTCTGAATGTTTTTAAAGATAGTCAGAATCGTGCCCGGTCCATGGCCCTTATTCACGATCGACTTTACCAATCAAGCCATCTGAAAAGTATTAATATTGGGGATTACATCCTAAACTTGGCCAGTGATCTATTCAGGATATACTCTATTGACCCGGATCAAGTTGAGCTGAACTTTCATCTGGAGGATGTGATGATGGATATTAACACCATGATTCCCCTGGGCCTGATTGTGAACGAACTCCTATCAAACTGTCTTAAACATGCATTTCCCAATGATCGAAGTGGTAAAATAGATATTGATTTTCATGGGGAAAATGATGGCTACCAGTTAACCGTGGCTGATGATGGTGTGGGGTTCCCGGAGAACCTGGACTACAGAAACACCCCATCACTGGGTTTGCGATTGGTGAACATACTAGCCGATCAGATCGATGGGGAAATTGAACTTAAACAGGATAAAGGCACCCAATTCACCATTGAATTCAAGGAAAAGAAGTACGTGTATAAATAGAATCATTTTTGTTAATCAACTTTTTACAATATCCCCGTAATCTGGATGGGATTTTCACTCCAAGGAAAAACTATTAATACTTTGCCCAAATTATTTCTTTAATAATTCTTGGGTGTATAAACCCACATCCAGTTATATTTAAGGCCAAACCAATAAAAATATTATAAATGTGAATAAATATGGGCTATATTGAATAAGCGATTAGGTGAATTCATGAGTAACGATAAACAAAGAATAGTGAAGGAACTTAATTCCCGAATGAAAGAATTTAGAGCAGCTTTGCAGGATGAACAGAAAAAACAGGATCTTCAGGATAATATTCCCGGTTTACTTATGAGGTTTGAATTATTTCTCCCTTCTCAAAATCCAGAGGAATTTGTGGATGGACTGTACCTTTACATGAATGATGAAGGCGAAATAGCCAATGCAGAATATTACTTCAGGGACATGTCTGATGTGGAAGTAATTTCTATTCCTGAAGAAGATTTACCGGTGATAAAGGATCTCTTTGATGCTTTCACCATGGAAGTGGAGTAAAGGGATTTGACAAATAATAGGTTAATTGACTTTGAGATAGGTTAATTGTCTT
>JAUNXM010000118.1 GCA_030539815.1 Methanobacterium sp.
CAGGATGGAAATTATCCCTGCCAGGTAAGCCCAATGATCTCCGGTTAAAAATGAATACTTTGCTGCCGATATAATCTGTGCAGAATACTGGGGGTGCTGCTGGGCCAGGGTTGCCGCACTGGAGAATGATTTCTGTAGAGTTGTTTCTATGCCACTGGTTATCTGTTGTTGGGCCGATGCAGGTAAACTGTCAATTTGCGAGGCAATTGACCGGGCATAGCCAGCGGTAAGCAGTGCTCCGAATATGGAGGTCATTATAGCCCCACCAAAATCACGTTGCAAGTCCGCAGTTCCCGAAGCCATACCCACCCTTTCAACTGGAACCGACCCTGTGAGAGAGTGGGAAGCAGGAGTTCCAGCTAATCCAACCCCAATTCCTACAAAGGCATAAGCCAAACCCACCTTCCAGTAGGGAATGTGATCCTGCCACAGGAATAACATGGTCAAAAAACCCAGTAAACAGAACAGGTAACCTGCCAGGAGAGTGAAACGGGATCCACGGGATTCAATGAGCCTGGCGGATATTGGAGCCACCAAAATCATGAAAACGGCTGAGGGTATGATTGCCAGCCCGGCATCCAAGGTGGAGTAGCTGAGAACGTTTTGCAGAAACTGCTGACCAATGTACATGGCGCCCATCAGAGCACCGAAAACAATTATCCCGGCACAGGCTGCTACCCAGAAGATGCTGCGGCTGGCAACTTTAAGATCGTAAAGTGGATTCTCCACCCTGCGCTGGCGCCTTATGAATAATATTCCGGAAAGGGCGGCAACAACAAGGAAACTAATTATCAGTATTCCGGAGTTGGGTACCGGGGCGAAGTTAATGGCCAGGGTTAATGTTCCCAAGAGCAGGAGCGACAGTAAACCTCCCAGGTTATCCACTGGAGCGGTGGTCTCGCTGACATGGTCCGGGATGAACTTCATGGCCATGATGAGAGCTACCACGGCCAGAGGCAGTGTGATCAGAAACACCGAACCCCAGTCATTAAACGTTAACAGGTATCCGGAGATTATAGGGCCCATGGCGGCAATGGCCGCCCCTATACCGGACCACAATGCTATGCACCTGGTTCGTCCCTGACCAGACCATAGGGCAGTGATAAGGGCCAGTGTGGTTGGGAAAGCCATTCCCGCAGCTAAACCACCGACGATACGGGCAAAAATCAGGATCTCAATGGAGGGGGCAAAACCAGCCAGTATGGAGGAGGGTATGGCTAGCAGGGTGCCTATGATCAACATCATCTTTCGACCGTGGTGATCACCCAGGGCACCGAACCATAGAACTGATGCAGCCAGGCCCAGGGAGTAACCCACTGCCACCATATTAATATGAACCTGGGAAGCATTAAAAACCAAACCTATGGAAGGAAGGGCCACGTTAGCCACTGATAGATTCAGATTTGCAACTGCAGCCACCAAGATGAGGGTGGCCAGGGCTATCATTCCAGGTTCAGTTTTTATCTTTGATGTTTGTGTTGAATCCATTTTTACACCCCTTCATCCTATTTCTAATAGATAATATGTTGCGAGATGATTTATATTAATCACCCAGTATCCGAATAATGAGGATTTTTATAAACCACTAAAATTATTTTTAGACATTCTGCGGATGACTTGACAAGATACGGATTTAACAAAAATGATAATGGGATTTATGGATTCGCAGATTCATACCCTTAAAGATTTTATAAACTCTGAAAACAACACCGATACTGTTAAAAATGTTTTAAGTTTAGATTTAGTTTTTTCAGTAACTACTCCAGTAGAAATATAACTTACCAAAAAAATAATAATATTAATAGGGGGGATTGTTCTATGAGTGCTGATGATGAGAAACATTATGTAACTTCAGTATACACTGGCCGATATAAATCTCAAGGGCGAATAAAGAATACTAAAAAGTTTGTTGACAGTAAAGAAAGTCAAGAAAAGCATTATAATCTAATTAAACGCAATCGTAAATATCGTTTAATTACAAAGCCCAAAAAATTATACTTCTCAGTGTATTAAACTATTTTACAGGGTCAAAAGGTATCTTAAGGGTTCCTTCAGGGATATTTCAAAGAAAACTCACTCAAACTACTAAATATAATTAAATCATTTTTATTTCAATGTAGTCCAGTTTAACCGGTTAAAAAAAGATAAATAACAAATTAGGTTGGTATATTTCACGGTGGAGAAATTCATGCCTAAACCAGAAAATAGGGAAGTAATAAAGAACTTCCTATTCTCTCCTTTAAATCCTCCAAGGAATTACGGGAGTGGCTAATGGAAAACCATGCCTTATCTCCAGGGATTTGGCTCCGAATTTATAAAAAGAATTCAGGAGTGAAAAGTGTTACATTTGATGAAATATTTGATGAAGGGCTTTTTTTGGTTGGAGTGAGAGTAAACGGATTAAAGATGATGAAATATCATATTTGCAACGATTCACCCCTCGGCACACAATAGGTACAACTTTTAAACGTAATCTGGAACATGCAAAGTGAACTTATAAGTGAAAATAGGATGATACCATCTGCTTTAAAAGCACCGGGGCTGGAAAATCCTGGAATAAGGAAAAAAGATGATAATATCTAAATATTTTAGATAATTTTTCAGGATAGGTTACTTATTGTATTAATTATTTGTATCCAATAAAAAAACAGCCTTTTAAATGGGAACAGAACATTACTATCCTTTTGCTCAGTGTATACTCTTTTAATTTCTTTTAAAAGTTCCCTTTTAAACGCTATTTACTCTTCTTTGGTTCCAGCCTGTCTAAGAACGTTCTCATCCCGGTGCTTTTAATCATTTCACGATATTCTGGTGGTAAGGCATTATATGGAAGTAGGATGTTTCCCACATGGTGATGGATTCTAATTCAGAGACAGAATATCGTAGTTATGTTTTCAAAAAAAGAAAGAATGGCTTAAAACTATTTTTGATTGGTTGGATACTCAAAACCTACCTTTTTGGAAGTCCAGAGCCATAAAATGACCATGAACACAATACCACAGGCCAATCCTAACAATCCACTTTCTGGACTAAATATGTTGGTTGTTTTAATCCCTAAAATGCCAATACCACTACCTATTCCAAATAAACTATAAACTAGGGTATTCCAGATGGCGTGGGAGAATGATGATACTATTATGGAGCCTGAAATGTACCGTAGTAACCCGAAGATTAATCCACTAATAATTCCACCAGTAATGTATATGGGGAGCATACTCCCGGTGAAGGATGGATCCAGAAGGAAGAGGGGTAAATGCCAGGCGGAAAATGCCACTGCAGTGAGTATGAGAATTAATCTAGGATCTATTCTATCCCTCTCCAGTATTCCAAAGAGCCACCCTCTGAAAAAACCTTCTTCAGTGGCTAATGCCACTATGAACGTGTATAATAGGGTATAAATAATTTTTCCAGTTGTTTCGTTAGGGTAATTAAGGGGGCCAATGTTCCCAGTTACAAGGGCAATAACCGCAATTACCAGACAAATGCCCAGAGGATATAGAACTGCCCATACATAATCTCTTAACCTTCCAAACTCTAAACCCAACTCTTTACCATTCATTTTAGTCCAGTAAACTAAAACCAGGACCAGGGGGAATATTACCAGTGCTTGGAGTTGTTCATTATCAAATATTATTGGTACAAGTGTACTGCAGACCATAACCAGGACATATCCAATTAAACCATATTTATAAGCTTTTTTCATGATTCACGCCCCTAATTTAATTGAAGTAGGAAAAGAAAAAAATACCAAAATTAATTCACTTAATAAATCCATTTAACTCCCTTTTTAACTCACTTAAGTGTAACTATCCATTTATTTTAAATGATTACCTTTTCATGGTTAATATTGCTTATTAATACTAAGTTAGTGATGACTCTTTTTTAAATATTACTATTTCTCTTGTTTTATCTAACTGGGAACTGAATTGGAAGGCTTTAATGTGGAAATCAGTCTAACCATACTATTTTTCTGGGAAAAAATGTATCTGAGTAAAAATGAGTATCATATACAAGATTAATTGGATATTAAAAGATAATTAAACCCGATCTATGTATTCTAACTCTTTAAATCGTATTTTAAATGACGTACTCTGGCTCCTATCAAGGATTATTTCACCTTCAAGCTGTTCCACTAGGTTGTTCACCAGTTGCAAGCCTAAAGTTGTGGTGTTTTTAAAGTCCAGTTCTTCTGGGAATCCAACGCCATCATCGCTGATTATTAATTCATTCCATTTGTCTCTGGCTTTTAATGAAATAGATAAATTACCCTTCCTAGACTCGGGAAATGCGTATTTTAAACTGTTAGAGACAATTTCGTTTATTAAAAGTCCACAGGGGATTGCTGTTTCAACGTTTAAATTCAAATCATCGATTTCTAATGTAACGGTGACTTGATCATCAAATATTGAGTAAGAATAAAAGAGATCTACAACTAATTTCCCTATATATTCAGAAATGTTAATGTGTGTTAAATCGGGGGACTGGTAAAGTCTTTCATGTACCATGGCCATTGATTTGATCCTATTCTGACTTTCTTTTAAGACATTATTTGTATTCTCATCATCCACAAAGCTTTTTTGGAGATTTAACAAGCTGGCTATGATCTGCATGTTATTCTTCACCCGGTGGTGTATCTCCCTGATAAGGATCTTTTTCTCGTTTAAGGCATCACTTAAGCTGTTTTGCGCTTCACGATACTCAGTAACGTCTATATCAACTTCAAGAACAAGTGGTGAACCATCATAGTCAGTGTAAGGGTAATCGTGGACCTCTATTGCCGTGCCGTCGGGAGCTGATACTTCCCAGTGATGGGGTTGTCCTGTTTCCAGAACAGTGAAAACTTCGCAAAAGTCACAAGGTTCTTCCAACCCAAAACAATACTCGTAACATGGTCTACCGTGTGACTCACCAAATTTAGCCTTGAAACTCTGGTTAGCATAAATTATGTTATAATCCGGGTCTAAAATACACACCATCACCGGCATGGTTTCCAAGACATCAAAAAATCGCTTACGTTCCTTTTCCAAGGCAATTTCCACCTTTTTTTGTCTGGTAATTTCTTCAATGGACGATATAAACATTTTTTGATTATTTGTCTCAAACTGTTGGACTTCGCTACGTATTACATGTTTTTTCCCAGATTTAGTGGTTATAAAAGATTCTTTACCTTTAATTGTATTTGTACTGGCTTCAGATAGTATTTCTTTAATTTTCGGTGAATCAACAATATTTAATTCACCAGCAGTGTGGCCCAGTAATTCATCCCTTTCAAAACCAGTTAAATGACAAAAACTGTCATTTACATCAATATAACGACCTTTATCATCAGTAATGTTCATTGCCACAACGTTACTATGGAAAGCTTTGGAAAATTTTTCTTCAGTATCTTTAAATTTTTGTTCTGATTTTTTCCGATCATCAATGTCACGAACCGAGCCAACCATAAATGTGCAGTTGTCCTCATGCACTATTGAACCGTAATCGTTTACCCATTTATAATTCCCACCTTTTTGTTTGAAACGATATTCGTTGTTATAGGTCTGTATTTTTCCAGAAAAGGCATCATTATAAAATGTGTTAACAGTTTCCCTATCTTCAGGGTGTATTAGTTCAATTATTTTTGTTTCAGGCATGGAAATAAAATTTTCTGCAGAATAACCCAGAATCTGTTCTATAACTGGGCTTAAATAATCATATTCATGCGCATCTAAATTTCGCCTATATGCTGCTTCCAGAGAATTTTCCAGTATATAACGGAATTTTTTCTCACTTTCCTTTAATTTTATTTCGGATTCATTCTTAAAGAGAGCCAGCTCAATGGCAAATTTAAGTTCTAAAGAGTCATAAGGTTTAATAAGGTAGCCGTAAGGTTCTGTTAATTTAGCATCTTTAACTGTACTTCTTTCAGAATGAGCTGTTAAATATATGAGTGGTATGTCCAGTTCTTTAATTTTGTAAGCTACTTCTATACCATCATGCTCGTCTTTTAGTATAATGTCCATCAAAACTAGATCAGGCATTAATTCAAAGACTTTTTCAACTGCTTCTTCCCCTTCACTGGCCACATAAGGTACTGAATATCCAAAAGACTCGAGGGTCCTTTTTATATCCATGGCCTCAATTGCATCGTCCTCTACCACAAGGATTTTAACATTAGCCATAAGTAATCACCAAATTAATATGTCTTTTTTCATATTAGTATTTGATGTGAAGAAAATTGTTGGACAAATTTAATATAGATCAGGCAGAAATTCAATATAGATCA
>JAUNXM010000119.1 GCA_030539815.1 Methanobacterium sp.
TACTCGACTACTACAACACCAGCGGAAACAAAGCAGCCTTCGCCACAATGAAACCCTGGGCAAGACCCGTATACCTTACCAGCGATAGGATAAGCACAACTATTGAAGAAGATTGGGCCAGATTGACATCCATAGCTAGTATATTGCAGTCATGGGGAATATCTGCTGTTGGATGGAATATAGGTCCCGATACACAAAATGGTGTTCTGCGTGATGCACGTGTACCTCAAGATGCATTAGTAGTTGACATTTATGGAGGTGCTTGTGCTGGGACTATTTATGCTATGGCACAAAGTTATTATTTAGGTATTAAAGGAGCTAGAGAAGTTTATTCCATCTGGATTTCACCACCGGCAGTTGATATAACAAATTTACCAACTAAAACATTAAATGGCGGTGTTAACTTCCTTCCACGAGCACACGACGATACCTTCAGTACATACTTACCAGATACTGGCTACAATTCAAAGGGTGTGTATACGGATGGATTAAATAACCCAGACCAGTTCCTGATCAACCATGGATACAACTTCTTAGTAACCAGTGGTAATATTTTAGAAATGGCAACCGCCATATTAAACGAAGCAAGAACATAGGAAGTAATATTGGCTTTTAATAGCTAAAATATTCCACTTACCACTATCCAAAGATCGCTAGTAGCCCCTTTATTATTTTTTTTATTTTTTTTAGGAATACAACTTAAATTAAGAACACGAAAACTATTTAATTTTAATTAATTATACTAGTTAAAAAAAAATTATTGAATTTAATAATTAACTTGAGAATAAATTAACTGAAGTTATATACTAATTATAAACGAGAACCAAGTAGTAAAGGGGGTGTTCCATGAAGGTTGAACGACTTATTTCTATAATAATAATGATTGCCATAATATTGGGGATCATTGGAATATTTTATATAATGTTAAATCCCAATGAAGGTGATAACTATACAGAATTTTACCTACTCGGAACTAATGGGAAAGCAGGTAATTATCCCACCAATTTAACCACCGGGGAAACTGGGAAGTTAACTCTGGGCATTGTCAATCATGAATATTCAAACACCAGTTACCTGCTAAAAATAACCAAAAACAATGAAACTTTAAAAGAAGAAAGTTTTTACCTGGAAAAAAACCAAAAAAAAAGCATACCCTTTGAGTTCAAAGCTGAAAAAGGCCAATATAAAATTCAATTTGAGTTATATAAATTGCCGGACACAAAAAATGTTTACCGATCACTTTTCATTCTGGTAAATGTAAACTAGATTCATCAAAAAATATGGTTAAGTTAAGATAGATCATCACTTTATATTTTTAGAGGATTAGTATGAGCGATAAAAAAGTAGCAGTTACTGGGGGTCTTGGTTTTATTGGATCCCACTTGGTAGAGAGGCTCTGTCAAGAAAATGAAGTGGTGATTGTAGACAATGAAACCACTGGTAGTTTGAAAAACATCAAACACCTTGAATTAGATAACATTAGCCTGGATCTGGGGGATATAACAGAAATTGATTTGGTAAACTCCTTTGAAGGTTGTGACTATGTTTTTCACCATGCAGCAATGGCCAGTGTTCCGGCCAGCGTGGCTGATCCCATCAAATGTAATTTAGTAAATATCACGGGAACTCTGAGAGTTCTTTTAGCTGCTCGTGATAGTGGAGTCAAAAAGGTGGTTTTCGCCTCATCAGCAGCTGTTTATGGGGATAACACTAATTTACCCTTATCTGAAAGTGCCCCCCTTAAACCAGTTTCACCGTATGCCCTTAGTAAGGCTGTGGGGGAAATGTACTGTCAGTTATTTACAGATATTTATAAATTACCCACTATTTGTCTTAGATATTTCAATGTCTTTGGCCCTAGACAGGATCCTAATTCACAGTATGCTTCGGTAATTCCACACTTCATTAGCCGTATATTGAAAGGGGAAAGACCAGTTATTTTTGGTGATGGTGAACAGAGCAGGGACTTTATATATGTTAAACACATCGTTGAAGCTAATTTAAGAGCATGCCAGTCAGATCATACAGGAGCATACAATATAGCAACAGGAAAAAAGACAACTATCAATCAGCTTGTTCCTGTAATTAATAAAACACTAGGAAAAAACATGGATGCGATTTACCATGAACCACGGCAGGGTGATGTGAAACATTCTTTAGCAGATATTTCCAAATCAGAAATATTAAATTTCAAACCATCCATCAATTTTCCTGATGAACTAAGTGAAACAGTGCAGTGGTTTGTTGAAAATCAAGAAATTGAAGAATAAGATACTGTAAATTTACTGGTGATACATTGGATCAGGACAAAAATAGTACCTCTATTTCTGATAAGTTAAGGGATATTTTCAACAAACCCCTGTTTATACTCATCTTAATCACTGTTGCGTTGGTCGCTTATCTTCTGAAGATTCAAATTAAAATAGGGGTACCCTACTGGGATGTTTTCAACTATCTGAACAATGCGTTCCATTTTGCAAATATGGGAAATAGTGGGGTTGTTAATCATCTGCCACCTTTGATTCCCATATTAACATCTCTCTTTTTCAGAATGGGATATGTGTCTGTTGATGTAATATTCATTTTAAGTGGTTTAATCTTCATTTTAGGAGTTATAGGATTATATTTGCTTTTAAATGAAAGATTTGATCCTACTAAAAGTTTAGCCGGTAGTTTAATTTTCATTTCATCACCCGTAATCATGGCCTGGGCAGTTAGTGGAGGAATAGATCTTCCAGGTGTTGTTTTTTCAATTTGGGCACTTTATTTCATGGTAATTGGCTTAAAAAAGGATTCAAAATTTTTATATTTAGTCCTGCCCCTCCTGGTAATTTCCATACTCACCAGGTACACTGCGGGTCTCATGGTTATTCCCATGATCTTCTATATTTCAGCCAATTTTTATCATATTAAAAATATTCCCCATATTAAAAAGGTGATTTTTGGAATTGCTATAGAGTTCGGAGTTTTGATAACAATTTTTACATATTTTATAATGCAATTGGATACCATTGCTTTATTTGGATTATTTTTCGACATTGTAACATCCTCCTCTTCAGGTGTGGAAGATGTAGCTTACAACTCTAATTTCTTATATTTCCTTCAAAATTCATGGAATTATATTTCTTTAGGACCAATTCAGGGCACTTACCGCCAGTTATTAAATCCTTCTGAAGGGCTTCCTTCAGTATTGGCATGTATCATTGCCATAATAAGTTTAATAGGGATTTCTTCCTATATTTACCGTGGTTTAATAAATGGAAAAGAAAATATTATTTCACGAGTTAATTTTCCTAATTTAGGAAAGGTAGCCGTGAGTTTAATCCTTTTCATTAGTTTAATCCTTAGTTTCTATAATAAATCCCTAATTCTCAGTGAAATCTTTTTATTGGCACTGGTGTATATATTATATAGATTTATGGCCGGGGGACGATTTGAAGTGGATAGTAAATTAGCTCTAGACCTGATGTTTCTATCGTGGTTTGGTGCCTATTTCATATTCCACGGTATTTTACCCTTTAAAGTGGACCGGTATTTCATTACCATGGCTCCGGCATTTACCTATTTCATAATTTTGGGTTTAAGTCAATTTATTGGAGAACTAAAACCTAAAATCAAATATTTAACATCTAAATCCGGGCTGGTTTATTTAGCTATCGCTTTACTGTGCTTATCAGTTGCCACAATTACGTATGTAGGGCACACTCCCCAAAAAACATTCACCGTGGATATAAATAATGCCAGTGAATGGATTAAAGGATACGATCCGGACTACAGTAACAAAATAATCGGTTCTGATTATCCCAATGCAGTCACATGGTATCTTCATAAAGACACCACCGGAGCATATCTAAAATATTTCAATAATACCGATGAATTTGCTGATTACCTGGAAGAAAATCAAGTTTATTACTATTTTGATTCCAATAAATCCCATCCAACTCTTAAAGGTTATCGTATAATAAAAATATTCGGAGTGGTGGCAATATATGAGAAAATAACACCATAAAACACCATAATATTATTTAAAGGTTATGCCCTAAAATAAATAAACCTAAAAGATAGTTTATACTTCAATTAACTAAATAGTGGATAGAAATTTTAATTTAACTAAATCAACAATACAAGAGGTAAAATATGAATTGGAAAGATAAAAATGTTCTCATAACCGGCATAGGTGGATTCGCAGGTTCTTATTTAGCCAAAGAACTTATCAAACGTGAATCAAACGTTTATGGATTAATTAGGCGAAGGGCTGATGGTACAACAGCTAAAAACATCATTGATCGAAGAATTGGTGATGAAGTAAATCTAATAGAAGGGGACCTTATAGACATAACATCATTAACCAATGCCCTTGATAATTCTGAGCCAGATTACATCTTTCATTTGGCAGCCCAATCATTTGTGGAGCGATCTTTTGACAACTCCCAGGAAACCCAGAACATTAACTGTATTGGAACTAGCAACCTCCTGGAAGCAGTGCGAATAAAAGATTCAAACACTAAAACCGTCTTCGCAGGTTCCAGTGAAGAATACGGGCTGGTGCTATCTTCCCAGGAACAATACGAAAAAGCCAAGAAAGATTACGGGACCATCTTTCCGGAACCAGAAGAAATTCCTGAAGTGCCAATAAAAGAAACCAACCCTTTAAGACCAATGTCACCATACGCAGTCTCCAAAGTTTACGGTGATTACCTAATGAGGAATTATTTCCACTCTTATGGTCTGGATACTGTGGTTTCCCGTGCCTTCAACCATGAAGGAGCTGGAAGGGGTATAATGTTTGTGACCTCAGTGATTACCAACCAGATCATGAAACTCAAATCCGGTGAATCTGACCGTATCGTTATTGGAAATCTTAACGCCCTCCGTGACTGGTCCCATGTTAAGGACATAGTCCAGGGATATCTCTTACTAGCAGAAAAAGGACAGGCAGGGGATGTTTACAATCAGGGTTCCATGAGGACCAATTCCGTCCTGAGCTATATATTGCTGGGTTTGGAAGAAGCTGGATGGGATGTGAGGGACATCAAAACCTACCAGGGAGATAAAAAGATTCAAGATCCTAATGAGATGGATAACAGTTCCATTTATGGAGTTAAATTCCCTAAAACAAAGGTTGATCAGCTAATTTTAGATGGGCAACTGGAGTACACCCTGGAAGATAAGGGAATTAAAGTTAACACTGACCAGGGCGATGTTACTATTGAGTTCAACCCTGACCGTTTCCGTCCTGCCGAGGTACCAATCCTATTTGCAGACACTAAAAAGATCCAGGCCATTGGTGGTAAAATCGATTACACCCTAAATGATATACTCAAGGATCAACTGAATTATTTCATGAAAAAGGAAAATAGAAGCACCTAACTCCTTTTTCTTAAGAAATTGTTTTATTGTAGAATTGCATGGAATTCTAGTTCCAAAATGATATCTAAAACTGCAGGTTAGTCTGAACTAGGGGGCTATGAAAATAAGTGTAAAAGATTTGAAGAGAAAATTATTGACGGACCAGACAAATAAAACCCACATACAACTATTCCGATATTTTTTCACAGGAGGAGCTGCGTTCATCGTTGATTTTTCATCACTTTTCTTCCTGACTTATTTTCTTGGAATTTATTATCTTGTTTCAGCAGCAATAGCATTCGTTTTTGGGTTAATAATAAATTATTTCCTGAGCATAAGCTGGGTTTTCAACAGAAGAACTATAAATAACCGTAAGATTGAGTTTGGAGCATTCACTCTTATTGGAATTGTTGGAATTTTTTTAAACGAATTGTTTATATGGTTTTTTACCGAAAACATACAGATATATTACCTATCTTCAAAAATCATTGCTGCAGTGATAATTTTATTCTGGAACTTTTTTGCACGAAAATATGCTTTATTCAGATAGGTACTGCCTTAATTAACAATCCTATTTAAATAATCAAAAATAATATATCAAAAATATAAATCGATACTAGTGGAATCCATAAAAAATTATTGTGTATATTAAAGTGTATATTAAAAATATATTAACGGGAAATCATGGCTGAAACAATAAAAAAGGCAATTATTATTGGTGCAGGCCCTGCTGGATTAACTGCTGCCTATGAATTACTGGACAAAACAGATATAAAACCAGTCATCTATGAATCAAATGATTCTGTGGGAGGAATATCCAAGACAATTAATTATAAGGGTAACCGTATTGATATTGGAGGTCACCGATTCTTCTC
>JAUNXM010000005.1:0-573 GCA_030539815.1 Methanobacterium sp.
TAAGTACGTTCGGTTTGGCCCGAACAGTAAAACATATATGGGGTTAGTTCGTATATTGAAGTACGTTCGGGGGAACACGAACCAAACTAGTCATAGTTTGTAAGAATAAGTTAATACATAAAATATGTGGAGTGAAATTCCCATTAAATCGGAAGTGAAATTATGAAGGCAGAATCAGAGAAAATTAGTGAAGGCGTATATTGGGTAGGAGTATTGGACTGGGATATTAGAAAATACCATGGATACACCTTGAATGGAACCACTTACAACGCTTACTTAGTCTTCGGCGATGAAAAGGTTGCCCTTATTGATAATGCATATCATGGAAATTTCCAGGAGTTAATGGCCCGGATAGAAGATGCATTCCATAAAGAAGATAAGGATCTTAATATTGATGTGATAGTTCAGAACCACGTGGAAAAAGACCACAGTGGGATTTTAACAGAATTAAACAGTAAATTCCCTGACACGCCAATTTACTGCACGGAAATAGCAGTTAAAGGACTATTAAAACATTACTCTTCATTGAAAAGTGCGGAATTCATTGAAGTGGGAACAGGGGACACTTTGGAA
>JAUNXM010000005.1:583-1452 GCA_030539815.1 Methanobacterium sp.
TAGATGCATTCCTTCTGCACTGGCCAGACAGCATGTTCACTTTCCTGGTGGAAGATGGAATATTATTTTCAAACGATGCTTTTGGACAGCACCTGTGCTACCCCCAGAGATATGACCATAAAATACCCGAAAATATCTTAATGGACGCAGCCCAGAAATTCTACGCCAATCTACTAACTCCCTTATCCAAATTAGTGTTAAAGAAATTCCAGGAAGTCACTGATTTAGGTCTGCTGGAAAAGATCAAGATGATTGCCCCCTCCCATGGTCAGATATGGACCGATCCCATGAAGGTTATTGGAGCCTACAGTGCTTGGGCCACTGGAGAATGTCCCGACAAGATCACCATAATCTACGACACCATGCATCATTCTACCCAGAAAATGGCCCATTCAGTTGCAGAAGGTGTCATGAGTGAAGGTGTAGATGTTAAAATGTATTTCCTCCACGAAGACGAGAGGAGTGAAATAGTAAAGGATATCCTGGATAGTAAAGCCATTGCCCTGGGGGCTCCAACCATCTATGACGAACCATACCCCAGTGTGGGGGACCTGATTTATTACCTCCGGGGATTGAGATTCAACCGAACTGGAAGGGAAAGACTGGCCCTCACTTTTGGTTCCATGGGGGGCCGTGGTGGAGCACCAGAGGCACTGGCAAGGGATCTAACTGAATGTGGATTCAAAGTCCGCAATGAATACGAAGTTTATTATATTCCCGATGCGGATGAACTGGAAAAATGTTTCAAAGCTGGCAAAAAACTGGCCCAGGAAATAAAAGCTTTAAAATAGATTTAAAATTTAATATAGTTAAAACTATGGATTGAATCAAGGTAAATAGTAAAAAATGGAGGAATAAAAATGGATTTG
>JAUNXM010000005.1:1462-6097 GCA_030539815.1 Methanobacterium sp.
TGAACATGAAATGGGAGTATGTAAGGGAACTGATATGGAGAAACTGGTGGCTGCTAATTTCAATGGAGAATGTCAAGAAGTAGGTATGTACTTGGCTATGGCACGACTGGCCCAGAGAGAAGGATTACCCGAAGTAGGGGAGGTGCTGAAAACAATTGCCTGGGAAGAAGCTGAACACGCATCCCATTTTGCAGAAATGAATGCAGTGATCAAACCCACCCTTAAAGAAAACTTGGAGATGATGCTGGAGGGGGAAACCATGGCCAACCAGGAGAAAAAAGCAGCAGCAAAAAAGGCCAAAGAATGTGATGTTGACCCTGCCCATGATTTCTTCGATGAAAGCTCCCGGGACGAGGCCCGCCACGCCCGGATGTTAAAAGGACTACTGGAGAGGTACTTCTAAATCTCTCCATTTTGGGGTTAAATTTATTTTCACAGCCCAAGGGGGATGGAACTGCCCATCCCTCTACTTATTAAAATTAAATTAAATTTTTCCTCATTTTCTAGTTACCGGTGCAATTTCTTTTTTTACCAGGTAATTTTTCCAGTTACCCGTGCAATTTAAATAATCCAGGGGTGTTTAGTGTCGGGAGTTTTTCAATTTCTCACAAGCATCTTCTGCAGCTAGGATTATAGGATCAATTACCATGGAAACTGGCGGTGCATAAGAAAATTCAGTGCTGGCCAGCTCCTGACAGGTAACATTCTTGGCAATGGCCAGTGCCATGGTGTCCACACGTTCGGCTACCCTTTCCTTGGCAATTATCTGACAACCAACTATTCTACCTTTAAGATCACACACCATCAGAACATCTATTCGTTTAGCCCCAGGATAATAACGTGCCTTGGTTAAAGCGCGGCGTTTACCACATATAACTTCCAATCCATTGTGAACAGCAGTGGATTCGGTTAAACCCACGGAACCGAATTCCAACTCTCCAATTTTGGATACCATGGCATTTAAAACCGGTTTAAATTTAGAATCCTTGCCTGCAATATTTCTGGCAGCGATCTTGGCCTGTCGCACTGCAGTACTACCCAGGGGTGACTGGGTGGGATGACCAGTTATGGCATCGGTAACTTCCACACAATCACCCACTGCATATATGTTGGGAACTGAGGTTTGCATCTGTTGGTTGACCTTAACTGCCCATCTTCCAAGTTCACAGCCTGCCATTTTTGCCAGTTTGGTTTCGGGTCGAACACCGGTGGCCATGATGATCATATCTGCAGATAGAACTTCATCTTCATAGGCAACACCTTCTACCCGGGTTTGACCGCTGATCTTTTCCATAGCTCTTCCCAGGATCACTTTTATGCCCCTGGATTCCAAGTATTTCTGAACAATACTTGCCATGCTGGGGTCCAGGGATCTGGGGACGATCTGGGGTAACATTTCATTCACAGTCACATCCAAACCCATCTTCTTAAGACCATAGGCCATTTCTAATCCAATGAGCCCGGCCCCAACTACCACCACTCTTTGACTTTTTTCAGCCCATTTTTTAATGGATTCCCCGTCATCAATGGTCCTGATCTTGAAAACTCCTTTCAAACCGGTTCCTTCTATGGGTGGGGTGAATGGTGCGCCCCCAGTTGCAATCACCAGATAATCATAATCTAACTCCTGGGAGGAATCAGGATCAGATTCTAATAACCTGTATTTTATGATGTTCTTGGCGGCGGAAACTTCAAATACCTCTGCCCTTGTTATGACTTTGATATTCCTTTCCAAGTAATCTTCAGGCTGATGCATAATGATATCCTGGAAATGGTCAACCTGACCAGATAGAACATAGGGAATTGCACAGGGAGAATAGGCTATATTCTCATCCCGGGTAATAACGGTTATTTTTGCATTTTCATCGAGTTTTCTTATGTTAGAGGCAGTGGACAGTCCACCGGCCCCTCCTCCAATAATGACGATTTTCATTAACTGGTTCACCTTTTTTTAACTACTAAATTTTACCTAAAAAATTTACAGTAATAAATTTATAATTTATCCATGAATAATGTTTGTTAAGATCACCGGATCTGTTAGAATTAACTGAAATCCCATTCAAAGGCGGACATATTTATCATAAACTAATAATATCAAGATAATCAGCTAAATAATGCCATATGTCTAATAAAAAGAATAATAAGATAAAAATAGGGGTTAAATGCCAGTGCCATGGTCCTGCAGTCCCTCGCCCACCATCACATCTTCGGCGGGTGCAGTGTAAACAATGTGGAATGTTGTTCACCACCAATCGAGATGAAGAATGTAAGGATTCTGATATCTGTTTAAACTGCAGGAGCCCATAATAATTTTTATGTATTCATGTTCATAGTAATCCAGTATGCATGCCAATTTTAAATTTTAAGCATTCTGCAAGGCTTTTTGAGACTATTGAAAAAATAAAAATTTTTCTTAAAAAAAAGTTAAATTAGGTTAAAACATCTGCATTATCCCAGGAATTGTTCCGTATATAATTAGGATTGCTACAATTGCAATCATGACCCAAGAAACGCTGGAAACTATTTTTCCAGTAATGTTTTCTGGTACTTTGTATCGCAGTAGTTCCTCAAATATATGCCCTCCATCAAGGGGCTTCATTGGGAGGAGGTTAAACAGCCCTACCATTAAATTCAAGGCGTAAATCCAGTAACACACATCAGCGAGGTTGTACAGGAACCAGGGAATTATTTCACCAAAATTTTGGGCCACATCTGGTTTAACCACAAGATGCGTTTCGCTGCGTGTTCCAGGATAAGCTATTGATTGATTGGAAGGTTGGCCAGTTGCGGTTATGGTATATGTGCCCTTATCAGTGACATAAGTCATTTGATCCCCTGGTTTTGTTTTATTCAGGATTAGTTCAGTGTAAGCAGTTCGATTATTTACCGAATATCCGTTAATACTGGTTACAATCATGCCTTCCTGGAGTATTCCCTCAGAAGGGCCGTTGGGGGTAACACTAATGATTTTTAGTCCGTCTGATTGGAATGCATATGGTATAAATGAGGAAGTGAGAACAATCACCACCACCCATGCAATTGCAGCCAGCCCCAGGTTAAACATGGATCCTGCAGCGTATATGCGTAGTTTAACAGATCTTTTGGCCTTTTCAACATCTTCTTCATCTAGTTCCACGAATGCTCCTGGAAGTATGGCCAGTAAAATCACGCCAATCGATTTTATGCCTACTCCCTGGGCCCTGGCCAGTATTCCATGTCCAAATTCATGGACCACCATCAACAGAATTAATGCAATGATTCCCGCGAAAATAGGGATAAATATGGGAGATCCCGGTATATCCACTCCTGGTAAAAGCAGAGCAGTAGTTGGTTTCTGGAACATGACTTCCAGGGATAATATTATGGTGTACACCATGAAAGCCATACCCAAGACCGTGATGGGAATACCAACATTCATACTCCAACGCCAGAATTTGGGACTTAAATTGGCAATGTAATCTATCAATCCCCTCATTTTTTTGGTCCTTCTCATGAGAAGGGGTCCATAAACATCTACTTTCAACTTATCTCTAAATACAATCGCTAATATGTAGATAGAAACAAAGAAAATAGCATAGTATAATAAAACGTCCAAACTAGATCACCTTATGTTAGTTTAGTTACTTCCATGCTTTAAGCTTTTAGAGAATGATAAGGAAGAACTTCACATTCAGCCCCTTCTTCAATCCCCTCCAAGTTTTCCGGGATTATGATGTATGAATCAGATTCCACCATTGATCTTATAATTCCCGAACCCTTGATCTTTAGAGGACGAATCATCTGACCTTCGATTTTGGCCCTAATATAATCAGTTCTACCCAAAGTGGATGGTATTTTTCTTGTTGCCTTTTTATGGACTAAAAGTGGTTTAAGAGTAAGGCCTTGCATTTTAAGTAGAGCCTCCCTCGCGAAAACATCGAACTGAACCATTGCGGCCACCGGGAAACCAGATAACATAAAAACAGGTTTATCATGGATTTTTGCAAATCCAAATGGTTTACCTGGCCTCAAAGACACTCCATGGATGAGAACTTCTCCCAGCTTTTCAGCCACATCCACCACCACGTCTCCTTTGCTGATAGCCGTCCCACCGGTGGTTATCAATGCATCGTACTTGCCTAAAAGTTTTTTAAAGAGTTCTTCCACCAGCTTCGCGTCATCAATTGAGTGGAACATCTCTGGAAGGGCCAAACAGCTTTCTACCATGGATTTAATGGTGTAATGGTTGGAATTAATTACTTCTGCCCCTTCAAGATTAATTTTAGGCATCACCAGTTCACTACCGGTGATAATAACTGCTATTCTAGGTTTTTTAAATACTTTCACTCGTTCAAAACCTGCGGAGGCGATAATGGCCAGCTCTGCCGGTCCTAAAAGTTTTCCCTTCTTTAGAACAAGGTCTCCCTTATTAAAGTCTTCTCCTGCTGGTGAAACATTTTCTCCAGGTGTCACTGATGTTAATACCTCTAAATTGTCCCCATCTTCATGAGTGTATTCTTCCATGACCACTGCATTGGCACCGTCCGGAATGGGGGCTCCGGTGGATATTTTGATTGCTTCACCAGACAAAATTTTTAAATTTGATTTTTGACCGGCCCCAATACGATCTAAAATTTTTAAATTGAAGGGATTGGT
>JAUNXM010000005.1:6107-35426 GCA_030539815.1 Methanobacterium sp.
GGTTTCAGAGTGCCCGAAACTATCTTCAGCTAGCATAGCATAACCATCCATGGCTGAGCGGTTAAATGGGGGTGAATTTAAAGTACTAACTACTTCTTGGGCTATAACTCTTTGATAAGCCTTTTCTAATGGAACTTCTTCCACTTCACAGCTTTCCAGGGATTTATTAATGATTTTTTTAGCATCATCAGTTGGTGTAAATTGGGATAGAAACATTTTCATCATCCAGTTTATTGATTAGGGAGTGCCAATAGATTTATTATGAATAATATTTTTGTTCTATTGAGGATCAATATTATTTATAAAGTTTTTATATTAAGATATCCTAAGCATGTGGAAACTTCCCTAGTAATTTAGGAACATTAAATGTATTTAGATTAATAATCTTCTTAACATATTGTGGACTGATAAATTGATCGATGTAATTCTAATGGTTAATTATTCACAAACAGCTTACAAATAATTTATCTAAATTTCTAAGGATTTAAATGGAAACTGCAATAATAATAACTGCCGTATCTGCCTTCATATCCACAAACTTGGATGATCTGTTTATACTGGCTACTTTATTTTCAAATCAGGAATTCAGGGCTATAGATGTATTATTAGGTCAATATTTAGGATTCATTATCCTTTTAACAGTGAGTTCTCTGGCGTATTTTATACGGTTCATTATCCCATCCCAATGGATTAGTCTACTGGGTATTATTCCCATCATTATTGGGGTAAAAAGCCTATTAAATCTTAAACCAGGGCCTGATGGTGGTAATACGATTGAGTTAAGCAAATATAAGGATGGTCGAAAAATATTAGCAGTGGCTTTGATTACCGTTGCCAATGGTGGGGATAATTTAGGAATTTACATGCCTCTGTTTGCTAGCATGAATTCATTGGGCCTCTTTTTAACTGCCTTCATCTTTTTGATCATGGTAGGGGTATGGTGTTTATTTGGTTTTAAACTTGTAAACAACCGGATATTAGGCGATAAGATTAAAGATTTTGGTCATCACATCCTCCCATTTGTCATGATAATCCTCGGACTGGTGATCATTTTAAAAGGATGGGTTTAAAATTGTCCTGGTGAAAAGGTTTAGTACAGTTTTTTGGTTAAATAAATAAAGAAGATAAAATCAAGTTAGTAATGAGACACTATTTTTTTATAATCCCTGATGGAGATGTGGACTTGAACTCAGACAATGTAATGATTAAAATAAACTCTTTAAACAAGTCTTTTGGACGCATAAGTGCATTGGAAAATCTCAATCTGGAGATAAAAAAAGGAGAATTACTGGGGCTCATTGGCCCCAATGGTGCAGGTAAAACCACTGCCATCAGGATCATCTGTTGTATTCTACAACCAAACTCAGGAGAAGTGACTGTGGGGGGATACAGCATCCATCACCATCAGATCAAAATCAAATCCATGATTGGTTACTTGCCAGAGGAACCCAACCTTTACGAACGGTTCAAAGCACGAGATCTTCTTAAATACTTTGGGGAACTATACGGGGTTCCAAAAAACACTATTGATGAGAGAATAGACGAGCTCCTGGAACTAGTGGGCATGAGTCACCGTGCTGATGACCGAATCAACACCTTCTCCAAGGGGCTGCGGCAGAGAATTGGAATTGCCCGGGCCTTGATCCATGACCCGGAAGTTATCATATTTGACGAACCAACCATGGGTCTGGACCCTGCCACTTCCAGGGCCATACGCAACTTCATAAAGGAACTTAAAGGGAACAAGACAGTTATACTCTGCACCCATTACATGGATGAGGCTGATCTCTTATGTGACCGGGTGGCCATCCTGAACCAGGGTAAGATCCACGACATGGGCACCCCTGAATATTTGAAGGAGAAGATCCACGGGGACATAATACTTCAGATTCGGGTTCATGATCCTCAAAAGATTGATGAAAACCATTTAATGGCTGTTAACTCAGTGGAAAGTGTGAACCTGGAGGGTAACCAGTTCCTGATTTCGCTACGTTCCCGGGAAGATATATCACAAATAATCGATCTTTTCGGTGTTGAGGCCATTTCTGTAAACACCAAGGAACCCACCCTGGAAGATGTTTTTATACAGACCACCCAGTGAATTGTATCCGGATGCCTAACTAGCCTGTATCTCATGATTTCATTATATAATACAGAAAATATCACGAAATAAGAAAAATTAGTATGAGAAAGGAGTAATTATATGAAAATTAACATGAATTTCGGTGTGATCACTCGATGGGAGCTTAAAAACACTCTCAAGAGTAAGAAATTCATTTTAATCTTCTTCATGCAGTTATCAGTCCTGGCCATGTTGATCTTCATGTTCAACTCCTTTGCCGCTAACATCGAATCAGAGGAAGGACTCTCCTTAACTCCTTCTCTGGTTGACTTTGCCACCCTGGATGTGGATGACCCTGGGGGATTATTTAAAAAGAGTATAAACCCGGAGATAATAAAAATCTACTCTACCAATGGTAACAGTTCCTTACTTCGCCTTGGAAACGGTGAAACCAATGGTTTTTACACAGTTTCACCCGACTCCATAGAAAGGATACAAAAAGGGGAGATTGTGGACACTGTCCTCTACCTGGATTATGCTGATCCCCGGAGGAGTGTGATCAAGGATGAGGTCAACACTACCACCAAATCAGTGTCCACTGCTTTAACCCAATCTTACTTACAATCTGCTAATCCTCAAAATACATCTCAAACTGGAATAAAAGAGGAAAAAACTGGGGAATCACTTCCCCTGCAGATTATCAGGAAGGTTATGCTGGTGGTGTTGTTGTTTCTCCCCTTATTCCTGTTTGGTAACATAATCATTGATAGTGTGGTTGGAGAAAAGGAACGAAAAACAGGGGAGATTCTGGTGGCCATGCCTATCCGTCCCTGGGAGATACTACTGGGAAAAGGCTTGGCAGTGGTGGTAATATCGGCCTTACAAGTGCTTATGTGGATGATGGTGCTCATAACCGCAGGATTTACTATAAAAAATGTGATACTGGTTTACCTGCTGGTAGTGCTCACCGCAGTGCCCATAGTGGGATTGACAAGCATCATTGCCTCCTACGCTAAGAATTACAAAGAAGCGGGAATTGGAATCACTTTTGCCTATATCTTGGTGGTGGGATTTTTGATTGTTCCTGCCCTGGCTTATATCTCCCGGAAAAGTTATTCAGCCAATATTTCCCCAATGACCACGGCCATGAGATTATTTGCTGGTGAAACCATCACTATGCCTGAAATTCTTATATCCTTAAGTGCTGTGATAATCTTGAGCCTAATATTCTTCACAGTTGCGGCCTGGTTATTTGGTAGGGATGATGTAATGTTCGGGCCAAGACCCGGACCCTTAAAACTCACCCTACAATTGCTGCGTATTAAAAAAAGATAATTTGGGGAATATCTTTATAATGTTACATTTTCTTTATCTAACTTGTATATTAATAATAGAACTAGAGATGCGGCTAAAAAAATCCCTATGATGCTGTAAATTATGATTAACCAGTTTACAATATGTCCACTTGCAATAGATTCCACAATTTTCCCAGAAGATAGGAATACCAACACACTAAGGCCAATTGCAAATAAATTCAGGGCTTCCATTAATCGAGGGTGACTAAATCTTAAAATGGACCATGATGAAAATGCGGCATAGATCATAGGGATCATCGGGGTTATTATCAATGCCATTATCCAGACTGGAATTGATAAAATAACAAGTGGGTTTAAACCAGCTAAAAAATACCAAATAAATGAAAATACCATAACAACGAGGATGATTATAGGATAACTTAAAAAGAATACGGAAATTATCTTACCACCCCATAATTTTGGGAGAGAAATTGGGGTGGTTAATAAAGATTCAAATCTTCGTAGAAGTTTTTCATCCCCAAATTTTTCTTGAATAAACGGAAAGCTAAGTATCCACATGGCAAATGGTGGGATGATCACGAAAGTTAGTTCCATAAATAATTTTTTTATGGTTTCATTTTGGGTTGGTTGGGTGATAAAAATATAACCCACTCCTAAAAAAATAACCGAGTTTAAAAGGAGCGTTAATAGATAATCTTTACGTAACCATACCTCTTTAACCTCTTTTGACACAACTGCAGTAATTGGATTATTCATGTTTTCGCCTTTTTATCCGTAACCAAATTGAGATAAACCTCTTCAAGTGAAGATTCAACTTTCCAACTATCTATAATTCCATATTTAGAGAAATCATCAATATTTAAATCATTTTCCGGATACAAGGAAATTAATGGTCCTTCTACGTGAATTTGGTAACCCATTTTTTCCAATTTTTTGCCAAGAGAATCTGTGTCAAAATCTGATTCAAAGCGGATGAATAGTTTAGGCTTTCCAAATTGAGCTAAAACATCATTTAAAGCACCATTAGAAATTATTTTTCCTTTTTTTATAATCGCAACATGTGTACATGTTTTCTGTATTTCTTCGAGATCATGTGAAGAGAAAAAAACGGTTTTTCCTTGAGATGCTAAGTTTTTCATCATTTTCCGGATGATGTATCTCGTTTCAGGATCAACACCTACTGTGGGTTCATCTAGTATGATTATATCTGGATCAGAAATCAGCGCTCTGGCAAGAGCCAATCGCTTACGCATTCCAAAGGAATATTTGGAAACTATGATATTGCCCCATTCTGACATTTCGACTAATTTAATAACCTTTTTAGCGCGTTTAACTGCCTTTAATCCATTTATGCCAAATAATTCAGCCCAAAAAATAACATTCTCTAACCCAGTTAGTTTGTCATATAAACCATCAAGCTCCAACATGGAACCTATATTTTTCCGCACATTCCTGTGGTTATTAGGGTAAGGATCTCCTCCACTTACTTTAACGCTTCCAAATGATGGTTTGATTAGTCCCAGTATCAATTTTATGGTAGTAGTCTTTCCTGAGCCATTAGGTCCTAAAAATCCAAATATTTGCCCTTTTTCTACTTTTAATGAAATCCCTTTCAGTGCTTCAAAATCTCCGTAAAAGCGATGAATTTCTTTAAGATCAATTAATACTTCAGCCAAATTTCTTAACCTCCTCTAAAATTGATAATAATTGAGGGGTTCTTCCCCAAACGCATTCCTTATTTTCATGATATTTCTGTATCCCGCGAGCTATACAGCCTTGACAATACCATAAATGGTCACATTCACCACATATTTCTAATCTAGGATCCTTTAATTCAATCAGTAATGAAGATATATTTTTTGATAATATGGTATGAAGATTTTCATTATAAACATTTCCTAAAGAAAACTCATTTGGATTAGACATTGGGCACATTTTTATTTCTCCATGGGGAGTAAAACATATAGATCTACTTGCAGCTCCACAGTTGAGATTATTATTTTTCATTTTTTCTGTAATTGGTATGTATTCAGGATCTTCAAATAAAAAGTCTCCAAATCTTTTTTTGGCCTTTTGTACTTGTTTCATCACGTCTTTCATATCTGCAGGGGAAAAAATAAGTTCTGAAGAGACACCTCGGCCTGTTGGAACTACTGTTGATAGTATCATATTTGTAGCGCCTAGATTTTTTACTAATGATATTGTGGAAAAGATCTGGTCAATGTTCATTGGTGTTAGTGTCATTGCGGCTCTAACTATAAAATTTTCTTTACTTAACATCTTTATTGCATTTTTAGCATTTTCAAATGCTCCTTCATGGTTACAAAACCAATCAACGTATTTGGGATTATCACCGTGCATATCCACTTGGAAAAAAACTCTGTTGTTATATTTGTTCATAAGTTTTAGAAGAGGTTTTTTAAGCAAATAACCATTAGTATCAACCCCAATTACAGGAAATAGTTGCAAACAACGCTCAATAATCTGCGGAAAATCGGGATGAACTAAAGGTTCACCTCCTGTTAATTCGACTATTAGAATTCCAATTTTTTTTAAATCAGATAATATTTCAAATAATTTATTTTTGTTCCAAAAATCATCATTTTGGGGACTGCTGTTAATATAACAATGCCTGCACGAAAAATTACATTTATATGTGAGTTCTATAGATGCATGAGTTGGAGTTTGAAAATCCCAATTTCCAGTACTTTGAGAATTTAAGTCCATTCTCTTATCAAATATTTCAATAAATGCTTTAGATTTTTTCAGATAAGTATTTATAGTCTTTAATAAAGTATTATAATCTTCTTGATTTTGAATAGCAAGTCTTCGGGTGATGTCTTCTAAACTTGTTTTACCATCGCATTTATCTAGAATTCTAGCAGCATCTTTATTTACAACATGGCCAGTATCATTAGTTCCTAAAGAAAATGGATAAACATAACCATATTTGGGACCTCTATGTAAATTATAACCTTTTTTTAAAGCGGGAAATATTTTATTAGACAATTAACCACCACCTTATAAAAATCACCCAGGGATTTTGGTCCCTGGGCACCCTTATTTCAACTTATTAGTATTGGCTTTTGGCAAGTGCTGAAAGAGCTCCTATAAAGGCTAACAAAGGTGTAGTAGCGCACCCTATGCAAGCTAAACAGCCACCACATACTGGAGTTCCACCTAATGTCGCAGGATTCATGGAATTCACCTCCTTTATTCCGGTGCTAATGGTTATTTAATAATTTATTAATAAATATTTCTTTAGTATTAAAATTGTATTATTGAATTTTTGGACTAATTATGGTAATAATTTAAAAAAAATCATCTTATGATAATTTAAGAAGAACGAGTTTTATTGTTTTAATGGATTGTAATAATAGTTCTAAATCTTCTTTACACAATGTTGATAAATTTTTTTTAATATTATTGATTGCTTCTATTTGCCATTGATTGATATACTCTTCACCTTCATTTGTAATTTTTATTTTAACTAATCTACGATCTTTTATATCGGGTAATCTCTGAATTAAACCTTTTTTTTCCAATTGATTAATTATATAGGTCATATTTTGTTTTTTTATATTCATTGCATTCCTTATTTCAGAAATAGATAAAATCTCAAATTTTCTTAAAAGTATTAATGTTTGACAATGAGTAAATGGTATTTCGGTTGTTATAATTGGATTATCAAAAAATTTTTTCACTAAATGTGGATAATGAAACAGAAAAATTGCATCAATAAATTCAATCAATTTTGCATCATCCATATTTCCAATCCTCCACTATACTGTGGAATTTATTTTAAAAACTCATATTAATAATATTCTATTGTAATAAAATCGTACTTGTATATTGGTCAGTTGTTACCTCATGCGAAAAATATATTACTATTCTTTGCAAATCTATTATTTTACAATGCAATAACTCATATGGAGGAATTGTTAAAGATTAAATGGAGTAAAGAACATGAGTATTTACAAACTTTCCTTTAAAAACCTTAAAAGAAGAAAGCTCAGAAGTGCGCTGACCATGCTGGGCATAATAATTGGTGTGGCCACCCTGGTGCTTCTAATGGGTGCTGGAACCGGGATGACATCTTACATGAAAGAACAGACCGAAACCATGATGGGGGACCTGTCAATCTACAACAGCTCCGGAGGAGCATTCATGGGATCCAGTGGTGATTCATATCTAAACCCGGAAACTGTGTCCAGAATTAAAAACATGTCCCAGATCTACGATGTGAAAGATGAAACCCAGTTCACCACTGACATGAACAGGACTCCGCTATTTGTACTGGGAATATCCAACTGGGATCAGGTGAAATTAAACGGAACTCCTGGTGTGGTCATAGACCAGTCGTTGGTGGATAAATTTGGTTATAAAATAGGTAGTAAAATAACCATCAAAGACCAGGACTTTACTGTAACTGGAATAACTCAGCAGAGTACAGGGATGGGAATGGGTATTGTATTTTTGGATGTGGACAAAGCCCTACCCCTAAACGAGAATAAAGTTTCCAGTTTAACTGCCAGTGCCCGGGGAGACCCTGAATCTGCAAAAAAGAATGTGGAAAGCGAAGTACCTGGAACCATGGCCATGACCCGGTCTGATTTCACCAAACAAATCGATGAAATGATGAACGGAATAATGCTCTTCATAGGGGCCATAGCCAGCATAGGACTCATTGTAGGGGTTATAAGCATCGTGAATATCATGCTGGTGAATGTTACCGAAAGAACCCGTGAAATAGGAGTTTTAAAGGCAATAGGATTCACTAACCAGGAAGTTCTGGGAAGCATACTCATGGAAGCCGGGCTGCTGGGATTTATAGGTGCATTAATCGGCCTTGTACTGGCAGCAATTCTCCTGCAACTGGCCATAATATTCTTAGGTCCGGTATTGGGAATGGAAGATGCTACCCTCACTCAAATGCTACCTATATGGTTGGTTCTAGCAGTTGTTGGTGGCGCTACTCTCCTCAGTATTTTAGCAGGGTTTTACCCTGCCTGGAGGGCATCCAGGCTCAATGTAGTGGAGGCGCTGCGCTATGACTGATATCATTGAAATAAAAGAAGCATGGAAAACCTATAAAATGGGTGGTGAAGAAATAAACGCCCTGCAGGGAGTCAACTTCAAACTGGAAGAGAATTCGTTCCTGGCAGTTATGGGTCCGTCTGGTTCGGGTAAATCCACTCTACTCCACCTGGCCGGCATACTGGATCTACCCACCAAAGGGGAAGTGATTCTCCAGGGAAAAAATGTGAAGGATCTTTCCAGTAAAGAACAGGCTAAACTCAGGAGAACCAAGATTGGATTTGTTTTCCAGCGTTTTAACCTTCTCTCCCAACTAACTGCCGAGGAAAATGTAATGTTGCCCATGATCAAACCGGATAAAGAGAAGGCTCGAAAGATTCTGGACCGTGTTGGATTGGAAGGTAAATACGACCGCCTACCCACCCAGCTATCTGGTGGTGAAGAACAGAGGGTGGCCATAGCACGTGCTCTGGCCAACGATCCGCTGTTAATACTAGCAGATGAACCAACTGGGGAACTGGACACGGCCAATAGTAGAATGATCATGGATCTATTAACCAATCTCAACCAGGAGGGAATGAGTATTATCATAGTTACCCATGACCCAATGGCAGCAGAATACGCTCATAAAACTGTTGAAATGAGAGATGGGAATATATATGGTGATATTTAGAATTAGGTGATCTTTTAACTACTGTCTAAAAATTAAATCAGAAAATATGAAAATTCCCACCCCCCTCAGCAAAATACTGGCCCTGGCTCGGAAAGAATCCAGGGACATCCTCCAGAACAAGATATACATACTGGTGGTACTGGTTCAGGTCTTCATAATAATGGGAGCGGTGGGTTTGGTAGCTGTAGCAGCAGTTGCCAGTGACCCTGCCCTTTTGGATGAAATTGGGGTGACTTCGGCCATCAATATAGGTTTACCTCAGAGCCTAAATGGATCCAGTCTCTCCCAATATTTGGAAGAACAGAAACTAACATTAAACTATTACAATAGCACTGATCAAGCTAAAACAGAGCTTGGAAAGAAGTTGGTGGCAGTGGTTGATCTTTCTCCTGGGGGTGAAGTGGTAGTACAAGTAGACACTTCCAATGTTTTCTATTCAGTAGTTTCCACTAAACTGAACGATGCAGCGGATAAATTTAATAACAATCAATCTCTTAAGGATGCGGGGTTAAATGAAACCCAAGTAAACACCATTTTAAACCCGGTTAAATTTGAGATAGTCAGGGTCAATCAGGATAAACAAGTGCCTCTGGCCCTGGACAGTCCATACTTTGTGGAAGTGATATATGGTTTCATAGTTCCATTCATTCTTCTTTTACCCTTCTTCCTGGCCAGTAATATTGTAACCGACAGTGTGGTGGGGGAAAAAGAGAGGAAAACCTTTGAAGTATTGCTTATGACTCCCCTTTCTAGTTACATGGTGATAATTGGTAAAATAATTCCCATTCTACTGTTTTCACTCATCCAGAGTGTGGCCTGGATAATAGTTCTGGATCTATTAAAGGTGCCCATTTACAATCCTATTCTTTTAATTGTGGTATTATTTTTCATGGGATTGGCTTTTATTGGGGTGGGAATTCTCATATCCATGCTGGTGGACAGTACCAAGGAGGCCAACTCGGCAATAACTTTGGTACTGGTATTTGCTACTTTCATCCTATTCATACCTCTCTTTGTGAAGTCGGACATTTTTCAGGGAGTTTTCAACTTTATACCCACGGTTTTAATGGTGAAACTGGCAGTTTCTCCCCGAGTTCAGCCAGAAATCATGCTGTACTTACTGCCCACATTGATTCTATCCTTCCTGATATTTGTGGGCACAGTGAGATCCTTCCGCCATGAAAGGGCTATCAGGCTATGAAACTAATATTAAATGGATGTTAGGGTTAAAAAAATGAAATTATCATTTTGGATGGGTAAATTTAATCATAGAATGTATTCCAATAATCATTTGTATTTCAAGATTATTCTATTTTTAACCAAGAGAATAGGTCACTATACTCATAACCAATGCTGTAACCAGGGGTATGGGCACGTTATCATCAACTGGGCTGTAGGCCTCTGTGAGCGTCCCGGCCAGGGTCCCGATAAATGCGGGTAAAATTGATACTTGGGTGAGGGAAACCAGAAAACCAATCACTAAAAAGGCTAAACTTCCTTCCAGGGTTTTATGAGACTGAAAGGGCAGTTTGATTTTCCCAAACCTTTTACCAATAAGGGTGGATGCCGAGTCCCCGAATAGCAGGATGAGAATAGCAGCATTGGCAATGCCCATATTGAACTGGAAGAAATATAGCGTAACAATAATGCCAATAAAAAAGTAAACAAATCCTCTTTCATCATGATTCCGCTTGGCAATCCTTAAAATTGTGGAAAAAAAGGGTATATTATGGTTATGATCCAATCGGAAAACCATAACCACGAAGATTAGGATGGCCACACAGAGCATAATCAGGATTTGTGGAGATATGAAATAGCTCAAGACAACGATGAAGACTCCGGAAGCATGTATCAGTTGCCTCCAGAGTTCTTTCTTCATTGGATCAAACCTTTAATCAATTTAGTAACCATAATTGGTTACCTTTACAATATTCTAGCCTTATTATTTTCTTTTAATTATTTATCAGGCCATGAAATTTTCTATAACTCCATGGTAAGCATTTTTAAGCTCATTCACCTCAATATGGATATCCTCTATCTGGAGAGACTCTCCACCAACAGTACCGATAATTGCAAATGGGACATCCATTTCCTTGAGAGTGCTGGTAACTCTTTCAAGGGTTTCCTCAGTTACAGTGACCAGGTAACGGGCATGGGATTCTGAAAACAATATTTCAGGTATAGATAGTCCCTCAGTTCCAGGAACACTTGATAAGTCTACACTACCTCCAATATCTCCCTTGATTACCATTTCTGCCAGGGCAACACCCAATCCTCCTGCGGATAAGTCGTGAGCAGCAGTTACCTGTCCATTTTCATCATTTTGGATTAAT
Source organism: Methanobacterium sp. (assembly GCA_030539815.1). Classification (GTDB taxonomy): domain Archaea; phylum Methanobacteriota; class Methanobacteria; order Methanobacteriales; family Methanobacteriaceae; genus Methanobacterium. Next base: position 17,529 of record JAUNXM010000005.1, read on the forward strand.
TTCAGAATGGCTTGTGCAGATGCGAATTCCTCTTCAATATTAACCCGGGGGGCTTCGCCCTGCACCAATCCATGAATAGTCTTATGATATTCAGATCCATCCATCTCTGGACGGGTAGTTCCAATAATAAGGATTATATCTCCTTTTTTCTTGAATTCCATTGTTCTAATGTCCTTAAGATTCATAACTCCAGCCACACTCACCACTGGTGAGGGGTTAACGGTTACTCCTTCGGTTTCATTGTAGAAACTCACGTTTCCACTGGTAACTGGTAATTGGAACCTGTTGGCCAGGTCAGACATTCCCTGAACACACTCCTTGAACTGCCAGAATACCTCTGGCTTTTCAGGGTTCCCAAAGTTAAGGCAATCCACCATACACAATGGTTCTGAACCCATGGCCACCACGTTACGTATGGCCTCGGCCACTGCTCCTGCTCCGCCATGGTAAGGGTCCAGGTAGCAGTGGATACTGTTACAGTCACTGGTTAAAGTGAAGGCAGTCTCATCATCCACCCTTAAAACGGCAGCATCATCCCCGGGTTTAACCACGGTTCGAATCTGGACCTCGTGATCGTACTGTTGGTACACCCACTTTTTACTGGCTAGATTGGGGCTGGAAAGCAAGTTTAAAAGAGCCTCCTCTAGGGGTCCATCTTCTACTTCCGTATATTCCTCATTTTTCACGGGTTTTAATGCTACACGTTCTACTAGGGGTGGGTCGGCCAATAATTCGGTTGGTAGATCAGCCACTACTTCGCCTTCTTGGGTAACCACCATGTGCCCGGTGCCGGTAACCTGCCCAATCACTGCGTAGGGTAGTTCATGCTTGCTGAATATTTGCAGTAAGCCATCCACATCGTGACGGTGCACTACAAATACCATTCTTTCCTGTGACTCAGAGAGCATAATTTCATAGGGAGTCATTCCTTCCTCCCTTAGCGGTACTTTGGTCAACTCCATCAGAGCACCGTTACCACTCTTATCAGCCATTTCTGAAATACAACAGGTGAGACCGCCTCCGCCCAGATCCTTCAATCCCTGAATGTTAACTTTCTCCAGAGCTTCGAAGGTGGCTTCCATAACCTGTTTCTTAGTGAAGGGATCACCCACTTGCACCGCTGGTCGGCTTTCCAGTTCTGAAGAGGATGTAAGTTCTTCAGATGCGAAGGTAACACCATGTATACCATCCCTTCCAGTGCGACCGCCCATCAGAACAAAAACATCCCCTACATTAGGGGCAATTCCTTTTACAATTTCATCTTTACGCACAATGCCTGCGCAGACCACGTTAACCAGGGGGTTGAATTTGAAGTTATCCTCAAATTCCACTTCTCCACCAACGGTGGGTATTCCCACCCGGTTACCGTAATCTGAGATTCCTTTAACCACGTATTCGAAGATGTAACGTGAGCGCTGGTCTTCCATTGGTCCGAAGCGCAGGGAATCCAGTAGGGCCACCGGCATGGCGCCCATGGAAATGATGTCCCTGATTATTCCCCCAATACCAGTTCCTGCCCCTCCATAGGGTTCCACTGCCGAGGGATGGTTGTGACTTTCCATGCCCATAACAAGGGCCAAGTCATCGGTTAACTCCACAATTCCAGCATCATCCCCTGGTCCCATTATGACCTTTTCCCCTTCGGTGGGGAACAATTTCAGTATGGGGCGGCTGCTTTTGTAGGAACAATGCTCTGGGAACATTATGTCCAGCATACCGTATTCCAGGGGGTTGGGCTCCCTTCCCAGTTCTTCTTTGATGTATTCCATCTCATCATTGGTTAAAGTCATGTTTTCCCTCTTTTTTGCCTCAGGATTCATACTCAAATAATTATAAGGACTTTAAGTTAATTAAATCATTTATCGGTAATGTCATTCCAGACTTTTTAATACAATAACTAACTCGTGCTCTTCAATATTCCATTTTTTAGTGTAATCTCCAGTGTCATCTTTAAATTCGAGTCGATTAGCTCTTACTTCGTGGGAGATGAAATCAAGGTGTGGTTCTACCAGTTCCTGGAACTTTAGACTGCAGTTCACACTTACATTGATATTGGCTTCTACATCCAGATCCAAATCTTTACGCATGTCCTGCACTCTCCTGATGAGTTCTCGGGACATGGCCTCGGATAATATCTCAGCGGTGAGTTCGGTATCCACAAAGACACTTCCGCCGGTAAATTCTGCACTCACCACGTTATCAGGTAGTTCAGTTTCAAATACCACATCTTCCTCTATCAGGGTAATGGTTTTATCTTCCAGTTTCACCAGGTACTCCCCACTGGAATCCATGGCGGTCACAATATCTGCACCGTTGGATGATGCCAGTTTTGCAGCTACCTTTGGAACATCTCCACGGAGTTTAGGTCCTAATGTTTTCATATTTGGGGTGGCCAGAACTTTAAGACCTTCAAATTCTTCAGATGTCTGCACGCTCTTGGTGTTGGCCTGTTCTCTTAGAACTTCAGATAATGCTTCTGCAGCTTGAACCACCTTATCATCTTCGGTGACGATCATGATCTCCCTGACTGGCCAGCGTAGCTTGTAACGGGCCACGTCACGGGCACGGGCACAGGCCTCAATGATCTCCCTCAAGATGTCCATGTTGTGTTCCAGTTCCTGATCAATAAGTTTTTCATCAAGACACCAGTCCAGCATGTGCACACTTTTGGGTGCATCTTTTTCCACGCTGCGCACCAGGTTCTGGTAAATCTCTTCGGTGATGTGTGGTGCTATGGGTGCCAGGATGGTTATCATATCTTTAAGCACACGGTAAAGGGTGTAGTACGCTCCCAGTTTATCTGGATCGTCTTTTTCCACCCAGGTCCTTCCCCTGATGAGTCGAACATACCAGCGACTCAAATCCTCCAGTATGAAGTGGTTGAGGCTACGGGTGGCCTTATGAAGGTGCAGGCTGTCCATGGCTTCGGTAACCTCACGGGCCACAGAGTGCACTCTGGAGGTGATCCACCGATCCTCGTCACGGAATACCAGGTCATCCTGGTTATGATGGGTGGGGTTGAACTCGTCCAGGGCCATGTAGGTTGTGCTGAAAACATAAACGTTCCAGAGAATGTTGAACATCTTGTTCACAGTTCCCAGCTCGTCCCAGTTGAACTTCAGATCATCCCATGGTTTGTTGCCCCACAGTAGGTAGAAACGGAGCACATCTGCCCCGTACTTTTCAATTACTTCATCTGGTTCCACCACGTTCCCCAAGGATTTGCTCATTTTTTTACCATCCTCGTCCAGTGTGAAACCATGCATTAAAACCTTCTGATAGGGAACACTATCCAGGGCAATTACCCCACAACCCATCTGGGAGTAAAACCATCCTCTGGTCTGGTCATGGCCTTCGGTGATAAACTGGTAGGGATACCATTCCTCAAACATTTCTTTCTCCTGGGGATAGTTAAGAGCAGCCCATCCTGCAACTCCTGAATCGATCCAAACATCCAAAACATCGGGAGTGCGCTGCATTTTCCCACCACAGGTACAGCCCAGTTTGATCTCGTCCACGTGTGGCCGGTGAATGAAATCACCCTCTAATTCTCCTTCCACGATTTTTTCCCGGAGTTCGCTGATGGATCCTACGACTTCCATATTTCCACAGTCTTCACAGAGCCAGATGGGTATTGGTATACCCCAGTAACGCTGCCGGGATATGGTCCAGTCCCGAGCATTTTCTATCCAGTTTCGGAACCGGCTTTCACCAGCCCAAGATGGCACCCATTCCACCTTATCCAGTTCACTGAGCATCTGATCCTTAACTGCAGTGATCTTCAAAAACCACTGTTTAGTTGCCAGGTAGATAATGGGAGTTTTACACCTCCAGCAGAACCCGTAACGGTGGTCTATAATTCCTTCTTTGAATAAGAGGTTATGGACATCTAGATCAGCGATTATGAAAGGATCTGCATCTTTTACGAACTGGCCCTCATATTTACCGGCATCGGGGGTGAATAATCCTGCCTCATCCACTGGACAAAATATGGGTAATCCAAATTGTTTTCCTATTTCAAAGTCATCTGGACCGTGTCCAGGGGCAGTGTGCACGCAACCGGTTCCTTCGGTAAGGGTAACATGATCTCCATAGAGTATCTGGTGCTTGAAATCCCTGTGGAAAGGTATTTCTTCAGGTAGGGGATGTAAATATTCAGTTCCTTCCAGATCACTTCCTTTAACCACTTTAACTATTTCATAATTCTGTTCCGGGAAGGTAGTTTCAACCAAGGCTTCGGCCATGAGGTAAACTTCGTTTTTGCCTTTGTTTTCAACCTTGACGTAGGCATAATCATAATCTGGATGCACACAAATTGCCAGGTTAGCTGGCAGGGTCCAGGGGGTGGTGGTCCATACCAGGACGTAGGTAGCTTCCTGGTCCTTAACTGGGAATTTGACATAGATGGAGGGGTCTTCCTTGTTTTCGTAGTCGATCTCAGCCAGGGCCAGCGCAGTTTCGCAGCGCGGGCACCAGGTAATAACCCGAAGATCATTAACCAATAGATCCTTTTCATTGGCTTTTTTAAGGGTCCACCAGCAGCTTTCCATGTACTGGGTGTTGAAAGTTACATAGGGGTTGTCCCAGTCCATCCAAACCCCCATTTTTTGGAATTGTTTAGTCATCAAGGACTGGTTTTCCACTGCAAACTCCTTACACTTATTCACAAAGTTTTCAATACCGATCCTACCTTCAATTTCCTTCTTGCTTTTGAGTCCCAGGAGTCCCTCTACCTTGTGTTCAATAGGCAACCCATGGGTGTCCCATCCTGCCTGTCGGCGTACATTAAAGCCAGACATGGATTTGAAACGGAGGAAACTATCCTTTATTGTCTTGTTCCAAGCGGTTCCTAAGTGTATCCGGCCACTACAGTATGGTGGTCCATCCAAAAATGAGAAATTAGGATGATCCTTCCTTAAATCTTTAGTATGTTGGTATATTTGTTTATCTTCCCAAAATTTCTGTACCTTCTCCTCGGTGGTACTGGGCTGGTATGATCGTGGGGCTTCCTTGATTGCCATCTGAATATTCTCCTTAAATTGTTTATTAAACTGATAAATCCACTTGTAATTGGGTAAACCTGCTCAAATTCTTAATGCAAACATAGTTGATCATTCAAACATGATCAGCTACTCATAACAAACTTTGTTACCGGCCTTTTATATCCTTTTATATAATTGTAACGTAGGCGCTGATCATTGAAATCAGTATTTAAATAGCTGGTTAAAAAGGGGATTGAAAATAAAAGAATAATTAATTAAATTTAGGGAAAAATAAAGGGAAATAAAAGGTTTTTAGAAGGTTCTGAGTTTTCCCTTTATTAACATCTCAGTTATCTTGTTGATATCTGCCAGCCAGGTGTCCATAACTCCCTGAACTTCATTTTTGACTTTATTCATCTCGTAACCTTTCTCCAGGATTAGCTGGGCACTGGCAGCTTTTGGTTGGTCTATATGAGATCCAATCTGGCTTAATATCATCATATGGGCTTGATTAACACCTTCAACTTCCCTCACAATGTCATTGGCCATCTGGTTCGATAAAAGGTTGTAAATTTTGCCCACGTGGTTTATGGGGTTTTTACCTGAAGTGGCTTCCATGGACATTGGTCGGTTGGGGGTTATAAGTCCATTTGCACGGTTTCCTCGGCCCACAGAACCGTCATCTCCCATCTCAGCAGAAGTACCAGTTACGGTCAGGTAGTAACCTTCTTCTGATTGGCAGTCCGGATTGTCGGCCGTGTTTATGAAGGTGGTCACATCTCGGGCGGTGTGTTCCTTGGCCAGGTTGGTAATGATCTCCTTAAGTTCTTCTTTGGTGTCCAGGTAAGTTTCCACACCATCCACGTACTTGGAGATCATGGCCACAGCCACAGTAAGGGTGATCTGATCGTGATCACGGAGCCCCATTACCTTAATATCCTCCCCTACTTGTGGATATTTCTTTTTGAACTCTTTGGAATTCAGAAGTTCTTCAATGGCCATAACCATTCTTTCTGTTTCTGAAAATGGTGCGAAACCAACTCCGAATGATGTATCGTTAGATTTGGGGGTTCCCTCTCTTCCAAAAACATCCACCAAGTCTCCGGAACCATGGCCAATTTTACACTCCACCACGGTACAGGTTTCAACATCCAGGTTGATCAGAGTTTCTTTAAGGTAATCCTTGGCAGCCTTGATAGCAATCCGGTCGATCCCGATTTTTTTACCTTCGTATTCTGGAACTCCTCTTCCAGTGAGGAGGATGTCCATAGGTTTGATTATATCTCCGCCACCGAATTCAGGGTAGGATTCACCGGCAGTTATCTGAACTTCATCAGTGTTATGGTGCAATACGCCACCAAAATGATCAAGATAAGCATTGCATAGCCCACGGCTAACTGATTCAGCTATTCCGTCACTTATGCTGTCAGGATGGCCGATACCCTTCCTTTCAACGATTTCTATCTCTTGTTCCTCAATGGGTTTTTGAATTAGCTCTTCAACAATAATATTTCTCATACAAGATCCCTCAAACCTTATAAAAACCTATTATAATGATTAGGTTAAAAACTATCTTTATGAGTTATGTGTTTATAGTAAATAAAACTAAGGGCACCAACCTGGGAAATGCCGATGTTGCCGACAGTTTTTTCTCACGTTTCAAGGGGTTAATGATGGTGAAAAATCTAAAAAGGGGACTTATTCTCAAATTACCGTCTGAAAGGAGTCGAAGAGCTTCTGGAATTCACATGTTCTTCATGCGCATACCTCTGGATGTGATTTTCGCAGATTCTGATAAAAAAGTGGTGGACGTAGTCACCCTTGATCCCTGGACCATTTACACTCCAATGGCCCCAGCTCGATATGTTATTGAACTTGAAAAAGGTAAATTAATGGAATCAAATACAGAAATTGGGGATGAACTGGATTTCACCTGTGAAAGCGCCTGATAGGTTCCAGGATTGGTAAAAACGGTTGAACAATCATTATAGAAAAATTTAATAATTCAAATTTGGGGGGATTAATTTGCAGTTAAAAGTAGAAATTATTGATTATGGATATTCTGATGGTCAAAAAAAGCATTATATTACTTACAAAGTATCAAAACTAAATGGAAGCGATTTAAACAGGTTATCTGAACTTCTCAAGGATCCGGTAACTGTGGAAGAAGATGAATTAATAATGAATGTCTATTTCGAGGAGGGATACTATCCTTTCGGTACCGAAGATTCCCAGAAACGGATGGAAGACTATCTGGCCAGGGAAGAAATAGAGATGACCGTGTATATACTGGATTTATTAGAAGGCCAGTAATCTTCACCCGATAAATTTTCTTTTATATTGTAAAATAGATTGTTTATTCAATTTTATCAAATTTCAGGCCAGGCTTTACCTTCTTCCTGAAGATCACTGGGTAATGAATAGTGGAGACTGGCAAAAACCCATTTTCCATTTTTTTCCAGAACAACGCCTGTTAACCGGCCGGGAAGGAATATGTCCTGACCTTCTACTGTAGCTTCCATGTTCATGTGGCAGGATAACCAGGCAACATTACCTGAAGATGAGATAGAAATATCTCTGAATTTAACATTTATATTATCTGCTTGATCCATATCCCTTTCAAATCCAGATTTAAGCTCATCCTTACCATTAACCCATTCATCATCCCCAGTTCCAATCACTACTAAATCTTCCCGGTCTACGAATAGTTCCAATATCCCTTCAATGTTTTTTTCATGGTATGCTCGGGAATACTTTTCTAAAAGATTGCGTACTGATTTTTGCACCTGTTCATCTAACATTTTTTCCCATCCTAAAATTGAATTATACCACGACTATAAACGGTTTTTAATCTCTTTAATGGCTAATTTAGCAGCTTTACGGACTACTGGATTTTCATCTTTCGTAGCCTTCTCCAGCACATCCAATGCATGTTGATCTCCCAGCATGGATAGGCTTATGGCGGCTCCGTATCTTACATTGGCTTTTTCATCATCCATGAGTCTAATCAGAGGTTCAATACTTCTTTCATCTTCAAAAATTGCTAGTGAAAGGGCTGCGGCCTCTCTAACATGCCAATCCTCATCTTCAAGGGCCATTATCAATGGTTCAACTGCATCTGGCTCTCCAACTTCTCCTAAAAGTTCGACAGCATCTTCACGGACCTTCCAATCGTCACTTTTCAGTTCTTCCAGAAGAAAATCAATTCTCTTATGTTCTTCAACCAAAATTCATACCCCCTAATCTGGTAACTATATGTTGAATTCCTATTCACAATGAATTCTATTGATGTGATATGTTGATAATCCCTAATTAATTAGTTATCTATTGGAAAAAAGATTGAAATAATATTTTTCTAAAATTGTTTTTTCAGAATCATAATCAGCTTAGGTTTTTTATTCTGAAAATACTCATAATTTATAACTAAAAGTTAGAATAAGTAGTTAATAAAGGTTAAAACGCATTTAAAAAAATAAAATCATTGGATTATGTGGTAATAATTAAATTATAGATGATTGGATTATATGTGGGTTGATATTTCTGATGGGTCCTTTAGAACTTCCACGCCCTCCAACCGATGAAGTTTCGCGCTGTTTGTTATGTCAATTTCCCGCATGTGGATGGTGATAATCCGTCCACCGCTCACAGCCGAGTGGGGGCATGCGGTTTGACAGGCAGCACATCCCTGGCATTTGAGGAGGTTGATTTCCACTCCAGGGGTAATGGCATCGGGGGGGCATACAGCTGCGGCTTCACAGACGTTGCATTTCTGGCATAGGTCCAGCTCGAGTTTGGAGGGGAGAACTGTATCTACCTCTCCTGATTCGAGGTCAACTGGGACCAGCAGGGTTTTAACATTTCCTTTTCCGGCCTGCGCAACGGCATTGGTCACCAGGCTGTCAGCGATTCCATGGACCAGTTTGGCAATGGTGTTGGAGGTGGTGGGGGAAACAATCAATAAATCGTATCTTCCCAGGGAAAAACGGCCGGATACAGGATAGCTCCACATCTGATCCCTTTCCAAAATCAACTCCTGATAATATCCTCCGGTAACAGATTTAACACGGTCGAAGAGTCCGTACATTTTTAAAACTTCTTCACCGGCACCAGAAAGTAGTACAGTTATCTGATGTTCTTCTGCAAGCTTTTCCAGTGTTTCAACACTTTCACTTAGCAAATGACCTGCTCCGGTGAAGGCCCAGGCAATTTTCATTGACAATCCCCTTGTTTTACCATCTATTATCTAAGAATCCTTAACTTAATGAGATTTTATGCAGTGGCAGAATCAATTGATGATTTCACTACCAGATAAAATCTTACATTACTCTCTAAAATTCTATGTAATCGTAGGCCCGATCTTCACGGAAAGCGTAGTGCACACTGTCAAAGGATGATATGAATTCAGATGCTTCATCTTTAACAGTTTTACCATCAACAACTACCTTTTTTATGAGTTCGGCTACTTCTGCCATGTGTGATTCCTTTAAACCGCGGCGGGTTAACTCTTGTGTTCCCACTCGTATACCTGATGGGTCATCCGAGCGGTTAACATCATCCCATGGGAGGAGATTTTTATTGAGAATGATATTATTGGCTTCCAAGTCTTTAGCCATCTTGGAGGCTTTTCCAATGTTGGACATGTCCATGGCCACCTGATGGGATTCTGTGAAACCCAGATCTTCACACAGCACTTTGAAACCCATTTCATGGAAACTCTGTGCCAGAGCTTGGGCATTGGCAATAATCTGTTTGGTGTAGGCTTCTCCGAATTCAGCCATTTCGGCAGTGGCTATTCCCAGAGCAGCCAGATGGTGCAAGTGATGATTACTTACCACACCTGGAAAAACAGCGTCATCTATTTTTTGTTTTAATTCTTCTTTACAGAGAATTATACCTCCCTGTGGGCCGGGGAATGTTTTGTGGGTACTTCCCACCAGTAAATCTGCCCCTTCCTTGAGTGGATCCTGGAATTGGCCACCGGCAATGAGTCCTAATACATGTGCACCATCGTACATCACTTTAGCACCCACTTCATCAGCGGCTTCCCGAGCTTCCTCCACTGGGTGGGGGAACAAGAATAAACTACCACCTAAAAGCACTATTTTAGGTTTACGTGTAACTATTTCCTTTTTCATGGCATCAGCGTCGATGTTCATTTTTTCTTCATCGAAGGGATGGGGTGATACTTTAAGGCCCCTTATACCAGCAGCACTCACATTAGCATGGCTGATATGACCACCTACCGGAACTTCCAGGGCCATCATTCCATCTCCATGATTGGCCAGAGCAAAGAATGATCCCATATTGGCCACTACACCGGATATTGGTTGCACATTAGCGTGTTCCGCATTGTACAGTTTTTTGGACAGGTCTATGGTGATGTTTTCAATCTCATCGATGTACTGGCATCCCTCGTACAATCGGTGACAGGGTAGTCCTTCTGCATACCGGTGGGACAGATCACTAGCTAGAGCCTCTCTGACACTGACACTGGTGATGTTCTCACTGGCTATGAGATTTACACTGTTCTTCATCCATAAATGATGTTTTTTGGTAATATTCTTTATTTCCTGAGCGTATTTTTCATTATCTGACATTATTTTCCTCCCGGTCAAATCATGATAATTGTTAGCGGGTTTGGTATAGGGAAGTATAAATTGAGGGGATATAAATACTTTCCAAATAATCCTGGTAAACTTGTGGAAAAGATTTTTTTTAGAAATTTCTTATTATCATTTGGTTAGTTTTAATCTTCCCTGAAGAAAGTTTTTGTTTTCATTTCTTCCAAGTTCTGGATTATCCTTTCCAGATCAGGGGCAGGAATGCTAATCATAATCTCTTCATCCTGGAGATCCATGTGATTTCGGGAGCCAATATCCCCAAAGCCATAGGTGACTTTCCCGGTAAGGTAGGGAACAGAAGCCATTGAACTACATATTGGGCTTGAATCCGCTCCTAATCCGTGTGATCCTGAGTCGTAGGCGTTAGCGTGCAGGATTTCCATTCCTTGCCGGGCATCGGCAACTATGAATATTATATCTGGTTCAAAATTCGTCTCGGTGAGTGGTGCAAAAATTATGGCACTGAATACACCGGGTTTAATAGCCTTGTTATACTCCCATGACCGTTGAACTGCAGGAATGCTCTTGTAAACTCCTGCAGGGACTAAAAATGAGCCACTTTGCATGTTTTTAGGAAATTCTTTGGGATTTTTCATTCCGGTGTATTTTTGACCACCCATACACTCTTCTTCATCAGCAGTTGAATAAAAAATAGATCCATTCATAGCCTTACTCAGTTTGGTGCAGAATCTAGATTTTTCTTCTTCTTGGGGAATATTTCGCGGTTCTCTGGAAACCCATTTCAGGGCCACAGGTTCCCTTTTCAATTTAAGAATGATTTTTAATTTCTTAGCTAATTCCTGGTAATTCATACTCACCACCCTCTCTATTAAAAAAAATAATTCTTCATTTAAGCTATGAGTGGTAATGCATAAATAACATTGTGGATTTGATTTCAAGTTAAAATAGCTACAACGGCAGTAATATGGGTAAAATTTAGGTTACGTTAATATGCAGTCAGCAAATGTTTTTGATTAAAAAATAGTATTATAAAAATAAAAAAAGGTTAAAAAAAGGGTTTGATACCCTTATTTACTTGGGTTTAAGGCTGCTTCGATCTGGGCGAAGATCTGGCCGGTTCGGAAGTGCTGCTGGTCCATTGCACCAGATGGGCAGGCGCCGACACAGGTTCCGCATCCTTTACACAGGGCAATGTTAATTGCTGCTTTTTCATCCTTCCTTTCAATTGCTCCGAATGGACATAACTCTAAACAAACTTCACATCCACCACAGACATCAGAGTTGACCACGGCAACGATTGGTTCGATTTCCACTTCACCTTTGACCATTGGTATTGCTGCTCTGGCAGCGGCACCAGAAGCCTGTGCTACAGCATCAGGAATATCCTTTGGACCCTGGGATACACCAGCAAGGTAAACACCGTCAGTTAGGGTGTCCACAGGTCGGAGTTTAGGGTGGGCTTCCATGAGGAATCCGTCGGCAGATTTGGATAGGCCGATGGTCTGTCTGAGTTCTTCAGCTCCTTCTGGAGGCTGTAGACCTACTGAGAGAACTACCATGTCATAGTTGTACTCAGTGACTTTGCCCAGTAGGCTGTCTTCTGCACGGATGGAAAGGGTGTCGTCGGGGTTAACCAGAACATTGGCTGGTCGTCCACGGATGAATTTGATTCCGTATTTTTCCTGGGATCTCTGGTAGAACTCTTCGAATCCTTTACCGAATGCTCGGATATCCATGTAGTAGATAGCCACATCGGTGTCAGGCATTTTGTCCTTGATGAGCTGTGCGTTTTTCATGGCGTACATACAGCACACACGGGAACAGTATGGTTTGTCAATTTGAGCATCCCTACTACCCACACACTGGATGAAGGCCACGCTCTTAGGTTTTTCACCGTCGGATGGTTTTAGAACTTTACCCATGGTAGGACCGGATGCGTTGATCAGTCTTTCCAGTTCCAGACCGGTGATAACGTTTTCAGCGTCAGCATAACTCCATTCTTTCTTCTCGGTGGGGTCGTATGGGTCGTAACCGGTGGCTACGATGATGGTACCCACGTCGATTTCGATGCGTTCAGCTTTTTGGTCGTGGTCTATGGCTCCGTTTCCACATGCCTGGTCACAGAGCTTACAGTCTATACAGTAATCTTTGTCTATAGTGGCTACCAGAGGCACAGCTTGTGGGAATGGAATGTAGGTTGCTTTGACCATACCCATACCTTCGTCGAAGTAGTTGGGCATTTCAATTGGGCATACTTCGGAACAGCTTCCGCAACCAGTACAGATGTCTTCTATGACGTATCTTGGTTTCTTCTCAATTACTACTTGGAAGTTTCCAATGTAACCGTGCACTTCTTTCACTTCCGCAAAAGAGATGAGTTCGATGTTTTCGTGTTTACCAGCGTCTACAGTTTTAGGAGCTAGAATACACATTGAACAGTCCAGGGTAGGGAATGTTTTATCCAGCTGGGCCATTCGTCCACCGATGGTTGGTTGTTTTTCCACTAGATAAGTTTTGAATCCCATGTCAGCTAGATCGAGCGCGGACTGGATTCCAGCTACTCCTCCACCTATAACTAGGGCTTTGTTGTCCACAGCCACTTTTTCGGCTTCCAGTGGTTCTAGGAGCCTAGCTTTAGCAACAGCCATCCTTACCAGGTCTTTGGCTTTTTCAGTTGCCGGTTCAGGTTCATCCATGTGAACCCAGGAATCGTGCTCTCTGATGTTAGCGAATTCGAAAAGGAATTGGTTAAGACCGGCTTCTCTGATACACCTTCGGAAGGTGGGTTCGTGAAGTCGAGGTGAACATGCTGCCACCACTACTCGGTTAACTTTACCATCTTTAACATCCTGTTGGATCATGTCCTGTCCAGGGTCAGAACAGAAGTATTTGTATTCTTCGGATACTACTACGTTGGGCAGTGTTGCTGCGTATTCTTTGACTGCTTCAATATCAACGACACCACCGATGTTGATACCACAGTGACATGTGTAGACTCCGATTTTTGGTTCTTCAGTTGCTTCTTGCTTATTTTCATCTGCCAATTAGATCACCTATTTTTTCCACATTGTGATAGTTAACTAATCTTATGATGTAGGGTTGTATCTATTATACGGATAAAGTTTTCTATTAAAATTTTTAAACAAGGTTTATATAGTAGAACAATTTTTCCCTTAATTGAGTATTTTCAACTGAATTATAGAATCTAAATATTTATTCAAAAAACAAAATAAAAAAAAGAAGGAAAAGTCTTTTTAGTTAAATTAATCAACAATCCCTTCGGTAACTACTTTGAACACTGCTTCACCCTCTGGTAGATGAGGGCTGTCCACTAAACGTGCGATACGTTTACCTGCAAGTCCTTTTTTAAGCCATATTCGGTAGGTTGAGGCGTGCCCAAGGACATGGCCTCCAATAGCTTTAGTTGGGCTTCCGAAAAATGCATCAGGGCGTGCTTGAACTTGATTGGTCACAAAAACGGCCACATTGTAGGTGTTGGCAATGTTCTGCAGTGTGTGCAAGTGCTGGTTTAGTTTTTGTTGTCTGGTGGCTAGGGACTCCCTTCCCACGTATTCTGCCCTGAAATGGGATGTAAGTGAATCAACAATAACCAGACGAATATTCACGCCTTTTTGTATGAGTTCGTTTACCTTGTCGGCCATGAGTATCTGGTGACTGGAATTAAATGCTCGGGCGATGTGTATTTTGCCTAAAACTTCTTCTACATCTAAGGTAAATCCTTCTGCGATCTGTTTTATCCTTTCAGGTCTGAAAGTATTTTCAGTGTCTATGAAAACGCATTCTCCACATAAGCCTCCCTTTTCAGGAGGTAATTGGACTGTAACTGCGATTTCATGTGATATCTGACTTTTACCGGATCCGAATTCTCCGAAAACCTCGGTTATAGCCTGGGTTTCTATTCCTCCACCAATCAACTCATCTAGACCATTGCTACCGGTGATAATGTGGCCCACGTCTTTCCTGCGTTCCATCACATCCAGAGCTGTTTCAAAGTCGATTTGTTCCGCTTTCCGGGCAGCTTCAATAACTTTTTCTGCAACTCCCTCACCAATTTCAGCTTTAACACTGAGTTCCTTGGCGGTGGCTGTGGCCAGTCGCATCATATCTGCAAAACCAGCATCTCTTAATTTTTGAGCGGTTTTTTCTCCTACATTAGGTAAGTCTTCCAGTTCCACCATCTTAATCTCCCTTTAAATTCTTCATTTAATTGTTTAAGCTATTATTTGGATTAATCTATAATGGATGCTTGTAAATGGTAAGATTATTTATTTTTATTTTACCATTACCCGTAATTAAAGTTTAACATCCACCATTTTTTTGGCGTTTAAACGCACTTCTTCATTGTATTCGTCGAAGCTGGCATCGGCGATCACTGTGATCTGCCTACCAACCAAGTCACCAACTTTTTCTTCCAGGGATCCCTCATCGCCGGTTGCAGCGATGATTTCCTCGGCTTGGGCAGTGTTCATGCCCAAAACTTCCTCGGCAGCCTTACGGAAGAAGGTGATACTTATGGTTCCAGTATCATCTTCTAGCATGAGACTGATGATCATTAACATGTTTGGTTTTTTTATTTCTTCACCACAAATGTCGCAGATGTAAGCATCATCAACCCAGTTAACTCTTTTGTTACAGTTGGGACACATTTCAAAGAGTATTTTGTTTCCCCTGATGTCCACTACTTCTCCTGTCACCTTTATACTCTGATCACCCTCTTCAATATCTCCGATATTTTTGGGGGGATATAGTTTTCTTTCTATTTCATCTAAACTAGGCACAGACGCTTCATCTTCATCGGGTTTGCTTATGAGGGTAGTTCTGCCTACGCTGAGTTCTATACGGTCATTTCTTAGACTAACTCTTGGGTTTTCAATTTTAACTGCCTCACCTTCTTTAAAAGCGGTACTGGCCTGGTCATCCCAGAGGGAAGCTCTGATCACCCCGGTGTTGTCGGCTATCTCCATGGATCGAACCACACCTGAACTGCCATCACTTTTGGTGAATTGGGTTGGTTCTCCCATGCTTAAGATTCGGCCGAAAATGCTAACATCCCGGTCTCCTTCTGCCAACTCGGTGATCTTCTTACTCTGGTAGATCATTGATTCTACATCTTTTAGGGAAGGTAAGTCTTTTAACTCATCTTCGCTAGGTTCAATTAGTCGGGAAGTTCTACCCACACTGAGATCCACATGGTAGTCTCCCAGACGGGTGCGTGCGTTCTCAATTTTAAGGGCATCTCCTTCTTTAAGGGTATGTTCAGCTTTATTATCCCATAGAGAAACCCGTACCATTCCTGAGGCATCGGCAATTTCCGCAGTCCTCACCTGACCAGTGGTGCCATCTTCACGTTGAAATTCGTTAGGCTCGTACAGGTTAACCACTCGCCCTATAATGTCCACTTCTTCACCATCATCTTCAATCTTATTGAGGTCACCGATTTTCATTGGTTTCAAGTATTTTCCAACTTCTTTAAGGGTATTTTCAATTTCAAGTTCTATTGGGGGGTTTATTATTAATTTAGTGTTCCAGTTAGTGTTTACTCTGTAATTGGTGCCGGAATAATCATCGAATTCAATGTTCCCTCCTATTATTTTCAGGATGTTTCCTTTTTTAACTTCGATTTCAGTGTCATCGTTCCACAGGGTAATCCTAATCGCTCCAGTATCATCCTCTAATTCCATGGATTTCACTTTTCCCGTGGTACCATCATCTCGTTCGAAGGTTATGGTATCGTAAACCTTGCTAACTAGACCAATGAGGGTAACATTTCGCATTTCATGAGCGTCCCCGATTTTTAGAATATCTTCGTGATATTCTGGAACGTCAAAGTTTCCTTTTATGATTCTCCCAATCCAGGAGTGACTTAGGGATACTTCTCCATTGCGGACTCTACTTTGGGCTCCCATTATCTGAATGGCATCTCCTTCCTTTAGATCCAGATCATCAATGAGGTTGGTGTCCTTGTTCCATAGAGTGAACTGCATACTGCCACTCTTGTCTTGCAGTTCCAGGGAGACTACTTTACCATCCCTTCCGTTGCGATCGAAGGATCTTACTCGGGGTATCCGGATGATACGGGCAATAACATTTACCTCGTTATCTCCTTTAATTTCACCTAAAGGAGTTATAGTATCGTTATATTGTGGAAAATCAGGATAATCTGTTGGATCTAATTTTTCAAGGGATGATTGTAAGTTGAGGTGGGTTTCGTCCTCCCGGAAGCCCTGCTTCACTTCAACATCATTGATTCGAACCACGTCGCCTTCTTTGAATTTATCCATTAGTTTAATGTTTTCAGTCCAGAAAACAACTCTTATTCTACCAGTTTCATCTGCCAGAATTAAATTTGCCAGTTTTCCCTCTCTACCTTTTTTACTGGTGAATTTTTTAACATTGGAAATACTCATTACTCGCCCTACAAGATTTATGTGCTGGGTGCCACTTTCTAAATCCTTTATTTTCCAGAAATCTTTCACTTCTTCTGTGGGTTCATTTTTTTCAGTAATGTAGTCCCCGACTACCATATGAGCTATACTAATATCGTCAATGAAGCTAACGTCAGCATTTTCTTTTTTATATTCTTCCATTTTTGTTAAGAATTCTTCGTATGAGATTTTATCCTTAATTTTCTCATATTCGTCCTTTATCTCTTGGCTCATTTCCCTCATTTTATTTCCCTCACTAATATCTCTCTCCGGTCATATTATTAAATCATCTATCATATTCAATATACAAGTTAGTATTACATTATATATATATTTTATTACATATTCTGTTCAGTCAGTTGATGTTATGTAAATATATATAATTTGTTTAGCCCTAGCTTTTGAGAAGTAATAGTACTGTCTATTGAGATTTATTTCATGATCAGATTTTTGGAATTTTTCTTGATGGGGGAATAGTATATATAATAGTTAGTTAGATAAAACTATTTACTTAACAGGTGATCACTAATGAATAAGGAGCTAGAACTGGTAGAATCAATGGATAAACTGAGCGATTTAATGAGAAAATTCCAAACACAACTTCGTAGTGGAGATTTAAAAGAATACACTCTTAGACAACTTTACTACATAGAATTAATAGATAAAAATCAGGGAATAAGCGTTTCGGAACTAGCCATAAAATTGGAAGTGAAAAAATCAACAGTTTCCATTGCAATCAACCAGCTAATTGATCTGGGGATTGTAAACAAAATCCAGTCCAACCAGGACAAACGTTTCTATTTCCTGCAATTAACTCCCAAAGGTAACCAAATAATGGAAATGCACAAACAAGTCCACAAAAATACTATAAAAAAGATTTTAAAGATT
>JAUNXM010000120.1:0-2500 GCA_030539815.1 Methanobacterium sp.
CTTAGTTTCAGTAGCTTTGGATTTAGCTTCAGCAGCCTTCTCCTTCACTTCTTCAACTTTTTCTTCCACTGCCTCTTTAGCTTCAGCAGCTTTCTCCTTCACTTCTTCAGCTTTTTCTTCAGCAGCTTTCTTAGTTTCAGTAGCTTTGGATTTAGCTTCAGCAGCCTTCTCCTTCACTTCTTCAGCTTTTTCTTCCACTGCTTCTTTGGCTTCGGTAGCTTTGGTTTTGAGATCTTCTTTGACAGGTTCTTCCACTGGTACTTCAGCGGCTTCTTCTGCAGCTTCTTGAGTGATTTCTTCCAGGATTTCCACAGATCCTTCGGTGATTTCTTCAGTAGGTGCTTCCACTGCTTCTGCAGTTTCAGTGGCTACTGGTTCTTCCACTTTAGGCTGGATGATATCCACCTTATCAGGCAAGACAACATCTGGTGGCATGATGCGTACGGATATTCCCAGAACACCAGGTTTAAGTGGTGCAGTGGCGAATCCCTGCTTCACGTATTTAATGGATGGTTCACCACATTTTTTGATGTATCCATCGGTGAATTTGGCACAGGCAGATCTGGATCCTCTGATTTTACCGGAGATGGTTACTTCCACTCCCTGAGCTCCAGCTCCCATTATTCTTCGGAGGGCTGAGTAAGCCACTCGTCGGAAGTGCATTCCCCTCTGGAGCATGGCTGATATTTTGTGGGCCATGATCTTGGGGTTCAGTTCTGGGATGTCCACTTCTTTAACTTCTACCTGGGGGTTTTCCAGTTCGTAGTTGTTTTTGAGGTTTTGAGTTATGGCTCGTACAGTTTTACCGCCTCGGCCGATTACCATTCCTGGTCGTTCAGCGTATACCACTACCATGGTACCTAAGGGTGTTACCTGGATTTCCATCCCACCGTAGCCTGCTCTGTCAAGTTCTTTCTCCAGATATTCGTCGATTCTGGTCCTCTTTAGTCCCTCGGTTACAAAGTCCTTTTCAATCATGCGCTCTCTGCCTCCCCTAGAACTACCTGAATGTGTGTGGTTGGGGTGTTGAATGGTGTTGCCCTTCCGAATGCTCGTGGGATGTATCCTCTGATAATGAAACCCCGGTGGCTGGATATGTGGACGATTTTAAGGTTTTCGGTGTCCATACCTTGGTACTCGGCATTGGCCTCTGCATTTTCCAGAACATCCAGTATATGACTGGCTGCCTTTTTAGGGTATCGGCCGGTGGGCCATCCTTTTAGTCCTTTTTTGTGACCTACTTTTTTGTTGTGTCGTTTGAATGGTACAGCTCGTTTCATCTGGATGACATCTTCCAGGTATTCCTTGGCATCGTCAAGGTACATGCCCCGGAGTTCTCTGCAGATCTCCACTGAATGTTTGGGGGAGATCTTGAGGGATCTTCCAGCTGCCTTGGCTACTTTTCCCGATCCTTCGTAAGCGTATTTCATTTTTGCCATGGTTAATTCTCCTTATTTCAGGGGCACGAACATGGATGAACGGGTAGCACCCATACCAGGGTCTCCGTGCTGTACTCTTTGCCGGGTTACTGCGAATTCACCGAAGTAACATCCAATCATTTCAGGCTGTATCTGGACGTTCACAAATTCTTTACCATTGTAGATGCCAAAGGTCATGCCCACCATTTCTGGTAGCACGATCATGTCCCTACAGTGGGTCCTGATTATTGTAGGTCGTCCACCCTTTTCTCCTTCTTTTTTCAGTTTTCGTATCTTCTCTAGTACTTTTTTTTGCCTGGGTAGGAATCCCCTTTTGAGGGATCTGCGCTGGGTTGATGGTAACAACTGAATAACATTATCCAGGGGCATCTCTTGCAGCTCTTCCAGGGTATAACCGCGATACTTGAATTCTTTCCTCGCCAATTAGCCTCCTCCTTAAAACGCTTTTATTTTCCTTATTTTATTCTCGTAATCTATCCTTAAACCATTTCTGCCAAAAGGGGATAAAATGAGTTTATCTCCTTTTTCCGGTTCTTTTAGCTGCAATGGAACCCACTTTCCTTCCTGGTGGGGCGTGCCTGGAGACTGTGGTAGGTCGTCCTGGGTGCTGACGGTTTCCACCACCGTGTGGGTGGTCTACTGCGTTCATTGCAACACCACGAACTCCCACGCTCTTTTTACCCTTGGCTTTTGCAGCGTAGTGTCGGTTTCCTGCTTTGAGGAATGGTTTTTCTTTCCTACCTCCCCCGGCGACCACACCGATTGTGGCCCTGCACTGGGGGTTGAAAGCCTTTAATTCCCCGGAGGGAAGTTCCACAATGGCTTTACCCACGTCATGGGTGATAAGAGAAGCGTAAGTACCTGAGGATCGGACGAATTTTCCTCCGTCTCCAGGGTTTCTCTCCAGGTTATACACTGGTGTTCCTTCCGGGATTTCTCCCAGGGGCAGTGAGTTTCCTGGTTTTATTGGTGCGGATATTCCGCATGCGATTTCATCATTGACAGCTATACTTTCTGGGGCCAGTATCAGTTTCTGTTCGCCATTTTCGAACTTGACCATG
>JAUNXM010000121.1 GCA_030539815.1 Methanobacterium sp.
TATAAATGGATTTCCAGTAAGAATAATAATATAGAAATTTTTTATAACACCTATTGGCACACCCATTGAAAAGAAGTTTTTCACATAAATCCAGTGTTATGACAAATTGTATTGGAAAATCCTGGAACCATATGGGGGTCTAATATGGGTAAAATGAATAGAGTTACTATTTCAGTGCCTCACGGTACTGATTTGAACTTTAGAAAAAAGGCGGCAATTAAGTTTTCTTTTAAAAGAGGATGGTATGGGCGTGCAGTGCAAGAAGCAATGCAACTATGGATTACTGTCCAAACAATTACTGAAGATGATATCTCTGAGGAAAAAAAGAATTACCTGTGGAATACTTTCAAAGAGTATGTTAACATTGAAACCAATGATCCAAAGGAAATTCTGGATTGTATTGTAAATTTTTTCACATCTGAACCTAAATTTGTAGATGAAATTCAGTATGATATAAATGATAAAGAAGTGGTTATAAGGAAAAAGGGTTCAAAGGCGGGATTGATCTCCAAATTAATAACCAAAAAAAATGATTGTATAATCTTCCATTGCCCCATAAAAATTATTATGGAAGCTGCACTCCAGGAATTAACCGGGGATAACTATGTGATTAAATCCGAAGCTTATACAATGATCTCACCAGAAACAATTAAAAATGTTGTAGAACCTGCTAAAGCTGCTCGAACGTTTTAAAAATGAAATTTACTGTACTGCATGTTGAGAGAAAGATGTGAATAATATGTAATTAATAATAGTACTTTGTCCAACTCCCTGTTGGAAAGATGCTTTAGAATTAGTTATTAAATGGGATAGAGATCGATATTGAGTATCAAATTGGTAAAATATATAGAATACATGTTTTTAAATATCAAAATAAATTATTTCTATTAAAAACGAAGTTTGAGTATTGTTTGATTGGATCCAGATTAAACCACTTAGCTGTTCCAGTAATAGATTAGTCAGTTTCAGATTTTTATTGGTGGGAACATTAGTTTCGACTTCAGGACCGTTATCAATGATTTGGATGGTAATTTTACCTTTATACCCTTTTAGATTAAATTCATCTTCCTCAATCAATTTAAATTCATGATCCTCAATAAATGATCTGAGCCGATAACTTACGATTTCATCGATGATTAGGCCTGCTGGTAACACCAGATCAAGGGTCATTATGGCCGATCCCTCCACCAGCAGATTAACCTGATGTTCCAAGTTATAGATCTGAAGAAGCTCAGAACACACGTTTACAGCATATTCCTTAAAATCAACGTATTTATCATCATCATAATTGCATAACTTTTCATTTATTTGACGGATAAGATTCATACGAACTCTACTATCTTTATTTAGTTCAGTATAGTGATCGTTATGATCAAATTCTTGGTTTAAGTATAAAAGACTGGTAATGGTTTGGAGATTATTCAGAATTCGGTTGTTGGACTCTTCTATGATTATATTTTTCACATGAATGGTGTTGATGAGATCTTCTTCAATATTTTTTAGTTTAGACATATCCGATATGGCAGTAATGGATGCAATTAGATTTCCACTTTTATCATATACCGGTGAGGAATTTATTAATACTGAAATGTCTCCTTTTTCATCATTTCTTACAATAAGTTCCAAATCCTTAATTTCAGCACCATTAATGGTTTTAAAAAAGGGTAATTCATCCGTTGTGATTTTTTCACCATCAACAGTGTAAAAATTGAAAAAATTAGTATCCTTGGCATAGATTAAACTCTGCTGATGAACCTGTTCAAGATTTGAACAATTCATAATCAACAGGGCTTCCGTATTCATAATTATTTCATCACAACGACGACAGTCAAATATTACAATTCCACAGGGAATGGCATTTAATAGAATTTCCAGCCATTTAAGTTCAGATTTAGTGTTATTATATTCATGGAAAAATTCATTTTCTTTTTGAATTATTTGATTCATATCCCTGCTAAAGATGTCTTTCGACTTTTTAAGGAAATTTTGATAATCTTCAATCTTCTTATTCAGGTTAATTATTTTTTTTTCCTGAATCACCAGTTCAATTGATTTTTCCAATAGAGGGATGGTCAATTGTTCGGTGAATAAGTAATGGTCAGTTATTTCACTGCTTTTTTCTTTGTTTTCAGCGAAAGTTATCAGGATAAGAGGGATATTTTTAGTGGAAATATTTTGGAATATCTCGATTTCAAGGGGATCCCATAATCTGCTTAAAAATAAGATAACATCAAAATCTAAATCTTCTAGGTTCAGGGGATGTGTTAACTCATCAATGATAGTAGCTTCCATAGTTAGAGAAGTACAACTAACAATTTCCTCCAAAGGATAATTAATTTTATTTTTAATTATGAGAGCTTTCATTCCCATATTGTTCTGTTCTATTTGGCTGCCTATTAAAAACTATTTAGGTTTGACTTGATCACAGAAACATTTAGACAACTTTATCATATAAAAACCATTGTCGCCTCTATTTATACCTCATATTATAATTATAATCATCGCTCGGAGAATATAAGGTAAAATCAGTTTATTTGAATGGATTGATCAGTAAATGTTAATTGATTCTCAGCTCAAAAGAATTGCCATGATTTTGATTCTTGGCACCATGATAATATCTATTAATTATTATTACGGGATAGAATCAAATAAACATCTGAATTATCCTTCCTATGGTGCTATTTTAGATTATTATCCAGTCGGTGAGTTGGTTTATATCCAGGGATCGGTTATTGAGATGGATTCAAGTGGTTACACCATAGTTGACAAATATCATAATCAGCCAGTGATTATCAATGTATCCAGAAAGTTCCCTGGAAAATTAGGGGATCATATTAGTCTTTTAGGTGTTTTAGAACCATCATATCATGTTAACGATGTGAAAAAGAGTCATGTTATGTCTGGAGATAAATATTATTTTTCTCTGAAAAGATCTCTGGTAGCAATTATCTTCCTCCTTATTGTCTTTGTTTATTACTGGAAATTTGACTTTAAGGCATTTATTTTTAGGAGAAGATGACATGCCAGACTGGATGGTTCATATAGGGGTAGTTTACATTATTTGCAGGTTATTGTACATTAAATATGATATTTTCAACTACCCCAACACCTCCCTGGTTATGGTTGGCACCTTAATACCCGACATAGTTAAACTGGAGATGATCACTGAATATTTTGGAGTGAATACCGGGGATTATTTATTGGCCTTTCATCTACCCCTAACTTCCTTAGTTATGGCGGGTTTATTTTCCATGTTTTTTTCCCGTAAGAAAATGGTATTTGGATTATTAACCTTTGGATTGTGCATACACTTTATGCTGGACCTACTTTTAATTAACATTGGAGGAGGTATCTATCTTTTCTTCCCTTTAAGCTGGCAAACATTTCATTTTGATGTAATTTCTCCAGATGATTATTATTTGAGTTTAATTGTCCTTACCATAGCTACTATGATATTTCTTGGTGACTACTATCAGAAAAAACATGCATAAGTTATATTTTTAATTTAAAAAAACGTGTATAAGTTATATTTTTAATTCTATTCAATCTAAGGAACTTTTTTTAGAAATTTAGATTAAAAAATAATCAATAATCGAAATGAAATCATCTTGACCAATTAAGATCTGACAATTGAAAGTAGTATGTGGAAATTCACAATTTATACCCAATCAACGTTGCATCTATTCACCCATATGTTTTTGAAATCTCAGTGTTTTTGAAAATTATATCAATAAAACAGGTTGATGTAATGTAGATTCTATGTTTATATGAGATTCCTATGGCTCTTTATAGAATTATTCAGATAAGGTTTAAAGGGTTACAATGGATCTTGAAAATCTGAATGATAATCGGACGATAAATGATTTAGACCTTATTAAGGATATTGAAGATTATTCAGAGTCACATCTGAATGAATTAACTGTTAATCGCATTATGGGTAGTTATTATAATCATTCAATGAAACATGTGACGTTTTTATTACCGGCATATAATGAAGAACAATCAATTGAATCTTTGCTAAAAGAGGTGGGAAAATACCGTAAATCAAGAGTTATCGTGGTGGATAATAACTCCAAAGATAAAACTGCGGAGATCGCCGGTAAAACAGGGGCTAACGTGCTTAAAGAAAATAAACAGGGCAAAGCAAATGCCATTAAAACTGGTTTTGAGAATGTGAAATCCAACTTTGCAGTGATGTTGGATGCAGATAACACTTACGATCCAGGGGATGCTCAAAAATTATTGAAACCATTGATGGAGGATGAAGCAGATGTGGTGCTTGGTTCACGTATTTTAGGAGAACGGGAAAAGGGTGCCATAAGTCGTTTTAATCTTCTGGGAAATTACTTGTTAAGCTTATTTGCAAGTCTGCTCTTTTCCAAAGTATCCGATGTTTGTACAGGTTATTGGGCCTTTAAAAAACAGGTGATTGATTATTTACTCACTGAAGGCATCGACTCTGATGGATTTGATTTGGAGGTGGAAATGTTTTCAAAGATCGCTGGTAAGAAATTTAGAATCAAAGAAATTCCAATTTATTATAAAAATCGTTTAGACGACCCTAAATTAAATTCTTTCAATGATGGTGTGCTAATTTTTAAGAGAATGATTAGTATTTGGTTAAAAAAGAAAGTGGGATAATATGAATATTGCAATTCTTGGTTGTCGTGGGATACCGGCTGAATACGGTGGATTTGAAACATTTGCAGAGGGTTTAACTGAAAATTTAATGGAAAAAGATTATGAAATTACAGTGAGCTGTGAATATAAACCCCCAGAAGAACGTAGAGAAAGATACAACGGGGCAAAATTGGATTATTTCCCCATTAAACCTCCAAAAAATTATTTATTGAGAAAATTCTATGAAAATCTTTCTGATATATACTTTTTAATTAAATTAAGCAGGAATAATGATCTCATATATTTCCTGGGTATAGAAATAGGCATGTTTCTTTTCCTTCCCAAGATTATTAACCGGAGTTCTAAGGTTATGGTAAATATTGACGGAGTCATGTGGAAAAGAAGCAAGTTTAACCGGTTAGAACGATGGTTACTGAAAATGAATCATGATTTAGCTACGGTATTTGCCGATAACATAATTGTAGATTCCTTAGAGATGAAAAAATACATTGACAAGAATAAATTGCATAAAACTAGCTATTTATCATACGGAATTAAGATTCCCGAGAGAATTACTTGGAATGGGGACACAGTGAAACATTTGAAAATGCTTACTCCAATTGAGATATCACCAGGAAAATATTACTTGTTGGTGGCACGATTAGAACCGGAAAATAATATTCACACTATAATTCAAGCATTTTCTCAAGCCAGGGTGGATATTCCCCTGGTGGTGGTGGGAGATTTCACCAGCACCACTTATGAAGAAGAAATTAAGGATATTGCTGAAGAATGCGAAGATCCCGGGGTTATTTTTTTAGGATCCATCTATGATCAAAAGCTTCTGAATATGTTAAGGCAAAATTGCACTGCGTATATCCATGGCCATACTGTAGGCGGAACTAATCCTTCACTACTGGAGGCAGCTATTTCAAAAAATATAATCATTGCCCATGAAAACTCTTTTAACCGAGAAGTATGCGAATCATCAGCTGTTTACTTTAAAAACGTGAAAGAACTGGAAATTAAACTTAAATCAATATATCGCCATGATGAAAGCTATAATGAACTTAAAAATCGGGTTTATAGGAGAGTATCTAAAAATTATCTATGGGATCATATTACTGCGGGATATTTAACTCTTTTAACAAAAATTAAGCAAGAAGATAGAGAATTAATAACTCCTATGGAGATAAATTATGAGCGCAAAAAAGCCTGATTGCTGCGATCTTTGCGGTTCCCAAAACCATGAACTGGTTTTTGTAAATAAAGATCGTATGTTTCCAGAGATTGAAGGGAAATTCAAACTGTACCAATGCAAAAATTGTGGTTTATCATTCCTGGATCA
>JAUNXM010000122.1 GCA_030539815.1 Methanobacterium sp.
GTTGGCCAGGTGCTGACCCACCACCTATAGATGCGTAAGTAATTGGAGACCCTAAACTTGGAGCAACCACCCTGGTGTATCGTCCCATTTCTCCCATTGCAATGCCAATGGTATTGTTGTATTGGTTGACCACTTCCAGCACATTAAGAGTATCCTGCATATTTTGGGGCATAACTGCAAACTTGGCTATGGATCCTAGTGCTTTCTGTCTTTTAACAACCGCCAAAAGCTCATTTAAAGGGGGAGTTTTTTGGAAGTCATGGTAGGATATTATCGTTGATTTTGCCGCCTGGATAACTTGAGAACGATATTTTTCATCAGTTTGAATTTCAATATCAATATAATCCGCGTGATCGGAGACTTCCACCAATATTTCTATTCTTTCAGCTTCAGAACCCAAGAATTGACCACCTTCTTCTCTCATCCGGTTGGTGGCAATGAGGGGATAATTTATTTCCTCAATTAAATGTATGATACTTTGAGGATCACTGTCCAGAAGTGAATCAATACGAAGTTCCACCAAATCTGCCCCTGCCTTTACAGCCATATCTGCAACTTCTAAAACGCTTTTCCTTTCTTTTTGGAGTATTGGAACACAAATTAAGGGTTTCAAAATCATTGGCTTTCACATCCTAATGATATAATCCTTGGTGAGTATTTATTATGCAATTTGAATCCATTTCTACTGGAATGGGATATTAATATTAATGAACATGTTATTTATTTATTTCTCCACCTTACTAAATCTTTTTAATCAAGATATCAGGTTAATCATCCCATTCTTGTGAGCTTAAATGAATCCTATTTAACCTTATTTTTTTAAACCCCCATGCTCATTAGAATTAATTCAAATAGGTCAGTTTATGGAAGGACATCATTTTCGTGCAGGTGTCTTGAAAAATTCTAGAAGAAATGTATAAGAACAAGTTTTCACCATATTATTTTCACTAAAATTTAATCAATGGTTTTAAACCATCATAATAATCAATTATTAACCTCCTAAAAATTCAGGTGATGATTTGAAGATTACCGCCATCGGTGCAGATATTTCCGGAAACGATGTTTCCTGCAGTAAAAATCTCATAAAAAATATTGAAAATAACATTCCCCTCCTGCTTAACAAGGGAGCCTATAAAGCTGCTCTTACCAACATCACCGGCGATGATGTGGTTATAAGTGCTTTTGTGGAAGATGATCAGCTGGAAGAAGTTAACCAAGGTATTGTGGAAATTCTTCGCCAGAATGCCGAGGATTTGGGGGATATCAACGGAATTGCAGACACCTTAGAAAACGCTGGTGAAGGAATATCCTATGCTGAAGCAAAAATAAGGCAAGATCGCTATCCAGATGCCATTATAATGGCCTTCGACACCTACGGAGGGGAGAAATTTGTTCATAACGTAGCCGATTCTGTGATAAAAGCCGCCAGAGGCATGGACCAGGTGACTGATATTGGGGGAAGTAGCCTGAACCACAATCAGGAAATACCTGGAGTCGGATACGTTTCTGATGAGACCGATGACCCGGTGGTAGTAGTTACCGTGGAAGACATTGAAAGTATAGGAGTAGTGGCCGGAGCAATGATGGGAGCTGCATTAGGTAATAAAAACGTTTATTTAGTTCGTAGAGGTTCTCCATCCTATGTGATTCCTGGAAGTGTGATCATATCCATCACCGCCTACATGAATGGGAATGTAATGGACTTGGCAGTGCCGCTTTCCAGTAAAATGAAGATTTTAGAAGTTTAAGAAAAGTACAGAAAAAATATATTTACAATATAATACTGCTTAACAAAGATACTATCTTAAGTAAATACTGTCTTTTAATAATTCAAAGGATGTGATACAGTGATATTTCTTAATGAAAACACCCGATGTGTAGTGCAGGGCATTACCGGTAAACAGGGCTCTTTCCACACCAAAAGTATGCTTGAGTATGATACCAATATTGTGGCCGGTACATCACCGGGCAAAGGAGGTCAGGAATTTGAGGGAATTCCAGTCTACAATTCAATTGCAGAAGTTAAAGAAGAAATGGATGTTAACGCATCAATAATATTCATACCCGCCCCATTCGCCAAGGATGCTGCCTTTGAAGCCATATCCCAACTGGAAATAGCAGTTATTATCACTGAACACATCCCAGTACACGATTCTATGGAAATAGCGCAATACGCACGCAAAAAGAATTGTAAAATAATTGGCCCTAACACTCCCGGAATTATAACACCAGGAATTGGTAAATTAGGAATTATGCCCACCCATATCTTCAATCAAGGAGATATTGGAATAGTATCCCGCAGTGGAACTTTAACCTATGAAGTGGCCAGCCAGGTAACCAATGCAGGCCTCGGTCAGAGTACCTGCCTGGGCATTGGTGGGGACCCTGTGGTGGGGATGGACTTTGCCGATGTCCTGCAAAAGTTCGAAGAAGATCCTGGAACCAGGGCCATGGCCATGATCGGAGAGATTGGAGGTAATGCCGAGGAAAAAGCAGCAGAATTCATTTCTGAAAACATCACTAAACCAGTAGTGGCCTACATTGCCGGTAGAACCGCCCCTGCGGGAAAGAGAATGGGACACGCCGGTGCCATAATCGAAGGAGATAGTGGAACTGCTGAAAGCAAGATGAAAGCCTTGAAAGCGGCAGGAGTGGAAGTAGCAGAACAACCTTCCCAAATTGCAGATATAATGAAGGAAATCGTTTAAAACCCTTAAAACAGGCCTTTGATTCTTACCAAAATATAAACAGCCTTATTCATTTATTTTCCATTCCAAAAATAATTCATAATCAAATTCCGGACATACACTTTGGCAATACTGCTAAATCTTTATTCGTGGATACAAAATATTTTAAGATGGTTTCTATGTCAAACAAAGAAGAAATATTGGAAAAACTTGTTAAAGGAGAATTGAAACTCCATGAAATTGAAAGTTACACTGATAATATTCAGGCGGCAATTGAAATAAGAAGGGAGTTTGCCGAAGAGATAGCCGGTTCCAGTCTTCCCCATCTTTCCCAGTACTCCCTGGATTTGACTGAAGCCATGAAAAGGAATATAGAAAATCCCATGGGAACAG
Source organism: Methanobacterium sp. (assembly GCA_030539815.1). Classification (GTDB taxonomy): domain Archaea; phylum Methanobacteriota; class Methanobacteria; order Methanobacteriales; family Methanobacteriaceae; genus Methanobacterium. Next base: position 3,081 of record JAUNXM010000122.1, read on the forward strand.
TGCAGATCCCGGTGGGGCTGGCCGGGCCGCTGCAATTGAATGGACAACATGCCCAGGGAGCTTATTACGTTCCTCTGGCTACTTCAGAAGGTGCCCTGGTGGCTTCAATCAACAGGGGCTGTTCCATCACCCGGGAAGTGGGTGGAGCCAATGTAAGAATAATTGATGATAAAATGACTAGAGCCCCGGTTATACGGGCTGAATCGGTTATTGAAGCCCTTAAAATAAAAGAATGGATTGAAAGACATTTTATAGAGCTTAAAGAAGCCGCTGAAAGCACAACCCGTCATGGTCGTCTTTTGAAAATTGATCCCATAATAGTAGTGGGACGTTACATCTATCCCCGGTTCACTTTCACCACCGGTGACAGTATGGGCATGAACATGGTGACCATTGCCACAGATAAAGCCATGGACATTTTAACCCGGGAAACTGGAGCCCATGTACTGGCTTTAAGTGGTAATTTCTGTGTGGATAAAAAGCCATCAGCCTTAAACCTCATAGAGGGACGGGGAAAAACAGTGACTGCTGATATCATCATTCCGCGGGAAATTGTAGAAATTAAGCTTAAAACCACTCCTGAATCTATTATGGAAGTTAACATAGCTAAAAATCTTGTTGGTTCTGCCATAGCAGGTAGTATGGGTTTTAATGCCCAATACGCCAACATGATCGCCGCGATATTCCTGGCCACAGGTCAAGATGCGGCTCACGTAGTAGAGGGAAGTCTAGGAATAACCACTGCCGAGGTTAAAGATGGGGATTTACACTTTTCAGTAACCCTCCCTGACCTTCCCCTGGCCACAATAGGTGGTGGCACCCGTCTGGAGACTGCCCAGGAATGTTTGAACATTTTAGGTGTGGTTGGATCAGGTAAGGTGAATAAATTTGCCGAAATCGTTGCTGGAACTGTGCTAGCTGGGGAACTTTCACTCATGGGTGCACTGGCTGCCGGACATCTGGCACGGGCTCATAAAGATCTGGGAAGGGGCTAATCTTACTATTTCACATAACAGGATTAGATTAAATGAAAATTTTATAAATTTTAATTAAATCCCATATTAATTAGGAGTAAATCTGAATGAACATACGCGAATTCATAAGTGAATACTTTAAAATGAGCCGTTATGTGGCTCTAGGAACTATGGACGGAATACTGGCGGTTATGGGAGTTACACTAACTGCCAGTGGTGTGGCTGGTGTGAGTGGGTTAGACATTTCCAACTACGCAGTGGGATTAACTGGCCTCAGTGGTGGTATTGCCCTGGCACTGTCCAATGCCTTTGGATCTTTTATTGGTGAACGAGCCGAGGAGGTTCGAAGCATACGTGAACTGGAGCAGAAGATGATGCTGGAGGAAGGTAAACTGGATGATACCCACATTCACCAGCTGGCTAAAAAGCGCATTTACATGAGCATGTTCACCCATGGATTCAGTAGCTTCACTGGATCATTTGTACCTGTGGTCCCCTTCCTACTCATTTCTGACAGGATAACTGCCACCATATACACGGTGATCCTCTGTTTCGTGGCATTGATCATACTGGGTGTGTATCTAGGGAAGGTATCCCGTGAAAGTTTACTAAAAACCAGTGTGGAAATCATGCTCATTGGAGTACTGATCAGTGTGGTGAGTTACCTCATTGGAGGAGGGCATGGTTAAATCCATGTAAATCTCTTATATCAATTTACCCAATTATATTCGTTCAATAGGAAGAATCTTAATTTAAATCCACATTTAAAAACGATCCTTCACCAGTTCCAAAGGCCATTTATTTACTTAACCATAATCATGCTGTTTTATATTCTACTTATTTAAAAACAATTACATATATTCACTTAATTTTAAAAATAAATACATAAGATATAGTATTATATTAAGGGAAATGATAATCATGGCGGATAAAAATAGGTATGTGGTTGATCTTAAAGAAAAAGATTTATCCATAGAAAAAATTGGAGGCAAAGCTCTTAATTTAGGCAGAATGGCATTTTCAGGTTTTAAAATTCCCCCTGCTATTATTGTTTCCGTGGATGCCTATGATTCTTTTATTAAAACAGAATTAAAAGGTGAAATATCCAAAATTATTGATTCAATTGATTTTGAAAAGGAAGATTCCATCTCCCAAGGATGTTCATCCATCCGCCACATAATAAAAAGTGAAGAATTACCACCGGACATGTTTTTAGAGATCAATAACAAAATAAAGGATCTCCCTGAAGGTTACTATGCAGTAAGATCATCAGCAGTGGCTGAAGATCTTGAAGATGCCAGTTTTGCAGGCCAGCTGGATAGTTTCTTGAATATAAAAAAGGAAAATATCCTGGAAAAAATCATTGATTGCTGGAGATCTTACTGGAATGACCGGGCCGTTAAATACCGGCATGATTCATCCATAGGACATTTAGACACCGAACTGAACGCCGCGGGAATTGCAGTACTGGTCCAGAAAATGGTGAACGCCGATATCAGTGGAGTGACATTCACCGCCAATCCAGTAAATGGAACCAATGAGGTGGTTATTGAATCTACATGGGGCCTTGGTGAATCCATTGCCTCTGGAATAGTAAGCCCCGACAGTTTTGTTCTAAACCGGGAAGGAAAGTTAATTGATAAAAATATTAAAACTAAAAAGAAGGGATATTTCCTTACCAACGAGAAAAACACTTTAATCACCATAAAAGATGAATATCAGGATAAATCAAGTCTCAATAATGAAATTCTTACCAGGATATTAGAGATTGGAATTGAATTGGAAGAATTTTTTGGTGTCCCTCAGGATATTGAATGGGCCATTGAATGTGGAAAAAAGGGTTGAATCATGATTTACTGGACATTGATAAAACTAAAAATCCCACCATCT
>JAUNXM010000123.1 GCA_030539815.1 Methanobacterium sp.
ACAACTTTTTTCCATAATACCCTCTAATTTAAAACTATTTTTTTCAAGAACCTTTCGGGAGGCTTTGTTATGCTCCAGTGGTTTGGCAAATATTCTTTCCAGACCCAAGTCGTTGAAACCATACTCCACAATTCCTTTTATTGCGGAAGAAGTGATACCCTTACCCCAATATTTTTCTCCCAGCCAGTATCCCATCTCGGCAGAAATCCTTTCAATATCTTCACCCAAGGTTAGGCCTATACCTCCAACTGCCTTATCCTCCAATGTTATGGTCAGAATACAATTTTCGTCCTGAGTACTGGCAATCTTTAACCACGATTTACCGTCATCAATGGTGTAGGGATAGGGGAATTGATCTCGCATGTTAATGGCTATACGGTAATTATTGGCATTTTCCACCAAACTCTCAACATCTGATAAATTCCACTCCCTTAAAACACATCGATCACATTCAATCCTCATTATTTTACACCCATAAACAATTGTTCTAGTAATCACTTATTAATAATGTCTAATATATTTGAGTACCAAAAGGGATTAGAGTAATAAAAGGGAATTTTAAGTTAAAGGAATGGGTATAAATATGCTGGATGGGGCTTAACGACTTGAACATGTTTAGGGGAGTCTTAATGAGTGATGTGATTTTAGAAATCTATGAAAAACTTTTCAGACTTTACGGTCCTCAGGGTTGGTGGCCGTTAATGGATCTGGAATCAAAAAATTTGAATAAAACCGGGGCCACCAGTGGTTATCATCCCCTGAATTATGATCTTCCGGTAACTGGAAACCAAAAATATGAGATTATTTTAGGGGCAATATTAACCCAGAACACCACCTGGACATCAGCACAGAACGCACTCCTGAACCTTAAGGAATTAGATGCTATGGACCCGGACAATCTCCTGGCACTTGATGAAGATGTTCTTAAGGAAGCAGTTCGCCCTGCAGGTTTCTTAAACCAGAAATCACAGTATATAATCAACATTACCCGATTTTTCAAATCCCTGAATGGTCGGACTCCTGGAAGAAAAGAGATTTTGAAGGTAAAAGGTGTGGGAAACGAAACTGCCGATTCTGTGTTACTATATGCCTACCATGAGCCAGAATTCGTGGTGGATACTTACACCCGGAGAATATTCAGTCATCTGGGGCTGGTGGATGGGAAAATCAGTTACCTTGATCTTAAAGAGATCTTCCAAAGTAATTTACCTGCTGATGTGCCGTTGTACCAGGAATACCATGCACTGATAGTTGAACATGCGAAAAGACATTACCAGAAAAAGCCTTATACTGAAATTTTAAAGTTGAATAAATAACGGATTGAAATACCCTGTAAGATTCTTTTTTCTATTTAAGTCTTTCTTGGTACTCTAATTCTTTGAATTTCAACCTAAAGTCTGTTCCCTGACTCCTGTTCAGTGTGATCTCTGCCCCCAGTTGATGGGCTAGATTTGAAACCAGCTGCAAACCCAGTGATTTCAGGTTATCAAGGTCAATGTGTCTGGGAATACCAATTCCATTATCGCTTACAATTAGTTCATATTCGTTTCCAGTGATTTTTAGGGATACTTTTATCTCGCCAGTTTTTTTATTGGGAAATGCATATTTGAGGCTGTTGGAAACTAGTTCATTAATTATAAGGCCTAATGGGATGGCGGTTTCCATACTCAGGGCAACGGTTCCCATTTTGATTACTGGTTTTATGGTGTATCTTGGGACACCATGGGTGTAAAATAACCCGTAAACCAGTTTTTCAACGTATTCTTTGAAGTTTATGTGACTCAGGTCAGAAGATTCGTAAAGCTTTTCATGAACCATGGCCATGGATTTAACCCGGGCCTGACTATCCCCTAACACCATTTTAGTTTCCTCTTCTTCCACATACTGTTTCTGCAGGTTCATGAGGCTGGTGACAATTTGCATATTATTTTTAACCCGGTGATGTATTTCTCGCAGTAAAAGTTCTTTTTCATTTAAATTAGCAATTATCTTTTCTCTATACCTTATTCTTTGAATTGCCAGAGCATAATATGCTGATATTCTTTTTAAGGCCTCTAGATCCATTTCATTGTATTCATGGGTGGAGTTTGCCAGTGCAATCTGTCCCACTAAATCATTTCCCATAACCACCGGTACAGAAATGAAACTCTCCAGAGGTATGTGGCCTCCAGGTAGTCCTTTATACGATTCGTGGGTTTGTGGAGAATTGGTGTAAAACCCAGTTAAAGTGTTAAGGGAATGACCCCACAAAGCTGGATAAAGACCATCCTCACCACAGGGGAATCTGATCTTATCATCCAATTCAACCTGACATTCTTCCATCATTTTGGTGAAGGTGTGAACAACCATATCCTGGTTATGGGGATCAATGGTGGCTACGTAACCTTTATGGCTCCCGGTGATCTTTTTCGACTCCTCTAAAATGGAAGTAGCTATATCTTCTAGGGATGATTTTTCAGAGATCATTGGTAAATATATTCGGGATAGGGACTGATTTATTTCAAGTTCCCATTTCAGGTCATCCAGATACTCCCGCTGTTGGGTGATGTCCTGGGCCGCACCATAGATTCTTAAAATACCTTCCTTTTCATCTAAAACCCCGCGAACATGGTTTCGAAGCCATCGCACTTCACCAGTACTGGTGATAATGCGGAAAATGCGGACATTAGTTGAACCCGCCGTCAGATCATAAAGTTGATTGTTGGCAATTTTTTCATCATCAGGATGAACTGTGAACATCCAGCAACGATTTTCCATTAGTTCTTTCTCATTGTAACCAGTTATGTTATAAAATGAATCAGTTATCCAGTCCACATGGTATTGGCCGGTTTCTCCCTGCACACAAGAATAGGCAAAATCATTGATTAACTGCCCCACCATACGATGGCGTTCTTCAGATTCCTTTAAAAGATTCTCTGTTTTTTTCCGTGAGGTTACATCCCGTACTATGGCCTGGATTAAATATTCTTCTTCGATTAGTAGCCGGTTTAAAGTTACTTCAGCGTAGAAAATAGTTCCATCTAAACGGATATGTTTCCACTGAAAATGCTGAGGATGTCCCTTTAAGGCCTTTTTAATTAGCTCATAAGCTCTTTCCCCGGATCTGGAACCATCTGGTTGTAATTCTGGTGAGAAAACATCTGGTTTTTCTCCGATTATCTGATCCCTGGTTACACCATACATCTTTAGAGCCTTGGGGTTGCATTCCACGAAACGTTGATCCTTCATTAGGAATATTCCATCATCGGCATTGTCAAAGAGAGCACGATATTTATTTTCACTCACTTTAAGAGCATTTTCAACTTCTTTACGATGAGTAATATCAACCATGAGCCCAATTAAACCCGCTACTTCTCCATGAGCATCATCAAAGATGGTCTTGTTAAACAGCACCGTGTGTCGTGAACCATCGGCATATTTAACCGGAGCCTCATAAACCTGCAAATTCCTATTTTTCATTAATTCTACATCTTTAAGATGATATTTATCTGCCAAATCCTTTGGAGATATATCATAAACTGTTTTACCAATGATTTCTTCCCGAGATAAGCCTATGAATTTTTCAAATGCAGTGTTGCAACCAACATATGTGTAACTTTTGTCTTTGTAGAAAAGGGGGTAGGGAATGGTATCAACCAGGTGCTGCAAGAAGTGGTACTGGTTTCTTAGCTGATCCTGTATCTCCATTTTCAGAGTAATATCATGGAAATACCATATTCTACCATTATAATTATCCTCAGAATCAATTAATGGAGCAGAATACCTTTCAAAAATCCTGCCATCCTTGAATTCTATTTCATCCCTACTAACTTCAGATTTATGAGCATAAAGATACTCAACCGTCTCTACAAAGTTTTTAGGGTCTTTTAACTGTTTCAAGACAAAATCAATTATTTTTTTATCATCCCCATCTATTAACAGTGTTTTACTTATATTCCACATTTCCACAAATCGTTGGTTGTAAAGGATTGGTTTACCCTCAGGATCCACCACCAGAATTCCTTCAATAGATGATTCCAACTGTGCCTCTAGAAGCGTGTTCTTAAAGTCTATCTCCGATTCTTTCCTTTTCTGTTCAGTTATATCCAAGCAGATTCCACTCATTCTCAGAGGTTTATCATCCTCCCCGTAATAGGTGGTTCCCAGGGCCCGGATCCATATTTCATCCCCTCGGGAGTTATGATTCTGTACTCATTTTCCAGGAAATCTTGGTTCGCTATGGCACGATTAATCCGATCCATGGCAGGTTCACGGTCTTCAGGATGCATGATTTCTAACCAGGTTTCAAAAGATGGTTCTGCTGTAGAAGGTAATGCGAAAAGTTCATAAAATTCAGGAGACCAATTTAACGTATTGGTGAGCATGTCCCAATCCCAAAAACCACTTTTTGCAGCTTTTTGGGCAAATGCCAGCCATTCGTTGGACAATCTGAGATTTTCTTCACTTTCATGAAGTGCTTTAACCATTTTATCCCGATCTTTTTCTGTTTCTATAGAATCTACAGCCAGGGAAATATCCATCCCCATCTCCCGAACCAATGCAACTTCTTCTTTATCAGAGAAAAATCCTGCTTCTGAAGAATAAATATTTAGAATTCCGATTAAATTTCCCCTAAATTTAACAGGAATCAAAACTAAAGATTTATAACCTCTTTTCAAAGCTTCTGAAATCCATTTAATATTTGATTCATTTTCAATATCTTCAATAACCACCAATTCACCAGTTTTTACCAATATATTAACCGGGTTATCTTGAGTTGGTATTTCACGAATATTTAGGGATATCTTTTCCAAAAAACCATCTTCATACCCATAATGACTTACAGGGACGATGCTACCAGTGTCATGGTCAATTTTGCCCATCCATGCCATCTTAAATTTACCATAATTAACACAAATTTCACATATTCGCGCGAATAATTCTTCAGTATCCTCAATTCTCACCAATGCCTGGTTAACCTGACTCAGTGTTGCGTAAAGCCTGTACAATCTATTAATTCCTTCTTCATCTTTCTTACGGCTAGTGATATCCAGAAGAGACGCTACACTCTTTTTGGTGCCGGGAATCATACCCACCTCTAAATGAATGTATTTTTGTACCCCGTTACGGTCAATGAACCGGAAATCATATATTTCAGGGGCACTTTGCGGGTTATTTCGACGGAGACTATGGTATTCAGTCATTCGTGCCAGGTCATCGGCTTCCACAAATTCAGTCCAGGTTTTTTTACCCTCTAATTCTTCTTTTTGGTAACCGCTAAGTTTTTCAAATTTAGCATTTACCAGAGAGATGGTGGTATCTTCTTCAATAATCACAGTGGCAGTTCCGGTGTGATTAAAAATCGCCCGATAGTATGATTCAGATTTTTCCAACGCCTTTTCGTCTTTTTTGGTTTGGGTGATATCACGTACGAAGGCCTCGGTACCCTCGATTTCACCATTATCCCCGTAGCAATACTGTGCATTCATGGATGCCCAGAACGTTGTACCATCTTTTCTTAGGCCTTCACCCTCCATATTTTCAACTTTTCCCTCAGATTCGAGTTTTTCTATGATTTTTTCCTGATCTTCAGGATATTTATAGAGGGAAACAGACGATATACCCTTCATCTCCTGAGGGGACTTGAATCGGTACATACTTGCCGCGGAGGGGCTTGCCATTTCTATACGACCTTCCTTATCCCCACGAAGGTAGGCGTCTTGCAAATTTTCAATAATGGTACGGTATCTTCTTTCACTTTCTTTTAATGCTTCTTCAACCATTTTACGTTGGGAAATATCTTCAAAAATGGTGGCAAAATAACCCTTCTCTTCACTGTAAACCGTTATGGAAAAATGTTTTTCCAATGTCTCGAAGTACATTTCAAAAACATTGCTTTCACCAGTTAAAGCCACTTGCCCACAAAGTTCCATGAATTTAGGATTGGC
>JAUNXM010000124.1 GCA_030539815.1 Methanobacterium sp.
AAGTTTTGCCATGCAAGCATTATCTGCTGAAAAACTGGTGGAAACACCGATGGAAGTAGGAGTGCATAAAACTGATGATGAAGCAGATATGGACGTGGCAAGACTAAAATTAAAGGCTATGGGTATTGAAATCGATGATCTAAGTCAAAGACAGGTTGATTACCTGGAAGGATGGGAAGAAGGGACATAATTTCTAACAGTTGTAGAAGAAGGGGAACTTCCCTTCAACATACATTTAGAAACTAGTAAGGAACCTCAAAAATGGAATTGAATTATTTTAAAGAAATGGGTGTGAGGAATGGAACTTCTCGCCTTTTTTTAGGTGGAGTGCATGGTAGGGAGGGTTTAAACACCATCAAAGCCCTTAAGATGGCTGAAAATATCACAGTTAATGGGGGAAGTCTTTTGTTGGCCAATTTTCCTCCCAGCCCTTACCTGAGCACCCTGGATCCTCTGTACTACCTTTCTCTTGCAGGTAGCAAACTCCTGGATATGGTGATGAAGAATCAACCAGAGATATACTTGGAACTGCACTGTTATCATCCTGAAAACTATACTAAACTCACCCGGAAAGATAGAAAAGAAATATTTGGAGTTCCGGGTCTGGTGGAACTTGAAAATGAAGTTTTAATAGGTTCTGTTTCTCCACTTATAAGATCTGCATTTTTTGATCTAAATGACTTTCCATTTACCCTGGAAATACCATGCAAATCATCTGAAGAAGCACTAAAAACTTCTCTGGAGGTTATGAAAATAGCTGCCGGATCTGATAATCGTCAGGAGATAATGGAAAATTTAAGCAGGGTTTATCCACAAGAAGTTGAGACTTTAGAGGGCCATTTTGAGGACTTTTCCCGAAACTTCCACCTTGCATTTGAGCAAATCAAACAAAAATCATTGAAAACTCCTTTAAAAGATTACCAGGACCTTGAAAAACTGATAAATGATGTGCTGGGGGAAGGAGATTATGATCTTAATCTTGTTCAGATAAAACAGTTAGAGGGAGCATTTCTAATTTTCAGGGAATATAATTCATTTATATCATGTAAACTGAATACAAATTAAAAATGAGTCTCCTGGGAAAAACTAAGATAATGATTAAGATATACTGAAAGGAATTTTATAAATATTTCTTGGAAACATCTTTCTCAATCATTAAGTCTTTGCAGGTGATGATGTGGCCTACTTTAAAATAATTGACAAGGGAAAGGGGATCAACCGGCTATTCATAGGAGGGGTCCATGGGAAGGAAGGTTTAAGCACCTTCAAGGCCCTTACGGAGATCCGGGAGGATGATGTGGGTGATGGTAAATTGACCATCTATAATTGTGATCAAAGTCCCTACATGAGCACCTTAAACCCTCTTTACTACCAATCAAAAGTGGGTAAGGAAGTCTTGCATTTGATAAATTATTACCAACCTCAAATATATATGGAAGCGCATTGCTATAAACAAGAAAGTTACCTTAAACTGATAGATCCAGGGAGAAGAACTGAAAAAGGAGTCCCACCACTTATTGAACTCGAAAAAGGAGTACTTATAGGCTCCGCATCCCCTAACATAAGAACTACTCTTTTTAAAAGGGATGATGTCTGTATAACGCTAGAAATGCCATGTAATCCTTCAGAGGATTCTCTGGATGTTTATATTAAGGTCTTGAGGATACTGGCTGTCAGCAGTAACCGGGATGATCTGGAAAAAAGAATGAAAGTAATCTACCCTAAACAAGTGGAAACAGCACGCAAGTATGCTCGAGAGTTTTTTGGAGATTACCCTCCATTTTAGATGATATAGTTACACTTTTTTTAGATAGTATTGAATTCCTTAAATTTATTTTTAAATGAAGAATATGGTTTCTTAAAACCATTGTTCCAAACTACTCTGGGTGGTTTGCAGTTTTTTAAGTTTATCCAAGGCACTTAAAACCCTGTTTTCAGAAAAATCATGTTTTCCACATAGGAAATCTGTTATTTGTTCCTGATCAGCTTTTTGCCATTTCAATTCATAATCTGAGTCCACTTCATGGTTGAGAAACATGTTCCTGAGGATGGTGGGATCAACATCCAGTTCAATATCCAACTCATTTAGGATGTGATAGATGTCACCATGTTCTTTAATGAGTTTCAAACCCTTTTTTGCCCCAATTCCTTTGATTCCCTGGTTAAAATCTGTACCAACCATGATTGCCATGTCCACCAGTTGTTCACGGGTTATATCCAGGTTCCCCAGGACCTTTTCCAGTTCGATTAGTTCGGGAGGGGTTTGACTTCCGCTGATGGTTAAATTTTTAACCATACGAGGAGCTCCGAATAACATGCAGTCATAATCCTGAGAGGCAACACACCATGCATCTCCACGAGCCACCATATATGATGCCTGAGCTTCTCCTTCTCCTTTAGCCTGGATATAGGGAATTCCCATGAGTTTTATAAGTTTCTTGGATCCTTCCACGATTTCGGGGGACATACGGGATGACCTAACTGCGAACTTCCGGGCATCATCTAAACGTCCCTCTTCCAGGGCTTCCTTCCATTTTCGTTCTGATTCTTCCTTAATTTCTTTCCTTTTCTGTTGTGTTTCCTTTTTAAGAGCACTGGACTGACCATCAAAAACGTACACGGGTTTAATCCCCTTTTCCACCAGGGCAGATGTGCGGTATAGAATTCCACTAAAATGTGAAGTAACCCTCCCATTTTGATCCTTTAGGGGGGTGCCGTCCAACTGACGAATACTGGAAAGAAACTGATAAATAACATTAGCAGCATCAAGAGCCACAATCTTACCATCAAGGTCTTCAAATCTGATTTCATCTGGCGATACTATGTCTTTGAACTTAACACCCATTTTAATCCAACCCGGTTATGATTTAATCCAAGTAACATTCATTTCATAAGTCCCAATTTATTCTAATTCTCCTAATTCTATAACCAACGGATTAAAAAAATAAATTAAATTAGAGAACAATTCAATCCTTAAAAAGGCTATAGGGGAATGTTTCCATTAACCAGATAAGTACCTTATCCTTGTGAATTATGTTATAGGTTCTCTTTAACATAGGGACATTATTTTTAAAGATATCCACCATCTCTGCCTCTCCTTTCTCCAGTGAAACAGTTTTTATCTCCCTGCGGGATTCTATATTGTGTTTACGTAGAATTCGGCCAATGGGGATGTCTGCTCTAATCAGATCTTCCTTGAAATCATTGTCCAGTCTTTCCAGAGGTATCATGGAAACCGCGTATATCAAGGGTTCCTCACCTTCAATAACCACCACTCGATAGTTGATGGTGTCACCCACCGGGATGTCCAGGAGAGCGGCAGCTTCTTCATCAGCTTCCCGGAACTCCTGAACCAGGGTTCTAATATTTACATGTCCCTTGAGAACGTCTAAAATAGTGGTTACCGAGCCATCAGTAGCTAAGAGTATTTTCTGAGCACTGGAAAGACTTCCTAACTCTTTTTCGATCTGTTTTATTCCTTCAAAGATTTTTGGGTCCATAGTTATTCACTGGGATTTCTTATTTCACCGTGAATGGCAGAGTAAGCCACCACTGCCGGATTGGCCAGGTACACCTCCGATAGGGGGTCACCCATGCGACCCACAAAGTTACGGTTAGTGGTGGAAATGCACACCTCTCCTGCAGTTAAAACACCCATATGAGCACCTAAACATGGTCCGCATCCAGGGTTAATTATGATGGCTCCAGCTTCCAGAAAAATATCAACGATTCCTTCGGCTATTGCTGATTGATAAATTCGGCGAGATGCCGGGGACACGATGAGTCTAACATCTGGATGAACTTTCTCATTTTCCAGAACATGGGCAGCCAGGCGCAAATCTTCCAGCCGACCATTAGTACAGGAACCAATAAAGGCCTGATCAATTGATTCACCCGAAACCTGGGAAATCGGGTGAACATTATCCACATTATGAGGGCAAGCTACCTGGGGTTCCAGGTCATCTGCCTGGAAATGGTAAGATTTTTCATAAACAGAATCTTCGTCTGAAGTGAAAATCTGGAAATCCCCTACATTTCGTTCTTTTAAATATTTTAAAGTAGCAGGATTAGGTTCCATTATCCCGTTTTTAGCCCCAGATTCTATGGCCATATTGCACATGGTCATTCTCCCCGACACATCCATGTTCTCAACGGTGTTCCCACAGAATTCCAGTGAGTTATAAGTAGCACCATAGGAACCTATATTACCAATAATATGGAGAATCATGTCTTTAGCAGTAACATTTTCCCCCAATATTCCATTTATTTCAATTTTCAAGGCCCCTGGAACCATGAACCATGTTTTTCCAGTTGCAAACACCACTGCCATGTCAGTAGCACCCATCCCCGTGGCAAAGGCTCCGAATGCTCCGTAAGTGCAAGTATGAGAATCTGCACCGACTACCACGGTACCTGGCTTGATAAACCCCTCCTCTGGAAGAACCTGGTGACATATGCCTTCCCCATGGTTGTAAATATTCCTTATTTCCTGTTTTTCAGCGAAATCTTTGGTTATTCTTTGGAATTCTGCTGAGCCAATGGTATTTGCAGGCACATTATGGTCGTATACCAGAACGATCTTATCTGGGTTCCAAACCTTGCTGGCGATTTTATTGAAGGTGTTGATGGTGGGAGGTGAGGTTCCATCATGGGTCATGGCTAGATCCACCTTAACCTCTATTATCTCTCCGGGCTGAACCTCTTTAGCCCCCGAAGCATTAGCCAGTATTTTTTCAGTGATATTCATGGATAAAACACCTTATAATATTTAAATATCAATTATTATTCTATTCAGAGATTTAATCCACTTAATTCTTTTTTTTTGGATGGGATGAAAAATTTTGTAGTTAAAATTCAAATGGTCCTCGAACTGAACGTACGATATCGTTGAAGATGTTATCGTTGATGTATTTTCCCCTTTCCCGTTTTTCCTTTACTATCTCCACGATTTTACATAGTTCATCCCGGGTAACATCAATTCCACATTCATCAAGTTTGGCTTTAACTGCCCGGCATCCGGAGTGCTTGCCCAACACTATACGCCGCTGGTGCCCAATGAGTTCCGGGAGGAATGGTTCATAGGTTAAGGGTTCTTCAATAACCGCATCCACATGAATTCCGGATTCATGCCTGAACACGTTTTTACCAACAATAGGCTTGTTATCTGGAACTTTCATGTTGGTAAGTTCTTCAACAATCTGGGAAAGCTCGTAAAAGACGCTGATATTAAAGTCCAGGTTAACTCCGTAGATGAGAAGTAGGGTCATCACCAGTTCTTCCAGGGATGTGTTACCAGCTCTTTCCCCGATACCATTAACTGTGGTTGAAACAGCACTGGCACCTGCTAGTAAACCGGCAATACTATTGGACAAGGCCATTCCAAAGTCATTGTGGCAGTGTAAAGCTATTTCAATATCGATCTCTTTTTTTAACTCACCAACCAGATAACCCATTCCCTGGGGGCTTATTGCACCCACGGTATCGGCTATGTGCACCCGGTCAGCACCATAACTCTGGGCTCTCTTGTAGATATTCTTCAGAAAGTCAAGATCAGTTCTGGTGGCGTCCTCAGCTGAAAAAGCCACAAAAAGGCCGTGTTCTTTGGCATATTCAATGGAGTTCATACAGATGTTCAGGGCGTCTTCCTGACTTACCTTGAGTTTATGTTTAAGATGGAGTGCGGAAGTCCCTAAAAAAGTGATTATACCATCCACATTACAATCCAGTGCGGTGTCAATGTCTTCTTTCTTGGTACGGCACAGGGCTAAAATTTCAGCATCCAAGTTTTCACTGGCAATGGCTGTCACTGAACGTTTTTCTTCACGGGAAACAACAGGAAAACCGGCTTCAATTTGGTGTAA
>JAUNXM010000125.1 GCA_030539815.1 Methanobacterium sp.
ACAAGAATTCAGACACAACCAGGTCCAGGACAGCATCTCCTAAAAATTCCAGCCTTTCATAACATTCACTGAGTCCATTTTCATTGGAATAGGACTCGTGTAAAAAAGCCAATTCATAAAGATGTGAATCATTAGGTTTAATTGAATAATTTTCCAGAAATTTCATGTTATCACTTATTAAATTAATCTATAGATATTATATCAGTCTTATAAGAATAATGTGACTAAAAATAGGTGAAGAAAAGTTATAAACCCATAAAATAAAGATTTATATTCAGGTATGCATATTGATGTTTCATGTATAATATCAAATTATTATTTTTATAAGGTTATAATACACTATTCAGTGTATTTTTTTATTTAAATAATTTATAAGAAGAAAATAATCAATGGTTTTGTATATTGAACTTTATTATTTAATTAACGGGTGATGATATGGGTTATTTGATTTGCAATAAATGTAAGAGTTATTATGAACTTGGATCTGGTGAAAATGGAAGAGATTATGTTGAACACTGCGTGTGTGGTGCTAAATTAAGATACATTGAAAATATGGATATTGTAGACCCCCGCTGGAAACCAGTGCTTCTATCCAAAAAACCTCCTAAAATAGATATTTTCAAAAACAGATTTAAAAAAATATTCACTTTACCTGATCTGAATTTAAAAGTACGTTTGAATAATTTCTGGAATAAACTGTTATACCGTATCCACATTTCCCAGGGTAATAACAGCTACCAGGGTACGGGAATAAACTCCATATATGATCTACAAAATGAATTTAACCTGAAGAACATTCAATGGCCACTAGTTTTACCGGTAATCGTGATACTAACTATACTATTAACCTTCAGTAATGGTATTTTTAGTCTGTTAACCTTATTACTGTTAGTAGCTGTTGGTTACTTCTTCAATAACCAGATAATCGGAATTAAAAATGCTTTGATAGCTGGTGCTATTTCTTACTTCCTGGGTAGTCTCCTTTCTGGATCATTTCTAATCCTAATTCCCTACACCATACTGGGAGCTATTAATGGTGCAGTTTGTGGATGGATTGGAGGATACCTTAATAGAAGATTGAAATCTCGCTGATATTTGTATACGAAAGAATGAAAAATTAAGTAACTTCGTTATATCAGGGTTTAACGAAGTAAATTGAAGTGAATTATTACAGCCATTGCCTTAAAATAATAAATCAGGTTGTGCTTACCCAAACAATATTGATCATTCAAGCACCAAAAAATAAAGATCTTCGAATTACTTGTATTTCAACCAGGGAGGCTATATGTAAAGTATCATTTACCTTGGTTTCTTGATTTTTTAAAAATATCAATTTTTTTCGAATCATCAGAATCTTTACTTACATAGCCGATCCTCAGCACATATTTGAAAATTATATTAATCATACGTTCAAGGTTATTTTTACTATCCAAATAATCTTTTACCCCCATGCAAAGATTCTATTTTTTGGGTGTATCCATTGCCTGATTTAAATAAAATTTAATATATCCTTAACTAATATAACATGGGGATGCATTGGTGTACTTCATGTCTACCTCAAAAAGATATTCCTGCCAGTGCATCCCTTAACACTTATAGTAAGTTTATAAAGGAACGTAAAAGTAAACTGTCCGATATGTCCGTTAAATGTCCGTTATCATCATATCTATAAAAATCATGACATTTATAGAAGTTCATATCTTCGACCTTTTTTCTCACCAATGGCCTTAATAAGTCTTTTATCCACTAAATCTGCCAAATAACGTCTGAGTGTCCTTTCAGTTATTCCTGGAGAAATTCGTAGGAAATCAGACATGATTAACGACCCATTTTCCTGCATGAATGATACGGCCTGAATTTGACTGTGGTTGAGACCTAAATTCATTAAATATTCTTTATTGTACATGTTTTTCTTGAGGTATACTGAAAAACCTGCAAATTCTTCTTTGAAATCAGGTTCTGGGAGTCCGGCATCCATTAACGATTTAATTATTTTAGGTATACCCGATCCATGTACCTCAACCAGGCCAGCCTTAAAGAACATCTCAGCAATGAGGGGATTCCGAGTTGAGGAAGGATGAGGTTCTTGTAGTTTTTCAATGGTCAATCCCCCGAACAATTCTCCAGGGTTATAAAACCATAGTTGATCATCGAATATCTTAATTTGAGTCTGAATTCCGTGCTTGAAATAGTCCCGGTGGACTATGGAGTTTATTAAAGCTTCCCTTATTGCTTCCAGGGGATAATCCCATATTTCTTCACGGGTTAATTTACCTTTTATTTCAAATTTAACATTTAGTATATTTTTGATAGCCTCTTCAGCTTCTTCAGCCTGGCGGAACAGGTTGCCGGTGATTCTACGATCTGAAACACTGACCTCCTCCTTAAATCTAATTACCCTAACCAGTGCATTGGTGAAATACTTTTGAGGATCTTTACCAAAAAGTACCAAAGCAGCATTGGTAAGCTTACCATCCACCCATAGATTTAGTTTTTGAAGTATGTCAAGGATATCACAATCACTATCTACAGCCAGTCTACCCCTACTAACCGCTCTTTTGGTAAATCTTTTAACTGATTCAACATCAATTTCATCAAGACTAAAATCATTGGTTATACCATCCCAGTTACTTCCACGTAAGAAAAATTCTCTTAATTCCTCACCTGAGATTCCAGTAGTGATGTTTCCCACTCTTTTATAGTACTTTCCATTGTATGAAATGGGATTGGGACTTTTTTTAACATCTATGCGTAAGATTTTCTTCCCGTCCCATTCAAAACAATTGAATGAAGGATTAATACCCATTTTGTTCATAATTTTATGGGCAATACTTAGGGTGGGCTTATGGGAACAGTCAAAGCCAATGACATCACCCTTAATGGAAACTCCACAAAACAAAGCCCCCCCAGTGGTGTTGGAAAATGCAGATACTGTTTTAAAACCATTTTCATCCATTAGTTCCCTGAATTCTATAGTTTTTCCGGCTCCTTCTTCTAAAATTCTGGATAAATTCATATTAATCTCCGATAAGTTTCATAAATTAAATTTCAAACAATTCTTTTATATTGTTCCCCTAGATAATATCCCTTTCTCCAGTAAATTAACCCCAACATATCACCAGATAAAAAAAATGATCTACGATAAATTATATGATCTAAAATACAAAATTAATGTAATCCTCACCGGGTAACTGAAAGGACTGTTTTATATGAACAGTCCAGGGTTTTGTTCATGCAGCAAGGAACAATAAATAAATAGGAAAAGGTGGTATAAATGGATGGAGTTATAAATTTTGCAACGGATATAAATGGTCATAAAGTGTGTAAATTTGAGGATGATAAGATCGAAGTAACCATTGTACTTAAAAAGGATTATTCTAATGTTGAAGAGAAACTCCGTAATGTTAACATTCTTCAAGATATTGAAAAGGCCCTTGAATCTGTTTCCAGTACTGATGAATTCAAAGAATTAGTTGATAGTTACGGTTTACTGGAAGTAGATCGTATCGAAGGTTAATTTTTTTTATCACATATTTTTTTAAACACTTTAAATAAGATGTTTAATTGGATTAAGGGATAAGCTCTAAACTATGAGTTTATATCCTATGATGTGAAATCTAACCATTAAGCTGTTCTGAATTTTTTAAGGAAATCTCCATAATTTTAGTCAGGAGCTAAAAAACTATGATGGAAGACGTTTACGAGGATTCCCTAGCCGGTGACATAACCAAAGAAGACGCCTTGAAATTGGTAAAATCAAATCATTTCCAGTTATTCGACACCGCTGACGAGTTAAGAAAGGAAATAGTTGGTGATGAAGTTACCTTTGTGGCCAACCGAAACATCGATATCACTGACCACTGTATAATTGGGTGCACCTTCTGCTCATTCCGGGATAACATCGGATACGAAATGACCACCGAAGAAATCCTGGAAAGTATTAAAGAAGCAGTGAAAGTGAATGCCACTGAAATATGTCTCTTCGGAGGTGTGATGCCCCACATGACTGTCGAGTTTTACAGTGACCTTTTTAGGACAATAAAAGAAAACTTTGACATCGAATTGCACAGTTTATCACCAGTGGAAGTGTTTCATGCTGCAAAAGCATCAGGTATAACTACTCACGAAGCACTGGCTTCTTTTAAAGATGCAGGGTTGGACACCCTTACCGGTGCCTCGGCAGAGATACTGGTGGACAGTGTACGGGCTAAACTCTGCCCTAATAAGGTTTCAACCCAGGAATGGGTGGACATAATTACTGAAGCCCATAATTTAGGGATACCCAGCACTTCTACCATTATGTACGGTAGTATAGAGACTTGGAAAGATCGCATAGACCACTTGTTCATACTGAGGGATATTCAGCGGGAGACAGGTGGTTTCACTGAACTGGTTCCCATGACCTTCCTGGGGGAGAACAACCTTATGGGTCAGGAATCTAATGGTGCCAGTGGTTTGGATGATCTTAAGCTTCATGCATTGGCCCGGATAATTCTGGGAAGGGATATACCAAATATTCAGGCATCCTGGATTAAAATTGGAACCCGAATGGCCCAGATGGCCCTTTGCTGTGGTGCCAATGACCTGGGCGGTACCATGATGGAGGATCTTATTTCCATTGCTGCGGGTTCATCCCACGGGGAGTACCTCTCACGGAAGGAGATGCACCAGGTCATTGAAGGCATTGGCCGGATTCCAGCAGAAAGAAACACCCGTTATGAACGAGTACACTAATTCTCACAATATATAATAAAAAACTAGCTAAATAATTATAAAATACTCATTTTTTTATTCACTTGGAAATATCCAATCAAAAATATCCACTTAGTAGAATCTAGGGAAATGATTATTTATCTCAATTCACATATTTCTTTCATGCACCGGGAAAGTATTTACAAACGTTACACTCCAGAATTCACTCCCCCCACTGAAAGTGACAAAAGTGCTTTCTGGTTTCTTTTTAATTCCACTGAATTGCTGGTAGAGATAAATAATAGGCAGGTAAAAATTCCTTTTTTACAATATCCAGGGGAAATGAATATCACACCCTTAAGGTCCCAGTACCTGGGCACCTTCAATGGTCATCCCTGCTACTCGGGAGAGTTAACCCCAGAAACTGAAGCCCCGGGAGGAATGGTTTTTAAGGATATGCGTTCACTCTACGAATGTTTAGATGAAGATCTGTACCTCCTGGCAGGTCGTGCCTCTCAAATCGTTACCTGGGACCGCACTCATCAGTTCTGCGGTCAATGCGGAGCACCAACCATTACTAAAGATGATGAAATGGCTAAGTTGTGCCCTGAATGTGGTTTCACTAGTTTCACCCAGCTATCACCAGCGGTGATCACCGCAATTATCAATGATGGGAAACTTCTCATGGCCCGGCACTCCCGCACCCCTGGAGATATGTACGGACTTATTGCCGGTTTTGTGGAACCTGGTGAGACCTTAACTGAGGCCGTTGAAAGGGAAACTATGGAAGAAGTTGGTTTGAAGGTGAAGAACATAGAATACTTTAGTAGCCAGCCATGGCCTTATCCTCATTCCCTGATGATTGGCTTTACTGCTGAATATGATGGTGGCCAGATAAGGGTGGATGGGAAAGAGATAACCAATGCTAAATGGTTTGGTGCAGATGATCTTCCACGAATCCCATCTAAAATGAGTATTGCTGGGGATCTGATTCAGTGGTATCTTGATAAAAATTCCCATTAATCTTTATCTAAATCTATAAGCTCTTATACCAAATCTATAAATACTATCCCAAATCTAAG
>JAUNXM010000126.1 GCA_030539815.1 Methanobacterium sp.
TAAAAAGAGACGCACTATACCATATTGAAGATATTTAATGGATGGTAAAGGTTAATAAGTTTCAAATACTATGATTTAGTAATTGTGTTTGATGATTATATTTAATCCATACCAGAGAGAATGGAATATCATCGCATTTTTAACCGGTTTCAAGTTTAATTGTTACTCAAGACTTAAATTTATTATAGGGATGAAGATGAATTTGTGGAGAATTTAACATGAAGTGTGTTGTAATAGGTGCAGGTAATGCTGGGCGACCAGCAGCCAGGATATTAAATTATGCAGGTCACCAGGTTCAAATAACTGATGAAAAAGAAATGGAGGAATTTCCGGAGAACGTGCAAAAAACCCTCCATAAAATGGCAGAGGAAGGTGTGCATCTTCAGCTAGGCTGGGATGACCCCACCAATATTGAAGATGTAGATGCGGTATACATTTCTCCAAACATACCTAAAGATTCTCCGATTCGACACTATCTGATAGATAATGAATTAAAATTACTTATTAATCAAGATATTTCTCAAATTGTAGACAATGCCATTAATATTGATGTTATAGGAGTAACCGGTACACTGGGGAAGACCAGTACCACCCACATCATTTCTGAAATCTTTGAAAATGCTGGTTACAAAGTATGGACATGTTCATCCCTGTCGGGCAATTTACTAAGTGAAGTTATTGTGGATGGAATCATAAGTGGAGACCATCTTAAAAATGATATTGCGGTTTTGGAATTACCTCACGGCACAATACGACTTCTCTCGGAGTTAAAATTGAAGGTCGGTTTAATAACCAACATCTACTCTGATCATCTATCTGAATTTGAAGGATCCCTGGAAAGATATACCAAAAGAAAAATGATGATCACTGGATCCAGTGAAATACTGGTAGCCAGTTGGCAGTGCAGGGATATTCTCCACCAACACAAAACTTTATATTACTGCTCCCAGGGTAGTGAATGTGATATTTATGGTTATCTTAATAATGGGAACATTGGAATTAGATATAAAATAAAGGGCCGGGAAGGAGATTTTGAAACCAGATTCAATCTAAAAGGATACTACTTTGAGAATTCTGTTGCTGCCGCCGCTGTTGCGTTAGCATATGGTCTGAAGGAAAAATCAATCCAAGATGGTCTGAACAAATTTAAAGGAATTCCAGGGCACCTGGAATATATAGGGAATTATTCTGGTCGAGAAATACACTTTGACGCAGCATTTGTCCCTGAAGGTATTATTTCTACTTTAAAACAATTTTCCAATGATAAATCTGATTTAGTTATTTTAATGGATAACCCGGATAGTACCAATCCCCGGGACAAGCTAGAAATTGGGAAAATCCTGGGAGAGTATGCTCAGGTGATCATAGCCAGCGGTTACAATGAAACAACCGGTATTCTGGACATGAAATCGGCTCAAGAAGTATTGGAGGGAGCTAAAGATTCTAAAGCTCTTAAAATCACTACAGAAAATATGATTACTGCTGGTGAATATGCTATTAAAAATTCTAAACCGGGAGATATTATACTGCACATTGGCCCCGGAGCCATAACCAATTATGAAGATTTAAAATCCAAAATGATGAAAGGAATTGAAAACGGGTGCAAAAAATATTCCTAATACTAATTTAAGAATTTTCACAGATTCCTATCATAAACCTTTTTTTAAGAGGCATTTTTTTAGGTCCAATGGTCATATTTTTTTATTATTTAACAATAATATAACTGAATTAATTTTAGTCTTATTATCTAGATTTAGCTTCAGTAGAAGTATTTACAGGATATTTTTATAATTAGTAGTAACAATATCTTGAATGATATGTTAATTGAAAACAGTTAATACACATGGAAAAAATATCTTTTTAAAATATTCAAAATTTCTTATCAAAGGTGTTTCTAATATGGGATATTTAATATGCCAGGAATGTGGCGGTTAT
The DNA here is from genome assembly GCA_030539815.1 of Methanobacterium sp. Taxonomy (GTDB): domain Archaea; phylum Methanobacteriota; class Methanobacteria; order Methanobacteriales; family Methanobacteriaceae; genus Methanobacterium. Next base: position 1,936 of record JAUNXM010000126.1, read on the forward strand.
TATAAACTTGAAAAAGGTGAATCAGAGGAAGATTTTATCTCTTGTGAATGTTATGGTTCATTAACTTATGTAAATAATATTGCTGGTTATTTAAAAGAAAATAATAAGGTAGATAAACATCCTTCAATGAATAAAACGGATAAGTCTACCGTAACTGAAATCCTAGATTTGGGGCAGAATTCTGATAATAATGGGAATGATATCCTGGGAAAGGAGGCCCTGCAAATAAATTCAAAAACAGAATCCTTTAATTTCCCATCTTTTAATGGATCTGACAGTCAAAGGGTAAAGGATAGGAATTATTATCGAAAAATAAACTCCAAGGAGAAAAGACCAGACATAGAAAAATTAAAACGAATTAAAGATGTCAGAGGTATTATTGAAGCCCTTGATTACAAGGATTCTGAGGTTAAACTGGAAGCAGTTAAAGCCCTGGGAAGTATTGGTGATGATAGGGCATTGAAACCATTAGAGAAAGTGAAAACCGTAGAGAAAGGTGTTCTTAAAACTTATGCCCAAAATGCAATTTTCCACATAGAATCCAAAAATAGGGGATTAAAATCAAGAAACAGGGCCTATTATCGTAATGAGTTTAATAATAAATCACCTTCCTCAAAATATAATGGAAATAAATCGCTCAATTCTAATAATGAAAATACTAATCAAACCCCATGCAAATCTCCCAAAAAAACCAAACAGTTTTTTAAAAACAGTGAAGAAACCAGTTTAGATGACAGTGATACTGTAAAAAATGGTGAAGTTATCCCTAAAGTTACTGATCCTGACCATTCTAAACCTTCAAGTTATCCTAAAACACAAGAAAATACCACTGAACATAAATTAAATAGTAATGGCAAGCTTTTTAAGGGTGATATCTCTCTAAATAAAGTTAATTTATCCAAGGGGGATAAGTTTGTGGGTGAAGTTAAGTCTTTCAAGGGAGATGAGTCTTTTACTAAGTCTAATGGAAGAAATGTTCTAGTGAATAAAGATGATCTTAGAGAAGATAATGGAATTGGATCTGAGATATTAAGTTCTAAAGGTGTAAAAACTCAAAAAAATGTTTCTAAATCAAATTATGGGAATATATTTTCCAGATCAAATACCATTCCTGAAACCAAAATTAAAAATAATACCAAGTCCCATGGCCTGGAAGTACATATTGATCCTGTCTTACCTGCCAATTCCACCCCTTCTCATAAACATAATAGTTCATTATTTATCCCTTCTTCAGTTGTTATTGGAGATATGACCAGAACCACTAATGGAGACAATGATGAGATCATCAAAGAACCCTCACCAAAAGAAGTGATGGATAGAGAATATTTCATCCGGTTTTTAGGTATTAAAAACACAGATAAACCTTTAATAGGATTTATTTTTTTGTTTGCTGCTTCATTAATCCTGGGAGTTCTTCTTACAATGGGTTATAACTGATTCTGGTATATTGATTCATAACATCTCGAACTCTTCACTAATAATCTTCATTCTAAACTTTCATGGGGATAACTTGATTATTATGTTGATTTATCTACTTAATTTGGGATAAATAATTTTTATCCCATCTTCTTGGAGTTTCAGGAATTTTTCTGGGTGAGTGGTGTGTACTGGATATAACTTTTCTGGGTTTATCTCACGTATCATCTCCAGAATCTCCAGTCCATTGGCATGTCCAGATGCATGGAAGCCTTTATTTAACAGGGGTAAATTGAATAACTTCAACCAATTTCGTACTTTCTTTTCATTTATTTCCATCTGTTCATCAAAGGGTTCAGTACTGGACTTGATATACACACCACCGTCTGGTTTTATATCAATCAATTCTTTTAACTCGAAAAAATCACAACGGAAAATATAGTCCTGGGGATTATCCTGAAGGTCGTGATAAGTTAAGACATTGTCATTATCCAGCAATTCCCTCTCCCATTTTTTATAGTCCCGTAGGCACTGGTCAGAGGTAATATCACTGGCACACAACCACTCATCATCCACACAGGCAAAACTATCATCTCCCAGGAGACCCCACCCCTTACGTGGTTTGTAGATCATCACATCATCCAAACTCGGATAATCATTACCGTTACCATTAAAAAGGTTCAAAATGTAGGCCTGTTTAAGACTCACCACCAGTTCCCTTCCTGTATCTTTAGCTACTTTATAAAATGTTAAGAGCCGATCCAAATCCCTTACGGGATAGTTAACCACCACCAGGCCTTTAAACTCGCTTAAAGTATCAACTGCATGTTGTTCAATTTCAACTTCAGAGACATTATCGTCTTTATCAATACGGGTTCCTTCACTGATCATAATGGTGGGCTTGGACTTCCGGGCTTCTTTAATGAATTTTTGGGTTAGTTCAGGATGCCTTCCATGGAAACGTAGATCACCGGTATATACAATGGTTTCATCTTCATTCTCCCCAATAAATGCCGATGCTCCTGGTAGGGAATGGTCAACCGGGGCTGATTTCAGGTTGAAATCCCCAATTTCAAACTTCTGGTAAGGATTAACAATCTTTATGTTACGTTCAACAACATTTGCTCGTGAACGCATGTAACCCTCGCCTCGTTTTTTTGGTTCAAGATGAAATGACTTCTTTAAATGAATATATTCCGAAAATGATGCGGCTCCAGTGTCTTCAAGGGCTTTTAAAATAAGATAAGACTCAGGGGATAGGTAAATTGGTATGTCCTCCCTGAGATGATGGACATAGGCCACATGATCTACGTGGGAGTGACTGATTAAAACACCCTCTACTGAAGGTTCATCAGGGTAGGGAAGACCAACGTGGCGTAGGTAATCCTCACGATAAATACCATCAATATAAGGTAATAAACCCAGCTTTATGAAGTCACAAATCCCGTTGGCTTTACGTGGTTGAAGGAACTCTGACAAATAATCATTGGCATGAGAAAATCCCATCCCAAAGTCAAGGAAAAAAGAGGCATGTTTACCGTTAACCCGGATTTTATTACCCCCAATTTCATCCACCCCGCCAAAAAAGTCAATGCTGGTCAAATAAACACTCCTTTACTAAAATTTTCGGCAAACACCCTAACTCATTAGTTTCACTATCTTCAGCGAACTTCAACGTTACAGATTACTGTATTTTCATGATTTCTATCTTTAAATTATATTTTACTATATGTATGGGTAAACATTAATTTAATTTAGTAAAGACAATCCTCATAGGGGTATTAAAATTTCATAAAATATACGGAATTTTAATTAAATAGATGCTATTTATTAATTGATTACCTTTACTTCAATTAATCTAACCTTACTCTTTAATTATAGGTGCTCTTTTTAGGAGGAAGTGGTGGTAGCATTAAGTAGAATATCTGTAACAATTGATTAATATACAATTTTTTGGTAAAAATAGTTTATCAATTTTTTTTTATTTATCAGGGATCCAACCCTTTGATAAAGTTCATGGTTATTCAATTTTTAAGCAAAATTTAACATTGAAACTTGTAATACTTCTTAATTGTAAAAAAAAATTCTGGGAAAAAAAAATTCTGACCAATGAATAGAAATAAAATGATCCATTAAAGATAAAATACTTTAAAATATATTCCATTACCATTCCACTGATTATCATATAATTAACTCTTTAATGAGTTCCTTTACTAGGGGAGATTTTATATTGAAAAAAGAAGATGACTTTATTGAAAATTTAAATACTGTCAGAAGGATCAACACTTCATTTGTCATTGCCAGTGCGACAATTAAAACTGCTAGAACTGGTAAAGATTACCTCGAATTCCGTTTGACTGATAAAACCGGCGAGATAACTGCTCGTATGTTTC
>JAUNXM010000127.1:0-2500 GCA_030539815.1 Methanobacterium sp.
AAACCTAAAAAGGAAAAACCAAGAAGGGACTCATACCGAGGAAGGAGAAATAGGAGATAAGGTGATAACATGGCAGAAAAATCCAAAGAAAAATGGGGAGTAGCTAATGTATACTCATCCTTTAACAACACCATCATCACCATCACCGATGTAACCGGAGCAGAAACCATCAGTCAATGGTCTGGTGGTAAAGTAGTACGCGCCGACAGGCAGGAATCATCCCCCTTTGCAGCAATGGAAGCCGCAAGCCGAGCAGCCGATGATGTTAAAGAGAAGGGAATAGTAGGCCTGCACATTAAAGTGCGAGCCCCTGGTGGTAACGGACCACGCTCACCTGGACCTGGAGCACAGGCCACTATCCGAGCACTGGCTCGTGCCGGGATAAAGATCGGGAAGATTGAAGATGTAACACCCATCCCCCACGATGGTACCGGAAGACCTGGTGGTAAAAGGGGTAGAAGGGTATAAAACGCGAAGTGTCTAGAATGGAGATAGAAATTAAAAACAGGGATGATAACCTGATGGTCTTCACCGTGGAAGGTGTGGATGTCAGCATGGTTAATGCCCTGCGCCGGATCTCTATGGTGGAAGTTCCCACACTGGCCATAGAAACTGTGGAGATATTAAAAAACGATGCACGCATATTCGACGAAGCACTAGCCCACCGATTAGGGCTAGTACCACTAACCACTGACCTGGAATCAATGATACTTGCCGAGGACTGTGACTGTGAAGGTCACTGCCCACGCTGCAGTGTCTCCCTCATCTTAAAAGGTAAAGGACCCAAAACACTATACTCAGGTGACCTTAAATCACAGGATACCAACTTGAAAGTGGTACTGGACACCATTCCACTGGTAAAACTCAAAGAAGGAGAAGAAGTGGAACTGGAAGCCATTGCAAAATTAGGATTAGGGGTAGAACATGCCAAATGGCAACCCACCACCACCTGTGCCTACCAGCATTACCCGGAGATCACTATAGACCCGGATAAATGTGAAGCATGCCTGGACTGTGTTAAAGGATGCCCCCGGAATGTTCTGGAATATGATGAGAAAAATAACCAGATAAATGTGGTGGACCTGGAAAACTGTTCCATGTGCAGAACCTGTGAAAAGGACTGCCAGAACAAGGCCATTACCGTGGAAAGCGTGGCGGACAAATTCATCTTCCGTATTGAAACCGACGGTTCACTATCTCCAACTGAAGTACTCACTCGCGCATGCGACATATTATCAGAAAAAGCTGATAACATTGTCACTTTTAGTGAAGGAGGAAGTTAACTATGAAAACTAACCCCCAAATTAACCAACTCATAAAGATCCTCAAAGAAAAAGCCCGCCAGGAAGAAGCACCCCTCTGGAGAAACCTGGCCAAAAGGCTAGAAAAATCCACCCGCAGTCAGGCAGAGGTAAACCTTTCCAGAATCAACCGGCACACCGCAGAAGATGAAATAGTACTGGTACCTGGAAAAGTCCTGGGAAGCGGAGCACTGGACCACAAAGTTCAAGTAGCAGCACTGGACTTCTCCAAACAGGCAGAAGAGAAAATAGTAAATGCCGGCGGGAAATGCCTTGACATCACCCTCCTAATGGAAGAAAACCCCAAGGGAAGCGGAGTAAAAATTATTCAATAATAAAGGTGTTAACATGATTATAGATGGAGAAGGACTCGTCCTGGGAAGACTGGCAAGTACAGTCAGTAAAAAACTTCTCTCCGGGGAACGGGTAACAGTTTTAAATGCAGAGAAGATTATAATATCCGGTAACAAGGAATGGGCCTATGCCAAGTACAAACAAAGAATAGACAGGGCCAGCATATCCAACCCACGCCGAATGGGACCAAAATACCCACGCCGACCTGATGACATATTCCGGAGAACTGTAAGGGGCATGTTACCCTACAAACAGCACAAAGGAAGGGAAGCTCTAAAAGGACTGAAAGTCCACGTCGGAGTGCCCATGGAATTTGAAAAAGAAGAAATCGGCCAGTTAAGGGAAGCACAACCCAAAAACATCTCCAAGTCAGTTGAACTGGGGAAAATATCCCAGCTACTAGGAGCCAAATTCTAAAGTGAGGAAGTGTAACTATGAAGAAGGTTATTCACACTAGTGGAAAGAGAAAAACAGCCATCGCTCGGGGCCGATTCAGAGAAGGTAAAGGCCGAGTGCGCATCAACAAACAGCCAGTGGAACTATACGACCCAGAACTGGCACGACTTAAAATAAACGAACCACTCACCCTGGCTGGTGACTTAATCAACCAGGTGGACATAGATGTTAAAGTTATAGGTGGCGGAATAATGGGACAGGCAGAAGCCGCCCGAATGGTAATTGCCAAAGGCCTGGTACAGTGGACTGGGGACATTGAACTTAAAGAAAAGTTCAGTCACTACGACCGTACCATGCTGGTAGGGGACCCCCGAAGATCAGAGCCTAAAAAATACGGTGGTCGCGGTGCCCGAGCCCGCAGGCAGAAGAGTTACCGATAAATTCATCAC
>JAUNXM010000128.1 GCA_030539815.1 Methanobacterium sp.
CGGGAGTAACTGGTGAAATGGGAAGTGCTGTTTAGGGGACGGTAGGGTGGGTCCATGTACACTAAGGTGTTCTTTTCAATGAAGTTCCCTGCATGGGTGAAATCCCTGCACAGTATCTCTGTTTTTTCAAGGGCCCGATGCACAGCCATTAAGTTTCCTTCATCACAGATGGTCGGATTCCGGTACCGGCCAAAGGGTACGTTGAACTCACCCTTGCTATTGATACGGAAGAGTCCATTGAAACAGGTCTTGTTCAAGAATATCAACCAAGCAGTTCTCTGGATCCATTCATCACTAAAATTATGATAATCCATTTCCCGCATTTTCTGGTTATATTTCTCCCTGATGCTGTAGAAATTCTCTTTCCTATCCTCTTCGCCATTACTGAGGTGTGAAGTTTCCATATCCTTTAGGATAGTGATGAGTTTATCCACTTCATTTTGAATCACCCTGTAAGCCATAATTAATTCAGGGTTGACATCCAGAAGAATGGATTCAGTAACCTGGTAATGGTTTTTAAGGTAGAAGAACATGGCCCCTCCACCAACAAATGGCTCCACATACCGTTTTATAACCCTACTTTCCAGTATAGATCGTGGTAATCTATTTTCAAGTTCTAAAAGAAGCTGAGTTTTGCCCCCCGCCCATTTTAAATATGGTCTGGCAATACTAAAGTCCTTTTTAATAGAATTTATATCCATTTTTGAAATCCTAAATATTTATCAAGGCAATGATTATTAATCACATGATTATTCTATTAAATATACTATTTAAGATATGATTAAATAAATCCTTAAACATCCCCATAGTTGGTATCCACATTATTAATCAGTATCGATTTATACTAAACTGATTTAATCTTCTCCCATAATGTATTCTGGTGCGTTCCCCAACACAACCAGTGCTTCGGCCTCCAGAAAGTGCAAATCTCCAGGTATTATAATGCAGTGCAGTGGACCTCCAAAATCTTCTCCAGTTAGGGTGTCTATATCACCAGCGCGGACCAGTGGTTCGGGTGAACCTGCCCGGGCAATCACCACTGCCAGGGTATCTCCTGATAGGAATCTTTCACTTCGTTCCTCTTCTACACGCAGGAGGTATTCTAGTCCTTCGTTGGCTGTCATGTAATAATCCCGGTGGGCCTGAATATCCAATAGAACCAGAGTGTGCAATCCCATTTTCTTATTTTCCCCAATAACCTGATATGGAGAGTGAGGGAAATAATTTTCCTCTGGTCGGGGTATGGTGGTGACTTTACCGAATTTATATGCCTGCAGTCCAGCAATACCCGGAGCAGCCGAGAGGATGGATGAGGAATGAATGACCCTGGTTTTTATACCCTTCCTGCGAGCTTCCATCAGGACGTCTGAATGGGTGGTGGCCATTAAAGGGTCACCAGCTGTTAGGAATGCCACATTCTTATTTTTTGCCTGGTTAATGGGTAAACTATCTTCTTCAACTTCTTCGCGGCGAAGTATGTTAATGGTTACCCCAGCAAGACTTTCCAGTGATTTGAGATCACCACCAAATAGGCGTGCAGTGTAGAATTCAGCGTATACAACATCAGCGGATTTAATGGCTTCCAAACCTTTTAAAGATATGTCTTTTTCATCGTAAAGTCCCAGTCCAACCAGGTAGAGCATTTTTTTCACCTTCAACATCTAATTATAGGATGGGATGTTTATAAAATTTTATTATAGAATGTACATAAAATGTAAATCAGTATTCTAAAAGTGATATTTCTTAAAAAACCTTTAATGAAAAATCAGATATATTATATTGAAAATCAGATGAAAAAAATAAATTAAAACAATATAAAATAAGGAAATTAAGGGAATTAGTACAGATGAACTTAAAGGGAACTGTGATAAATTAATTAAAATACAATTAAATTCGGTAAATAGTAGATTAGATTTCATTAAAATTCGAGGAATTCCATGATTGGATTAAAGGTCCCTAAAAACGAAGCTAACCGTGTCCGCCTCATTCTACAGGAGAAATCAATTCTGGATCATAACTGGAAAATTAGACGTTGGAAGGACTACGTATACCTTCCCCTAAATCAAAAGCCCAGTATTGAGTTTATAGAGGAAATAGGACTTCAAATAGATAATATTGTTAATTTTGAATTTGAAGAACTGAAAAAGAGACCCCGAAACATGGAAGACTACCTCCATGGTAAGATACCCCTGGAAAAGATGGAAGAGTTCAAAAAATCCTTCGATATTATGGGGGATGTGGTGATTCTGGAAATCCCCGAAGATCTGGAGAAAGAGAAGTTCCTTATTGGTGATGCTGCCCTGAAATTCACCAAAAGAAGATCTGTTTATCGTAAGAAAAGTGCCATTAAGGGTGTTGTCCGCACCAGGGAATTAGAACATCTCGCTGGTGAAGATAACCCTGAAACCATCCACCGGGAATATGATTCCAGGATAATTTTGGATGTGAAGAAGGTCTACTTCAGCCCCCGTCTGGCCACGGAAAGGCGAATAATTGGAGACCAGGTTACTGATGGTGAGCTAATTATTGACATGTTTACCGGGGTGGGGCCCTTCGCCATTAACATCGCCCGAAGACCCCACCTCCAAAACGTGAAAATATACGCCATAGACATCAACCCATCTGCAATTCACTATTTAAAGGAAAATATTGAGTTGAACAAGGTGCAGGGAAAGATTAACCCAATCCAGGGTGATGTAGCCGAAGTTTTGAAGGATCTGGATGTGAAAGCAGATCGTATTATTATGAATTTACCCGGTACTGCTTGCGAGTTCCTGCCGGCGGCTGTGGAGCACTTAAAACCAGGAGGAATTCTGAATTATTATCAGTTCAGCCGTGACTATGAAGAACCAGTTAAAAGGATTGAAGATGCTGCCCACCCCCGCCAGGTGGAGGTTGTGGGGAAACGGAAGGTCAAATCCCGAAGCCCAGGTGTTTGGCATGTGGCCATTGATGCCAGAATCAACTAAATATGAAAAATGGTTTAATAATAATTAAAAGGAGTTTTTATGACTGTAAAACAATATCCAGAATTATTGGAAGTGGAATATTCATTCAGCCAGGGAGGACATAATTCTTTAAAGCTGGTGGATGGTAGGCTTTTCTTCTTTTCAGAAGCAGATTCCCATCTATCTGAGAAGAATCAATATTTAACCTTGGTTTCCATTCCTTCAAGTGAAAAATGGACAGTTTTCTGGGAAGATCTAGATCATTGCGGCATCCGGAAGTGGGAAGAATGCCTAATTTCCGTTGATGCTGAAGAAGTATCTGAAGATGATCATCATCATGATGCATCCGGTAATTGTCAGGATGCCAACTGCCACTGCGACTCTGACGAGAATAATATTCTCAACAGGGAGAAGATTCCCCCTGCAGACGACATATCACTTGAAGGAGATATCTGGCAGGTTAAGATCATTCACGGTTCTTTGAGAGTTTTCTGTAAAAACTGGTGTTTGGGAGATGTAGATGAAGAATCAATCCACTTTTTTTTCAAGGCAGTTAAGAAACTTTCTGGAGTGGGAGTAACCATACATTTTGATGATTTACTAAAAAAATTAGTATCCCAATAAGTTGTTAAACCATCCAGTTAATTATTGTTTTTTCAGGATAATTGGGAATGATAAGATTATATTGCAGGTTTTAAGTTAGTTATTTAGTGTATACCAAAAAAATGAGCTTCAGAAAATGAAGTATAATGTTTCCTTCCGGTTATCAGAAAGGATCCACTATTCCATCTTCAGTTATAATACCAGTTATAAGGTCACTGGGTACCACGTCAAAAGCAGGATTACGAACTTGGGTGCCTAATGGTGCTGCAATGCATCCAGCAAAGGCTAATACTTCCATATGATCACGTTCTTCTATTTCAATATCGTATATGCTGTTTTCACTGTCGAATGTGCTTTTGGGGGCCGCAACATAAAAGGGTACGTTGAATCGTTTGGCTGCCAGGGCCACCATTAGTGATCCGATTTTGTTGGCTATCCCTCCCCTGGCCACCCGGTCGGCTCCTATGACCACCTTGTTTATTTCTCCTTCCTGCATAAGACGACCAGCAGCACCATCCACAATTAGTTTCACTGGAATGTTTTCCTGTTGCATTTCCCAGACACTAAGGCGAGCTCCTTGGAGTACTGGTCTGGTTTCATCACACACCACACTGATGTTTTTCCCTTCTTCATTAGCTGCACGGATAACCCCTAATGCTGTGCCGAAATCCACACAGGCCAGTGCCCCGGCATTGCAGTGGGTCAATATGGTGTCACCATCATCAATTACTTCCGCCCCGTAACTTCCCATGCGACGGTTGGTTTCCATATCTTCTTCATACATTAGTAATGCTTCTTTCAATGGATCGGGAGATCCCATAACTCGGTCCACTGCCCAGAAGAGATTCACTGCTGTTGGCCGGGCATCTTTCATTTCCTGAGCTGCTTCCCCCATATCTTCATCTGCTTGGTAGGCCAGGGCCATTCCAAAGGCAGCTGCCACACCTATGGCTGGGGCCCCCCGGACCACCATAGTTCTAATGGCAGTTATAACATCTTGGTATGTTCCGCAAACAAGGTATTCTGTTTCGTGGGGGAGTAAAGTCTGATCTAGTAGGTAAAGAAGGTCATCCTTCCAGTACATGGTTTTCATGATAAGTCACATCCGGTAACTAAAACTTATATTGTATTTAATTTCTATATTTTGAATTATATGTAGTTGAATTGGATTCTATGAATCTAGCGAGAATAATGATGATAAAACAGATTAATCTATTTCTAAAATAAAAAAAATGGTTTCAAGGGATATGGTAATCCCTAATAATGGCTGGCCGGAGTCATATCCAGGTGTTTGTCCTCTTTTCCAGGTACTCCGTAGGCATCGGCCCGGCACTGGGTGCAGGCACGGAAGACCGGTAGGGTCTCCTCCACTTTATCCCGTACATTGGAAAGTTCTTCACATCCCGGTTTTGGATAATCCTTCATCTTGTATAATGGAATGAGGGGTATGACGTTCATTAAACTGGCGCCTCTTTTTTTAACTTCCCGGGCTATATCTTCGATGTGTTCATCGTTGAGGCCAGGGATGAGGACACTGTTAACTTTAACAACTACTCCCAGTTTGGATACTTTTTCTATCCCTTCTAATTGTTTTTCTGAGATGATCTTGAATGCTTCCTCTCCTTCATAGACTTTCCCATCATAAACAGCCCTTGAATATATGTTTTTACCAATTTCAGGGTCCACGGCATTGACAGTTACGGTGATGGTGCTGATGTTTACTGCAGCCACTTCCTCGGCCATGTCAGCCAGGAGTAGGCCGTTGGTACTCATACATTTTATGAGATCCGGGAATTTTTTATCAATTATCTTGAAGAATTCCAGTGTTTCGGGGTTGGCCAGGGCATCTCCAGGTCCAGCTACTCCCACCACACTAATGGGCATTTCCTTGATCACCTTGGCCACATGGGTTACTGCTTCTCCCACAGTCATTACCCGGGAGGATACTCCTGGGCGTTGTTCGCATTTGTTGAGTTCACGGGTGCAGAAGTTGCACTGTATATTACAGCGAGGTGCGATGGGCAGATGAACTCTTCCCACCTTGTCATGCATTTTTTCATTAAAACATGGATGAACACGGGTTATATGTGCAAATTTTGATTCATTCATAGAAATTCCTCTCCAATTTTTTAGATGGACCAATGAATATTTAATAATTGCATTAATTTTTTAATTCC
>JAUNXM010000129.1 GCA_030539815.1 Methanobacterium sp.
AATAAATCAAGTGAAAGAGAAATTAAATCTCTCACAGAACGTTTGATAAGAAACGGGAAGGATGAATGGAGTTGATGTATATGAGTAATTCTGAGTACTATCAGGACAAGATCTGTATTGTGACTGGTGCAAATTCTGGTATTGGATATGCTTTAAGTGAAGAACTCTTAAAAAGAGGGGCAATAGTTTACATGGCAGGAAGGAACCCGGATAAGGTTTCCAAAGCCGCTGAACAATTATCAGAATATGATGATCGGGTGCATACCATTATCGTGGATGTTACTGTTCAGGAACAGGTGGAAAAAGCCATTAATGAAACTGTAAAAGAAGCTGGTAGGTTAGACTTTTTATTCAACAATGCAGGAGTCGGAGGAACCCTGCAGTTTGAAACGGCCACCATGGAAGACTGGAAAAACATCATTGATGTTAACCTGTGGAGTGTAATCTACGGTGTTCACACGGCAGTGCCCATCATGCTGGAACAGGGGTCTGGTCATATCATCAATACCAGTTCCATTGCCGGTATAGTCCCACCACCATTCCAGGCACTTTATTCCCTTACCAAATTTGGTGTGACTGGCCTCACCGAATGTTTACGATACGAGTACACAGAAAAGAATCTTCACTTTTCAACCATCTGCCCGGCCAACATTGCCACCCCTATTTTCAAAAAATCCATTGATGGAACCACCCATGATGAGATAAAAATCCCTGATGATGCCTATCCTGTTGATAAAGCAGCCCAACTTATCCTTGACCGGGTGGCAGAGCAGAAAGGAATCATCATCATTCCTGAAGAACCATACACTGAACAGTGGCATAAATACATCCTGGGAGATAAGGAAATGGAAGAGGTTATGCTGCAAATGGCACGTGAGCGTAGAGCTGCCTACGAAAAAGGTGGAAATTACTACTGATCATTTGGAATAACAGGATATTGATTATTTCAAATCTATACCTCAGGAGGTTATTCCTTTGCCAGCATCGAGAACGAAACCCAATTACGTTAAAATGCGTGAAGAATCTGATCTCTCACTGGAAGTTGTCATACTGCTAATCCTGGGAGTGTTCATGTTCCTCTTTGGCATTCTTCTTTTCAGAATACACACCGGAGAACTGCCTTACAACCCAGACAGTACTTACGGGCTCTTCCTGGTCATCGTCGCCTTCCAGATAGTTACCATGGGAAAAACACCCTTCGGTGATCTTCGCAGGTCATGGTTGCTGGTCATTGTGGGAATATGTGCAGCTATTCTGGGAATGGTGGCCTGTTTCATTCCCGGAACGCTTAGTTGGCTGGTCCGCGTGCTGGTGGGTGTTTTACTTTTTGCAGGAGGAATATCCCTCATATTACAACTATTTTTTTCCAAAGAAAAAGCCAGACTATGGATGAAAGTCCCAGGAGTATTAAGACATCTTACCATTGCCTGTGGATTGGTATATGCCATCACCATTATCTCTGGACTGATAACCCTCTTCCCAGGGATCACCACTGACCCCCAAACTGGAATAGTCTTACTTGCCTATGGAATCAGTTTCTTTTATCTATCATGGTGTATTTACAAGGTGTCTGGAGTTTATCCCGAAGAACCCGTTGAGTTAAAAAAGGAATCTAGAAATCGTTTTAAGTTTTTACAGGAAGCTTCTATCTCTTTATCACTGGCCGTGCTGATCATGGTAGGGGTTCTCATAACCATCCTGGGATTCCTTCTTTTCCCGGTTAACCTGGGTATTTTACCCTTTTCTCCCGATGGCCAGCTGGGTCTGCTGCTGGTGATTATGGCCATCCAGATGATGACACTGGGGGAAACCCCCATGGGCCAGTACAAGCGTTCCTGGTTGATGATTGTGCTAGGGATTGTGTTCGCGGCCATGGGAATCTTCTCATGCACTGTTCCGGGAATTCTCACAGGAATGGTTCAAATACTCCTGGGAGTACTGAACATACTGGGTGGGGGAATATTACTCCTGAAACGATTCATTCCCATATTACAGGGGCTTAAGGATCCTCCAGGCGAACCAGTGCCACTTCCGCCCATTGCCAAGAAACTCGCCATCACCCAGACCGTGCTTAACGTGGTGTCCATTGCCTTTGGTTTATCCATGCTCACACCAGGCCTAATCCCGGCCATGATCGTTCCAGTGATCCTGATCATCAATGGAGTGCTCCTCTTCGTACTGGGGTATATCCTGCAGGAAATTACCCGGATTGAAGAAAGTAGTGATCAAAGCTCCGCCCACCCAGGATAGATAATAAATAGGGAAAAGCAATTTTTTGAGAATTTATTCTCATTTTCTTTTAAATAGGATAATGTTGATTTTAAGTATAAACTGATTGAATTTGATATAGACCCATTATAAATGGCTTATAACAATTCAAATATTATACAAAATACCCGCAATAATCAAATCCCATAAACAAATCCAGACGATAATAATTCTAACCCGTATAAAGAACATAATGATTAAACTTAGGGAGAATTTGAAAATCGGGAAATAAGCCTGTAAATCAAACTCTGGTCATGGTAAACCGCCTTCTGTGGGCACATTTCCATACAGCAGAGACAGTTTATACAATAATCGTAATCGAATTCTGGGATGTAAGCCTTCTGATCCTCGGTTAGAGTTCCAGGTCGTTTAAGGGCACCTGTAGGGCAACTTTCCTGGCATCTTTTGCACTGGTTACATTTATCAGGGTAAATGGCTGGCCGGGTCCACCAGAACTTCATCAGGCCTCGGGCCAGGGGGCCTGGGATCATTTCCAGTGTGGAAGACAGTTTTGGTGGCCATTTGAAATTATCAATAACCGGGGCATTTCCCCAGACTTTAATCTTCCCTAAATCCGCTTGTCCCAATCCTTGCTCGTAAGCTATGCGGTTGGTGGGTACTTCCAGGGGGTTACGTCCCAAAATATGGGTGATGAAACTGTCCAGGGCCACTCCATCCTCACCAGCCAGGATCATGCCTAGTTTCCGGGGATCGCCTGATGAGGGCCCGGATCCTTCCATTCCAATCACACCATCCACAATGTGAAGGCAGGGCTGGTTAACTGCAAAGATATCTACAACCCTTTCAGCGAACTGGGAGGGTTGGGGGGCCTGTTTATGGTATTCCACCTTGGTGAATCCGGGAACCGTGCCGTAAAGGTTTTTAATGGTGCAGGTGAATGTGGTGAGGCTGTGGGTTTTGATCTTGGGAAGATTGATCACCAGATCGGCATCCAGAACTGGTTTGGCTATGTGATAATCGTGCCCATTCCTGGTTTTCTGGTAACTCCCTGCAGTTTCAAAGTTCACCAGTTCCACATCTAACCTTCCGCATACCTCGGTAAGGCCGGTGATATTCCAGTACTTCTCCATGTTTCTGTCAAAGGCCCCGGGACTGTCCCCCACATGAGGTATTCCCCCTGCATCTCTTACCAGGTTGATTACTGATTCCACCAGGGCAGGGTGGGTGGTTATGTATTCCTCGGGAGGTTTAGCCTGGAGCAGGTTGGGTTTAAGGAGTACAGTGTCCCCTGGATTGATGTAGGATGCTAGACCTCCAAGGAAATCCATACATGTTTGGGTAGCTTTTAGAACTTCATCAAGAGAATAAGACTGGCATTCAGCCACTGCAACCTGTGATTTTTCCCCCATGGATACACCATACTATGTTTTTTAGAATAGGAATTTTTTTTATATTGAATTATTGGGTCTAAAAAGAAATTTAAATAAATTTTAATAAGTGTGAATCACTTTTCAAGAAGTTTACCACACCCTCAAAGTCAATCCCTCTCCAAGAAGTTAACACTCTCTAAAAATTAATCACTCTTCAAGATGTTTTAAAAGTTTTCTCCGTGCTTCACCAATGGTTAAAGGGTATGGTTTGTCAAAGGGTAGTTCATCCTTTTTTTGGAGTATTTCCATGAGATGGGCAATACGAGGTAGGCGTAGGTTGGCCTTTCTGATGGTATCCACATCACCAAAGACATCTTGTGGTGTTCCCTCCTTAATTATATGACCATCACTAATTATATAAACCAGGGAGGCGTAAAGTGGCACCAAATCCACGTCGTGGGTGGATATGACAATAGTCATTCCTTCCTGGTTGAGCTGGTGCAGGATGTGCAGGATCTGGGAGGCTCCCTTGGGATCCAGGCCACTGGTGGGCTCATCCAGGACCATTATCCCCGGACGCATGGCCAGTATACCGGCAATGGCCACTCTTTTCTTCTGACCTCCACTCAAGTGGTGTGGTGGTTTCCTCTCAAAACCAGCCATTCCCACCCTTTCCAGGGATTCAGTTACTCGTCTTTCCACTTCATCCTGGCCGAGTCCCATGTTCAGTGGTCCGAAAGCCACATCTTCGGCAACAGTTGGTGCAAAAAGCTGGTCATCAGGGTTCTGGAACACAATTCCCACTTTCTGCCGGACATTCATAATGGCCTTCTTATCGTAGTTGAGGGGAACTTCCTCCACCATAATCTTACCGGATGATGGTCTTAAAATTCCGTTAAAATGTAAAAAGAGGGTGGATTTGCCAGCCCCATTAGGACCCAGCAGGGCGACTATTTCACCTTTCGATGCGTGGAAGTTCACATCCTTAAGGGCCGGGGTGCCGTCGGGATATTCATAACTGACATCTTTAGTTTCTAGGACGTTCATTGGATTCACTCAAAATACCTATTATCCATTTAAGATATAAAATTGTTCTTCACAAGTATTCCTTCATCCCACACATTAGAGATTTCCTACTGCCTTTTTTGGATGTAATGTTAAAAAAGTGGATAATTTAAAAAGAATTATTGGAGATTAATGGTTTCTGAAGGGTTATTCCATAATTACACCATAAAAAAGGGTGTTAAATATAATACATCTAGATTATTCTCATGTTCCAGGTGAAATATACACAGATCAGTAAGGTTACTTCGAAAGAAACCAGTAATGCTAGATTGCGGATTCCTATACTTCTTATGCTCTCCGGTGCCTTCAGAGTTCTCATGGAACCGTTGTACCCCCTTGATTCCATGGCGATGTGGGCCTGTTCCCCCTTGATCCAGGTTCTTATGAACAGGTTGCTGCCTAGCATGCCCAGTGATTTGAAGGATTTCCGGTAGGATGAATAGCCTAAACGTGTTTCCTGGGCGTGGTACATATTAAGACCCTCATCCAGGAATAAGAATATGTATCGGTACATTAACATTGCTAATTCTGTAACTATCTGAGGGATCCGGAAGCGTTCCAGTTCACTGAATAATTCAGTCATGGGTATGGTCAATGCTAAAAAGGCCATGCAGGTGAAACCACCCATTACCCTGGAAAAAACCAGTAATCCCATGTTGAAACCATCCTCAGTGACTGTCAGGTTGAATATTCCCAGATCCAGGATGTGTGCACCTACCCCGAAAAAGATGGACATGAAAATGGAGGTTAGGAATCCAAAGGTGAAGGGGATAGCTAAAAATTTAAGGTAGAACTTCCAGGGGATTTTGGCCTGGAAGATGATTAAAGCCGAGACAAAAAATGTAACCAGGAGAGGTACTACTGGTGATGTGGATATCAGACTTACTAACATGGTTGAAATTGCAAACAAAACCTTAAAAAAGGTGTTAATATCTTTAAGGCCGTTAGAATGTGCGTAGTTATCCAGTGTGTTTTCAAACATTTCCAGTGTCACCTGCAGGATGCAAAGTTTACTTTAGACCTTTTCAACTTTTCTTTACATATTTTATGTTTTACTTTATAT
>JAUNXM010000130.1 GCA_030539815.1 Methanobacterium sp.
GGATCTTGTTTGGATAGAAAGATTCTTGTTTGGATTTTCAGGATCTTGTTTGGATAAATCTTGTATAAAATATATTTCTGTTATTACCGGATGATTATTAATTTTTTTATGTATTTATCACTATCTTAAGGGTGTCTCCCAGATACACGTAAGTTGAGGTTCATAGCTGATTCACGATCATCACTGAATTCTTAAAAAATATGTGAAATCTATCACTAAAAATAAGATAAACCATTTGTGTCTGTGATGTTAAATCTTAACTGCTAATAAAACCATAAATAAATACAGAGTCCTAGTGGGGTTTAATTTACATATTAAACCTGGAAATCATAAATTATTATATAATGGCGGTCTTCAAATGGAAACAGATTATTATCACGATACAAGGATGCAGAAACTCTTCCAGGTACTGGAAGAACCCAAATCACTGGATGAAATAGACCTATCCAAGGGATTCATACAGAACCTGCTACTGAAGATCATCAACACCTACGGGAATATAAAAGTCCAGCAGATGCACGAAATCACCGGGTTACACACGGACCTCCTGGAAGAATGCCTTAAACCCATGGAAAAACAGGACCTCATCGCCCAGACCGGGGGAGGATTCCTCTTTGCCAGTGTGGACTACACCATCAAGAAACAGGGCCACCAGAAGGCAGTGCAGTTAATGGAGGAAAACCCCTACATTGGCATGGCCCCGGTAACCTACGATGACTACTTCAAAATTATGGAAGTCCAGCTCAAGGGACGCTACCCCCTCAACATACCTCAAGAAGTGGTGGACAAGGCCTTCCACGATGTGGTGGGAATGGAATACCCCAAAAAGGTTTTAAACGAAGCAGCCATTGGTGGTAAAGGATTCTTCATCTACGGACCACCAGGAACTGGTAAAACCTTCCTCACCAGTAAAATGTCGGAACTTTTACCACCCCTCATCATACCCCGCTACATCGAGTTCAGCGGGAACATAATACAGTTAATGGACCCTGACTTCCACCACCTGCGGGATGAACAACCCGGAGACCCGCGCTGGGTGAAGATATACGCACCATTCGTCTTCACCGGTTCCGAGTTATCCACTGAAAAGATGGAAACACTCTACAACCCCAACAAGGGAGTCTATGAAACCTCACCCATCATCAAGGCCAACGGGGGAGTACTCTTACTGGACGACCTGGGAAGGCAGAAGGAAGACCCCAACGTACTCTTAAACCGGATGATTGTGCCCCTGGAGAACAAGAAAGACGTGATCTACGTTAAAGGAGCACCGGTAATTGTGCACACCCACTTCATACCCGCCCTCTCCACCAACCTAGAGATCACCATCATTGACGAGGCCCACCTGAGGAGGGCACCATTACACGTCTACCTGGAGGTTCCCAGCTCCGATGAGATCGTGGAAGTGTTCCAGCGCAACCTGGACACCCTCAAAGAAAACTACCAAACAGAGGTCCTGGAAAGATTCCGGAAGGTTTACATACCCCAAATACAGGGAGGGGAAAGCCTGAGGCCCACCTTTGCCCATGCCCGGGACATAGCCCAGATAGCCCAGGCCATACGCATCCGTCGCGGGGAGGAAAAGATGACCGTGGAGATCTTAGAGGAAGCCCTGAACCAGCACATACTGGTTTCCATGCAACGCAAGTACACTCCGGAACTCTTCGAAAGGATCATAACTCAGGGAAGTAAACCACACCATTAAAGGTATTCTTCTTTAGCTACCTTTAAGTTGAAGGTATTCTTCTTTAGCTATCCACTAAACTGAAGTTATCCAACCAATCCAATGCAACCAAATAATACAACTAGTAAATAGATTATCACTATAATAAATCCTTTAAAAAAAGAATAAAGCATATCAAAGGCCAATTAATCCCATATAATAGTATTACGGGCTGATATTCTCGTTATGGTTATGTGGGAAAATCTTTTTAAGCGGTTCTTGACAATATAAAAGAGGTTAAAATCATTACACTAAGAGGATGATTATATATGACATGCAACATTTTAGTAGGCGGAGGCTGGGGAGACGAGGGTAAAGGTAAATGTATCACCTACCTCTGCTACCAGGACAAACCGGAAATCATTGCCCGGGCCGGAGTAGGGCCCAACGCAGGCCATTCGGTGGAGTTTAACGGAGAAAAATATGGACTGCGGATGATCCCCTCAGGATTTGTCCACACCGGAGCAAGACTCCTCATAGGTGCCGGTGTACTGGTGGACCCAACAGTCTTCCACCATGAACTGGACTACCTCAACAAGTACCAGGTTAAAAACAGAACATTCGCTGATTACCGCTGTGCCATAATTGAAGAAGAACACAAAGAACAGGACAAAGGCTCAGACCACCTGTACAAAAAGATTGGAAGTACCGGAACTGGCTGCGGACCAGCCAACCGTGACCGTGCCCTCCGAACCATTAAACAGGCCGTGGATGTGGAAGAAATGGAAGGTTTCACTGCTGACGTGCCACTGGAAGTGAACACTGCCCTGGATGAGGGACGTGACGTGTTCATAGAAGGATCACAAGGGTTTGGATTATCCCTGTACTACGGAACATACCCCTTTGTAACCAGTAAGGACACCACGGCATCCAGTGCCGCTGCAGATATTGGTGTGGGACCCACTCGTATTGATGATGTTATTGTAGTTTTCAAATCTTACATAACCCGTGTAGGGGAAGGACCATTCCCCTCAGAAATGAAACAGGCCGAAGCCGAGAAAATGGGACTGGAAGAATACGGGACAGTCACCGGGCGAAGAAGAAGAGTAGGACTCTTCGACATGGACCTGGCCCGGGAATCCTGTATGATAAACGGAGCCACCCAGATAGCACTAACCTGCGTGGACCGATTATACCCCTCCTGTGAAAGGGTAACTGAATACTCCGAACTATCTGGTGAGATAAAACGTTTCGTTGAAGAAATTGAAAACGAAACCAAGGTACCAGTAACCATCATCAGTACCGGACCAGACCTGGCCGACACCATCGACCTCCGTGACGAGTTAATGTAAATGGGTTATTAAACCCATATTTACCTTATTTTAGGATTAAATCCCCACCTCTTAAGCCTTTTTTTTTAATATTTTTATCATTATATTCTTATCTTAACCGTTGATTGCACTTCTCTTATTTTTGAATCAACCCTATTTTAACTAAATTATTAACTTTCCAGACCCATACCATGCTCCATCCAACTATTTACTCAAGAATTATTTACCACGGAGTACAATAATAAAACAAGGAAAAAAATTGAAAAAATAATCAATAAATAACTTGGAGAGTGGACTACCCATGCTGGAAATAACTGTCCATGAAATAAGGGGACACTGCCCGGTCTACAAGGAGGGGGACCGTATTGTTTTTAAAGATCCAGAAATTGACCTGGAGGAGACTGATGCCCTGTGCACCCATGCATTGTCAACTATTCTACATTACACCACCCTCCTGGAACACCACTGGATACCCTTACAACTGGGACTAACCAGTGAAGGGGATCAGGAACACGCCTACCTGCAATGTGTAGATCCAGGTAAACCATACACGGATGGTGGTACTGTAATCTTCCGCTGCCGGAGGCTCCGGGATGCGGATAATCAGGAGGAACCATGAAAATCTACCTGCTAATATCTGGTAAGTACGGTAGCCGGGTGGTTAATAACCTGGCTGAACACGGTATGGCCAGTAACATCGTGGGAATGGAAGAATATCCTGAAGATCTACCCCATTTCATTGATGACTTTTCCCAGTACATTCCCCAGACCCTACCTCCTGCGGATCTCATCCTGGCTGTTGGCCTATCTGGGGATATAAACATGGTAGTCCCGGAGGTAGCCCAGAAAACCGGGGCTAAATCAGCCATAATCCCCATCTACAGCCCGGAACAAATGCCACCAGGACTCCAGAAGGAAATCACCGAATCTGCCCCGGAAGTGAGGATCGTGTTCCCCAAACCCTTCTGCTCCCTGGAGCCAGTGGGGGATGCCCCTATTGATGAGTTCGCCATGCGATTCGGGAAACCCGTGCTTTATATCAAATCTGATAAGTTCATTAAAAAGGTGGAAGTCTTACGTGGCGCTCCCTGTGGGTCCACGGATTACATTGCCAAGGGACTGTGGAGCATGCCGGTGAATGATGCTGAACTCAGTGCCACCCAGAAACTACACAATTACCCCTGCAATGCCAGCACCGACACTGACCCTGCGGTGGGGGATACCAGCATGCACCTGGCCAGTTACCAGATCAAGGAAGCTGTGAAAAGGGGGCTGGGTTTTGCAGTTAAATCCGCAGTAGTGGACCAAGAAATTTGCAACACAGTCCGGTGTCAGGAGGAATGCCTGAAAAGCTGCCCCCAGGTACTGGTAGGGCTGGATACCATAACCATCACTGATGAGGGGAAAGCAGTAATTGATCCAGCCACATGTGGTTACTGTGAAATATGCCTGAAAGAATGCCCACTGGATGCCATTGAGATAGAAAACAGGAAATTTGAACTGGAAAGGTAGATCATATCCTTAGGGTTATCATATCCACAGGGTTAAATCCTCAGGGTTTTTAGGATACCAGTTAACCCCCTACAAACTGTTCGTAACAAATATTATATGGATTCAAATGGAAATTCAAGCAAGTAGAATCCAAATAATAAAGTTAATGAGAATTCAAATGGAATAATCTTAATTGAATAAATCGTGTAAAGGTAACCTAAAATTCAGTTGAATAAGTCTTAAGGTAAACAAAAAATATCCTAAATATGTTAATAAATAATTTAAAAAGGTGATATGAATGGATAACAAAGAAAAAGTGATCAAAGCTTTCAAAGACTCAGAAGAACCATTAAATGCCACTAAAGTCAGCCAGATATCTGGTGTGGAGAAAAAAGAAGTTGACAAGATCATGAAAGAACTTAAAAAAGACGAAACCATTATTTCCCCTAAACGGTGCTACTGGGCTTTAAAGGAATAAAATAAACTTAATTTTAGACAAAAAATGAGATTTTTTTTTAAATAACCAGTGGCTAATATTTTTTTCTTTTTAAGGATAATTATCTCTAACCTCATTTTCTAGGGTTTATTTGGAGGTAAAAATGTAAATATCATGCTATTAATGAAATTATCATTTAAATTACAGTAAAGGTACCCAAACTATATCTTTAAAGTCTTGGATTACTTCAAAGTATTGGCTTTATATCAACTAATTTATTAATGACTTTTAATTATAGGACTAATTACTGATAGTTGTTCTTGATGGATTGTGTTTTTAGATAAAATGGGGAAAGAGGAGTGCTAAATGAAACTTTACATCATAAGTTCAGGGAAGTATGGCAGTCGTATTGTTAACAGCCTGGCAGAAATGGGACTAGCCAGTAGCATGGTGGGATTAGAGGAGATCCCAGAGGATCTACCGGAGTTCATAGATGACTTTGAACAGTACGTACCCCAATCCATACCCCAGGCGGATCTCATCCTGGCAGTGGGTCTTTACGGGGACGTGAACATGATCGTGCCCCTTATCGCCCAAAAAAGCGGGGCTAAATCAGTGATCATACCACTCCACGACCCGGCACAGGTACCACCAGGCCTCCAACGGGAGATCACCGAATCCGCACCAGATGTGAAGATTGTATTCCCCAAACCCTTCTGTTCCCTGGAACCGGTGGGAGATACTTACATTGACGAATTCGCCAGCCAGTTCGGGAAACCCTTAATGGAAATT
>JAUNXM010000006.1 GCA_030539815.1 Methanobacterium sp.
TAGAAGTTTTTTTTAGATGAATTTCTTGGTGTTGGGGTTCATCCAGATAATAAATAATAATTAGTTCATTTTGGTTGTCATCCCTAATTTAGGATTAAAAATCCAGTGATAGAAATTTAGTAATCAGGAAACAAAAGTAAAATTCCCTTTTAATTCATTTAATTGACTATTAGGGTACCAGAACTGATAATTCACTGGCACCGTAATGGTTTCCCACAAAGTCAGTGTAGGTAACATTCCAAAGAGAACCAGTTTTAGTGGCGTTTATAGCAGTATAGGGTGAAGTCCACCGGAACTTTTCTACTTCAGGGAGAGTGTTAGCAAATTCAATAGCTTTTTGCCCAGATTCATAGCTCCCGTTTTGAATGGTGAGGTTATTAACTTCTTTTAAATTAGATGAAACCTTTTTAAGGGTGTTGTAGGTGAACACACGGTACCGGCCTCCACCGTCGCTTTCCACCAGGGTCCAGGTGAACATATCCGGGGTTGGATAGGCAGTTAGTTGAGTGTAACCTTCAGTGAGATTCTGACTCTCGATGGCATCCATTTTTTCAAAGGTACGAATACCTCCAAAGGAAATTAACATTATTAAAAAACCAGTTAGAGCTATTTTTTTGTATTTTGGGTTTAAGCGAAGATAGAGGATAATCAGAACTCCCAGGGCCATAATTGTGGTTACTAGATCAGTGTAATAATATAAGTTGGCAGAGAAGCGGGTCAGGGAAAATGGGTAGAGTAAAGGTATGCCTCCAGTGGTCAGGAAGTCCAGGAAAAGATGGGTCAAAACTCCGAAGTATGCTAATAATACACTCTTGCAATTGAATTCCACCTTTATATCCCTTTTTATCACGTAGTTAATGAGATCGTATACACTGGGCCGGGATATTATGTAGATAAATATGATGGCAGTTACCAGTCCAAAAACGAAACTATGGGTTATTCCCCGGTGAGTGAAGATGAATAACTCCGGGGAAAGAAAACCAATTGCAAATAATATAAAATCAAAGTCAACTGAAATCCCTCCGAAACCTCCAGAAAGACGGTCTTTAACATTGAAATCCTTAACCTTTAGAAGAATTAAAATGGCAAAGGGTACAATAAAGTGGGTGAAAAGATCCATGATTTATACCTATTATTTTTTCTCTACTTACTAATTCTTTAACTACCCTTTGCCTGTTTTAACCTATTAAAATATATTATCTTCTAAAAACATCCCATAATCCCTTTAAAAGTACTATTGCAGGCAGTATCTCCAGCCTTCCAATCCACATGTTGAAGATCATTAAAATTTCAACTATATCGGGCATGGTAGGGGATACTATCCCTACTGAAAGCCCCACATTTCCCTGGGCCGAGGCCACTTCGAAAAGGGAATCAACTCCACCGTAACCATACATCATCAACACTAACCAGCTAATTACAATAGAAAAGAGGTATAAAAAGGTATAACTTCCAGCTTCCCTGATTTCCACATCTTCAACTGGTTTTCCACTAATTTTGCGTGGTATAATTGATCCTTCAGGTAATAATATTCTTTTTATTTCCCAGTATACTCCCTTTAAGATAGTAACCACTCTTATGAGTTTGATTGCTCCAGTGGTGGAACCAGCAGCCATACCGATGATCATGGCAAGGCTCAGCACGATTTTAGGATAATCCATCCAGGCTGCCATCACGCTAACCGGGAGGGTGTTGGAGCCAGTACAGCTCAGGGCAGAAACTACATAGAACACAGCATTTAAGTTGGTGAATTTTGCGAATACAATGAGGAGAATTGAGAATAAAACAACCAGAATGATCATAGCTTGGAACTGAACATCACGAAACACATCCAAAACCTGACCTCGGAATGCCTTGTAATGAACCAAAAAGCTAGTACCACCTATAATCATTAGAATAATGGTAATTATAGTTATAATATTGTTGTTGTAAAATCCTATACTGTCATTTTTAATGGACATTCCGCCAGTGGAAAGATTGGTAAAGGTGTTGTTAATGGCATCAAAAACAGACATTCCAGCAAGGATATAAAGTATAATTCCCATAAACGTGTAGAAGACGTATATCCACCAGATAGTTTTCATGGTACTGGTTATGCTTGGTTTAATTTTTTCCTCGCGTGCTTCTGATTTATATAATCGTGCCGCAGCTGTCCCTGGCCTTATAAGAATTCCAATCACCATGATTACAATTCCTAATCCGCCTACCCACTGTTCCAAGCTTCTTAAAAATAGTATTGATTTGGGTAAGATTTCCACATCAGTGTAAATACTGAGACCGCTTCCACTCCAGGCGGACATGCTTTCGAAGTAGGCGTTTAGGAAGTCCACGTTGGTGGCGTACATTAGGCAGAAGCTTCCCATTAGTGCGGCCCATAACCAGGCCAGGGCGGCTATTATCATCCCGTGTTTAAGTTTTACCTGGTTGTAATCGGCAGGAATCCTTTTTAAAAAAAATCCCATTAATATGGAGAAACCCCCGAAAAATATGAATTCCATAAATATGGTTTCACCATATATCAAGGCAACGATTAAGGGTATAAGTACCACTACCCCTATACCTTGCATTATCATGCCCAAAGGTTTTGCAATTAAAAATAAGTCTTTCTTTCCCAGATAACTTATCATCATTTCATTGAGAGACCATATTGTATATAAATCTGACTGAGTTTTAGAATACTACTAAAAAAATAGACACCCACTCCCCAACTCATGATCATATTTTAAAATAAATATATCCCTATTTTTGTATTCATTTATCCTCTGAAAGCATCCCATAAACCTTTAAACAATACTAATGCAGGTATTATCTCAATTCGACCTATCCACATATTGAATATCAACAGAATAGTCGCCAGATCAGGCATGGTTGGGGAAACGATTCCCATGGAAAGTCCGTTATTTCCCTGAGCAGATACCACTTCAAAAAAGGAGTTGAATCCATCGTAGCCATACTGAACCAGTACCAGCCAACTTATAAAAATAAAGATGAAATATATGAACATATAACTACCTGCTTCTCTAATTTCCACATCTTCAACAGGTTTGCCACTAATTTTACGTGGGATAACTGACCCCTGAGGGGATAATATCCTTTTGATTTCCCAGTACACTCCTTTAAATAGGATTACTATTCGTATAAGTTTAGCCGCTCCACTGGTAGAACCTGCAGACATACCAACGATCATCAATCCTATGATGAGTATTTTAGCAAAATCAGGCCAGTTAACCATGATGGGTGTGGGTTGGATATTGGCACCAGTGGTGCTTAGAGCTGAAATTATAAAGAAAAAAGAATTAACAGAGGTAAAATTGGAAACTACAATTAAGAGGACTGAAAAAACGGATATTATTAATATCATGGCCTGAAATTGAAGATCGTGAAAAACGTCCATGATGTTTCCTTTCAAAGCTTTATAATGTACCAGAAAGCTGGTACCGCCTAGTATCATCAGGATCATGGTCACTATGTAGATGGGGATACTGTTGTAGGCACCTAGGTTGTTATTTTTAATAGACATGCCTCCGGTGCAGATTGTGGTGAAGGTAAGATTTATAGCGTCAAAAAGATGCATTCCCACTATTAGATAGAGTACAACCCCTACAATGGTATATAAAAGATAAATCCACCAGATAGTCTTCACAGTGCTGGTTATGCTGGGTTTTATTTTCTCTTCACGTGCTTCTGATTTGTATAAACGGGAAGCAGCAGTTCCGGGGCGGATCAGGATTCCAATTACCACAATTACCACTCCCAGACCTCCCACCCACTGTTCCAGGCTTCTTAAAAATAGTATTGATTTAGGCAGGATTTCCACATCAGGGTAGATGCTTAGACCAGTACCACTCCAAGCGGACATGCTTTCGAAGTAGGCGTTTAGGAAGTCCACGTTGGTGGAGTACATTAGGCAGAAGCTTCCGATTAGTGCGGCCCATAACCAGGCTAAGGAAGCAATGATCATCCCGTGTTTCAACTGTAACCTGTTATAATCGGCAGGTAACCTTCTTAAAATAGCCCCTAAACCAATTGAAAAGACTCCGAAAGCTAAAAAACCTATATAATTATGTTCACCATATATCAGAGCTATTATTATGGGTATAAGTATCACTGCACCTATGCCCTGCATTATGATGCCTAGAGGATTAGTTATTAGTAACAAATCCTTCTTCCCAATATACTTTCTCATATATTCAGAAGATGGTCAATCTAATATATAAATCTCACTTTGGGCAGATTTACATTGAAATTGTCTTTTAAGCTCTTAAAAAATTAAAAAAGATGTTTTACTATCAAAGACGTATGTTTTGTAAAAAAATTCTACTTTGATGGTTAGGGGTGATTATCAAGTAAATAAAATTAAAGAAGATAAAGTAAACTATTAAATCAGGTTAGTGACCTTGATTTTATTAACAGTTATTCTTCTTTTTTACTCATAACTCCCAGTTCAGATTCCATGAAATCTTTAATATCCCTTATACTGTTTAGTAACTGGGCAGGGAATACAATTGTGGAGTTTTGTTCAGCAGCGATGTTACTTAGAACCTGCATTATACGAAGCTGTAGTGCTACTGGATGTTCACTGATGATGTCCGCGGCTTCTCCAAGTTTACCCGCAGCCAGGTATTCACCTTCTGCAGATATAATTTTGGCTCTTTTTTCCCTTTCAGCTTCTGCTTGGAGAGCAATAGCCCTTTGCATGCTGTCTGGTAATTTGATGTCTTTGATTTCCACGTTGGTAACTTTGATACCCCATGGTTCACTGTGGCCATCAATGATCTCCTGGATCTTCTGGTTGATCTTGGGCGTTTCCGATAGCACCTCATCCAGGGTGAACTGTCCCACAACACTACGAACAGTGGTCTGCGATATCTGGTTAACTGCACGGTTGTAATTTTCAATTTCAACCACTGCCTTGTAAGCATCAATCACCTTGAAGTAAGCTACAGCTGCCACATCAATGGATACATTGTCTTGGGTAATGATCTTCTGGGAGGGAATGGGCATGGTCACGATCCTCAATGATGGTTTAACCATCCGATCCACCAGGGGAATTATAAAACGAAGTCCTGGTTCCCGAACTCCAATAACCTTCCCTACTCTAAAAACAACCCCTCTTTCATACTGGTTGACTATTCTTATGGAAAGTCCCAGTACTATCAATATCACTATGCCGATGATGATCATGGTGATTAAATCCATTTTGCAACCTCCAGTAAATGTGAATTAAATAAATTTCTCTTATAAATAATATGTTGTCTATCCTAATAAAATAATATAAAAAAACACGTAAACTCCCAACCAGTATTTGAATAACAAATTTAAAGAAATTTATCATTTTAATAAAGTAATAAATCTATAAAATTGCCTATTTTTCATTTTTATCATTTATGAAAAGTTATATATATTTTAATTACCTAATATGCATTAGTTTTTCTTTTAATTTTCATAATGGGGGGATGAATTTTAATGATAGGTATAATGTCTGACAGCCACGATCATATGGAAGCAATTAAAAAGGCAGTTAGAGTATTTAACCAGAAGAATGTGGAAATGGTGGTGCATGCTGGTGATCTTATATCTCCATTCACTGCCAGAGAATTTAAAAAACTTAAGGCACCATTAGAGGCAATTTTTGGCAATAATGATGGTGAAAGGTGTGGCTTAGTTGAAGCTTACTCAGAACTATGCATTCTGGAAGATTTCAAGGAACTGGAAGTAGGTGGCCGGAAGATAGCCCTAATCCATGGAACCAACCAGGTATTGGTGGATGCCCTGCAGAAAAGTGGAAAATATGATCTAGTTATTAGGGGTCACACCCACCAGATGAAAGTAGAGGAAGGACCCACCATGATCATAAACCCTGGTGAAACCTGTGGATATCTGTCTGGTGAAAAAACGGTGGTACTTTTGGACACCCAGGACTTTAACTGGGAGAAAATTCAACTATGATTGTTTTACCGGAAAGATGTTCCAATAGTTATTTTAAGTGGAGGGTGGAAATTCAATTGAGCCTAAATAAATTGCATATATATTAATAATGGACAATTAAATAATAGTCAAGTTAAATTTTTGACTTAAGGGAGTGTAAATGTTTGATTTTAAGAGTTAAGGATATTCGGTGGAGATATGAAGTATAAAACCCTCCTTCTTATGTTGGCCGGGCTGGGAGTTCTGGCAGTGATGGTTCTCATAATTGGTCCTGAGAAGATCGAAGGCGCGATTAAGCAGTCCAACCCCTGGTATCTGGCATTGGCGGTTATTATCCAACTAATAATTTATGGTTTGTGGACCGAGAGATGGGCAATTACCACTAATTCAGTGGGAATATCTGTCAGCCGACGACACCTGCTGCCAATGCTCATGGTGGGTCTGGCTATCAACAACATCACTCCCAGTGGACGGGGTGGAGGTGAACCAGTAAGGGCCTATATACTGGGTAAATATGCAAATTCTCCCACAGAGACAGCTTTTGCTACTGTAATAGCAGATAGGGGTTTGGATACTTTCCCATTCATTGCTTTATCAGTAATAACCATAATTACTGCAATATTATACATCAAACTACCCCAATGGATGGTTATAACCCTTATTGTTTGTCTGGCAGTGTTGATAATCCTGTTCATAGTAGCTCTTTACATGTGCATAAACCGTGAATTTGGGGATAAAACTGTACAATGGGTTTTGAAATTGGTGAACAAAATTTCAAATAAATTCCATGATAAAATTAGAGATAGGGCCATTAACGCTGTTGTAGGATTTCAGGATAGCATGAGGATCATGATCAACGACCGTAAAGTTCTTTTATATGGTATTCCCCTTTCCTTTGTAATATGGTTCCTGGAAATCCTGAGAGTTTACGTGGTATTCCTAGCCCTGAACATTAACGCCCCTCTGGAGATCATTGCTGCTGTCTTTGTAATATCAACCCTTATTGGGATGATACCTCTACTACCTGGGGGATTGGGGGCAGTGGATGGGATGATGATACTTCTCTATTCCTATGCCGGAATACCTGCTTCAGTCAGTGCAGCGGCTACCATAGTAGAAAGATTGATCTCCTTCTGGATGACCACCATTTTAGGAGTGGCAGTAATGCCCTACTTCGGAGCCGATGCAGTGGAAAAACTATCAAAAAAATCATAACCAATCGGGCTAATTTTATGTAAACATATGAATACATTCTTTATCATAAAATAACCATTTATTTTTTTGTTAACACTGTTTTAATTCTTTCGTTAATCTTTAAATTCTTTAAATAACCTCTATTCTCCTAGGAACAAATGGAAAAATATATAAAACCTCCAGCACTAGATCAAGTCGGTGATTATCATGGAAATAAACGGAGTGGAAATACAAGATACTTTTGCAGAAGCATTCGGTATACAAGTATCCCGATTGCTGGTAACCGCAGCAACCAAAAAACTGGCAAAGATCGCAGCTACAGAAGCAACTGGATACGGAACATCAGTCATTGGCTGCCCAGCAGAGGCAGGAATTGACTGCTACGTCCCACCAGAAGAAACCCCCGACGGCAGACCAGGTTATGTCATCATGATCTGTAACATGGACAAGAAGAAACTGGACCACGAACTACTGGAACGAGTGGGAATGTGTATATTAACCGCAGCCACTACTGCAGTCTTCGATGCCATGGAAAACCCGGATGAAAAAATGACAACCGGTAAAAAACTCAAATTCTATGGTGACGGCTACGAAAAAATGACTGAAATCGATGGAAGAACCATACACTCCATCCCCCTCATGGCCGGAGACTTCCTGGTGGAAGAAGAACTAGGTGTAAGATCTGGTGTTGCCGGAGGAAACCTATTTATAATGGCTGACACACCTGCATCAGGATTACTAGCTGCCGAAGCAGTGGTCAACGCTATAGAATCTATCCCCGGAACCATCACACCATTCCCTGGTGGAATAGTTGCTTCTGGTTCCAAAGTTGGATCCAACAAGTACAAATTCCTGGGTGCATCCACCAACGAAAAAATGTGCGTAACCCTTAAAGATGATGTGGAAGGATGTCAGATCCCGGAACAGGTTGACGGAGTTTACGAAATCGTTATTGACGGTGTGGATGAAGACGCAGTAAAAGCAGCCATGAAAGCAGGTATAGAAGCAGCAGTACAAGTTCCAGGTGTTTTAAAAATAAGTGCCGGAAACTTCGGTGGAAACCTGGGTGCCTATAAGTTAAACCTGCATGATCTGTTTTAATTAACGCGCGATCTTTTTTAATTAAAAAATATAAGAGAAATATAATTTTTTCTCTTTTTTCTAATTTTTTATAACATCTTTTCTCGTAATTAAACCATATTATATGGATAATAAAGAAATAAATTCTTTGAAAATCGAATATTTTAAAAAATAGTATTTTTATTATTCTACACAGAAACCAGCAGGTTCCGTACTTTCTACAATGGCCCAGATCTCTTTTTCAGGTAAGTCAACTCCTAAAAGTTGTCCGGATTCATCCAGTGCCTTGATTATTTTTTTGATAGTCTCTACATCCCCTGCAGATACAGTATGGGAGTGTATGTTTCGGGATATCTGTGATAGTGTATCCAGGGATCTTTTGGCATCTGGTTTTTTATATTCATCTTGGCATCTGTTAAGGTCATCATAGTTTTTAAGGTAAAGTTTCCGGGTTACAACCTGCTCTAAACCCGGTAGATAATGTTTGGAATCCAGTATACGTCCGCCATTACCAATAATAATATTTTTATCATCAATTAAACCTGGTTCATGACGGAGTAACACTTCACTGACCCTTCCGTATTCTCTGATCTTCCCGGAAATCTCATCCTGACTGAGATTAACCCCCATGAGGAATCCTTTATTTTTTAGTTCTTTCTCCACCTGGGCCAGACTCTTAGTGTCGGGTCCAGTTATTCGATGGGAGTGAATACCACCACCCGATAGGGTGTAAAGCCTTTCTAATGCTTCCATTCTGGTTGAATCCTCTTCAAGTTTTTTTAAAAACCTTTCCATCTCGTTTATATTTTTTAAATTGATTTTTCTCTTTAAAGGTTCGTGGAATCCTGGAAGGTAGTATTCTATGTCCTCCAGAGCACATCCGTATTTTAATATGATTTCTGCTTCATCCTGGATATCCCTCACATCGTGGATTTCAGTGATCCTGATCTCTGGTTTAATAACCACTTCCACCAGGCGACCGTATTTACGGGCAACTTCCTTGATTTCCTCTTCATTTAGATCAATACCCAGGAGAAATCCTTCTTTTTTTAGTTCTCCTGCTACTTTATTCAGGGTTTCCTTGTCTGGCCCTGAAATCCAGTGGGAATGAATACCACTAACTGATTCATAGACCCTTTCCAAGGATTGTTTACGTTGGGGATCTTTATTCAGACTATCTAAAAATCGGTCCAACTGGTCAATTTTTGTTATTCCAATCTTTCGGGCCAGTGGTTCCTTGAATTCTGGCAGGTGATATTCTATATTTTCCAGGGTACAACCGTGTTTAAGGATTATTTCCGACTCCTTGCGAATATCTCCTACTTCATGCATCTCGGTGATCTTCATGATGGTGGGCTGAATAGCCGCAAAATAGATATCCTCAGCACCGCTGCTTTCGGGAGATATAACCTGATTAGCTCCTGAACGGTATAATCTTTTTATATTCACCTTTTTACTGGCTCTGGTGACAATCCAGATATCTGGATGTATTTCTCGCGCAGTAAGGGTTATGAAAAGGTTATCAACATCATCCCCGGTGGTGATTATAACTCCCCTGGCCTTCTCGATTCCAGCATCAATCATCACACTTTCATCGGTGGCATCGCCGGGTATGGCCAGGATATTTTTGTCATCCCAGAGTTCTTTCTCTACTATCGCCGGGTTTTTCTCCACAATGATAACTTTATAATTCCTTTTCAAAAGCTCATTATGAACTGCACTACCTACTCTTCCATAGCCGCAGAGGACAAAATGGTTCTTGGCGGCTCTTATCATTCTCCTGTGTCTTGCTCCAGATGTTATATCTTCTACAGTCATGGAAACCACCATAATTATTAAAGTGAATGCATAAGCAATTAAACTAGCCCCTCCCAGGACCAGGGTGACCACGAAAAACTTTTGTAATGGGCTTTGGGGGCTTATATCTCCATAACCAACAGTGGCAGTGGTTATGATGGTGAAATATATTGCATTTATAATATCCAAGTGCATGATCAACAATGAACCTATTATGCCATAGGTTAACAATCCCACTACCGCGATTATAGGATATTTAATCACTGAAAATGGAATAGAAGGAACAATAGGCATTGAACTGTTAGGGACCTGCAAATTATCACCAGGTTACGTTAATTATAACAAATAATTAATTTAGGTTTCTGAATCTTTCTAACATTAGGCATGGTTAAATATCATCTTTATTATAATTATAGGTAGTGATATCATGACTCCCAAGGATATGATGGTTGCCGATGCCAATGCAGATGCCATGGGCATTCCACGTACTTCTCTAATGGAAAACGCTGGAAGATGCCTGTCCAATGTAATAACTAATTACAAAAAACCATGTAAAGTTGCTATTTATGCTGGTAACGGAGGAAATGGTGGTGATGGGTTTGTAGCAGCTCGATATCTAATTAATCATGGTTTTGAAGTGGAAGTATTTCTTTTATCTCATCCGGCACTTATAAAATCAAGTGAAGCTAGTTTGAACTGGCGAGTTCTACAGTCCATGAACCAGGGTACCAGTCCCCTGAGGCTGGAAATTGTGAATGATTCATCAGATCTGAACCCCACTGATGCGGAGGTGGTGGTGGACGCACTTCTCGGTACTGGGGTCAGGGGAAAACTCCGAGAACCAGTATCAACTGTGGTGGATATCATCAACCAGTCTGAAGGCTTTAAAGTAGCTGTTGATGTTCCTACTGGTGTTGATCCTGCTTCGGGAATGGTTGTTGATAAAGCAGTTCAGGCTGATGTCACCATAACCTTTCACAAGGTTAAAGTGGGATTGAATATTGCCAGTGTGGAGTACGTGGGTAGTATTGAGGTGGGTGACATTGGAATACCTGTTGAAGCCGAGTTATTCACTGGACCTGGAGACCTCTTGCGCATTAGGAAAAGGGATGATGAATCTCATAAAGGTCAAAATGGTAAGGTTCTGATAATTGGGGGAAGTAAAGAGTATTCTGGTGCTCCGGCACTGGCCGCACTTTCATCCCTGGCTGCAGGTGCAGATATAGTAGTAGTGGCATGTCCTCGAGAATTATCACCAGTAATAAAGTCCTATTCACCGAATATTATTGTCCACAGTTTATCCCATAACTTTTTAAACCCTAAAGATACTGATGAACTCGTTAAAATGTCTGAAAAATTTGATTCGGTGGTTATAGGGTGTGGGATGGGTCGGGAAAGTGAAACCACACTGGCAGTTAATGATCTGGTGGTGGAAGTTGAAAATCCAATGGTTATAGACGCCGATGCCCTGAAAATGGTGGGGCCCGGTGTATTACCACGTAGAATTCATGAAACGGTTATAACACCTCATGCTGGTGAGTTCAGGGAATTTTCAGGCATAGAAGCCCCTTTGAATCTGCAGGAAAAGATCAACGTGGTCAAAGAGGTTTCCCGGGAATCAGAAACCACAGTGATTTTAAAGGGAGTGGTGGACATCGTAGCCCGTAATGATAAACTTAAATTAAACAGTACTGGAAATCCCGGAATGACTGTAGGTGGTACTGGAGACTGTTTGGCTGGTTTAACAGGAGCACTACTTGCCCAGGGGCATGATAGTTTCGAAGCAGCATTTTTAGGTGCGTATATTAATGGAAAGGCTGGTGATCTTGCTTTGAAAGAATATGGGTTTAATTTTTCCGCCACCGATCTTTTAAGCTATATTCCTAAAAGCTTTTAAATCTTTTATTTAGCCTTTAAGTCTTTTAATTAATAACCTTTCCAATTTATTTATCCTCATAATTTCCTTTTTAATCATTTAAGCCCATATTTATACCGTTGGTCATGATTACTGTATTTTATCGCGAATGATTTGATTCATGCTGGACATGATTCATAACCATGTGTTTCCACAGATCCATGGAATCCTCTATGAACTGCTCATGGCTGATGCCTTGTTTCTTCAAAACATTTAAAACAATGGGACCTAATCCTACAATTCGTTCTGCAGTCACCGCCACAAATACAGCCACTTCTATGGGTTTAACATCCTTCCGTATGGTTTCATCTTCAATACCTTGCTGAATGGAGTTACAGATGATGATCATCACTTTTCCAGTGATGGATTCTATTTGGAGTGCGTGTACATCGGCACTGTTTTTGAATCTTTTTGATTTAAAGTAAAGGTAGGCATCATGATAATCCTGATGTTCCTGGTAAAACTCGAAGTAGGCACGACCTGCCTCCCCAAGTTTGTCAATTCCAGAGTTTCCTAATTTTACCCGTTTTTGAAGTATTTCTTTAAAAATACGGATTCCTCTAAGGACAATGGCAAAATAAATTGATTCTTTATTCTTAAAATATAGATAAAGTGTGGCTTTGTTGAGTCCTACTTCCTGGGCAATCTGGTTCATGGATACATCATCGTAATCCCTTGAAAAAAATAGTTTCTCAGCCTTATCCAGAATGTAATCACGTCTTTGTTCCTTTTCACGTTTTTTTATTTCTTTGATTGACAATGATATCACCATAACCAGGGTACATATTAAATCCCAAATTCTTCAAAAAAATGTTAGGCAGGGGGGGGGTAATTAGAATAATTTACCCAACTTAAGCATGGCCTTGGGTGATACCTTAACCAGAACTTTTAACAGATCAGTGGGACTTATTCGGTCAAAATCACTTTCATTGAAAGCATCGGCTATGGAGTCCAGTTCCTTGTCAGAAAGACTTAAAAGATATTCCTTAGCCTTGAGATATTTCTTAAAGGAGTCTCCTATCTCTTTTTGACAGCGTTTCTGGTATTTTTTAAGATTTTTTTTGGAATAATCTCCCTCCGCAATGGCTTTTGAAGCCACTTCCCCAGCTATGCACCCTCCAGTCATGCCACTGATGATACCACCACCATCCAGGGGGTTCACCATTCCGGCAGCATCTCCGGTGATTAGTACATTGTCGGTGACTAGTTCTTTGTGGAGTCCTGCCACCGGGTCACCACCCACGTTCAGTTCCACTGGCTGGGCATTCTGTGTCCCCGGGTAGGTATCCACGAACTCCAAAAGGTGTTGGTAGGCGGTTTTGTCTGTTTTGGTGCTGAGAATTCCCAGTCCTACGTTGGCTACGTCTTGTCCTTTAGGGAATATCCAAGCGTAACCACCTGGAGCTACACTTCCGAATATCAGTTCCAGGCAGCCTGGTTGTTTCATATCCACTCCCACCATTTCAAACTGGGCACATGATTCCATGTTTCCTGGTTTTAAACTGGTTTTAAGACCAGCCCATCTACCCACTCTTGATTCTGGTCCATCGGCACCAATAACTATCTTGGCTTTTATTTCAAATGCATTGCCCATATGTTCCAAACTGACAATGATCCCATCATTTACTTTGCTCATGCCAGTGGCTAAGGTTTTAACCATGATCTGAGCACCGGCACGGGCGGCATCCATAGTCATGTATTTGTCAAATACTTTTCTCTCCAGAACATAACCCATTTCAGATAATTTCACTTTATCTTCGTCTAAGAGCACGTCAGTTCCATTAGGTGAAACCAGACGAACTTTATCAATGTCACTGGTTATCCAACGGGGATTTGGAGTTATTCCTAGTTTTTTTAACCCATCTTTGGATACACCTTCAGCACATCTTTTAGGAGCTCCAATTTCTGATTTTTTATCGACAAGGAGTACTTTAGCTCCGTTTAAAGCTGCATGTTTGGCAGCCATGGAACCAGCGGGGCCTGCTCCGATTATTAGGATGTCTGTTTCCAACATTTAAACCACCTGTTTTTCCAGAGCCTTGACCGGACATACCTGGACACATATTTTACAATCTTTACATTCTTTTTCATTGAAATTAAGTGTTAATTCTCGGACTTGGATAAGATTTCGGGGGCAGACACCGGCACACTCCCCACAGTACATGCACCATTCTTTGACTATCATAACATCACCTTTTTGTTTGTTGATGGTGTGGTTTTCAGAAACCAATAACTATTAGTTATAATTATAACCAGTGGTTATTTTCAGTTATAAATGTTGTCATTTTTGTATTGGTAAAAAAAATTCAGGGTATAAAAAAGGATTTATCTAGTTAATTTAGAATCTGAAACAAATTAGAGTAATTTTAAAAATAAAAAATGTTGTGGATATTTAAATCCACATTCACTAGGTATCGCTCACTCTGCTTATAAAGCAGGAATGATTAAGTCCCTTTCTCCGCCAGGTAAGAATTCTCGTAGAGCACCTTTAGCGATGGATTTCCTTGGACTTGTGAAGTCGAAGGCTAGGTCCTTGTCAGCAAAGGCAACTTTTATGAGAGGGTTCACACAGAATGCGTCTCCTCGAGCTGCGTGTGGTGCCTGGGCAATTCCTGCGTATTCTGGCTGGTGACCCACGTTCATGGCGTAGTTAGGGTAGTTAGGACCACGTAGTTCGTGGATCAAACCTTCGTCGCTCCTGATGGAGAGAGAGTTGGATGCTCCACACTGGTCCTGCAGGTCGTAACCGTAGAAACCAAGTCGGCTGTGGGTTTCTTTGTGTAGGATCTGGCTTAAGTACCATCCGTTGATTCCGGCGTTGGAGTTTCCAGTTGCAAATGCAACGGAACATCCGGCAGCTGCGGAAACAACTGCTGCTCGCTGTGAACCACCGAAGTGGTCTTCTAAGAGAGCTGGGTATTCGTACTGTTCCAGTCCGTACATGGTTACTTCTGCGGCTATGTCGTGAACCACTTCAGTGGTTGCTTCAGTTCCGCAGATACCGTATTTACCGTCCACGTATTCCATACCGTAGTATAGGAAGTCGTCCAGAATATCGTCAGTGTAAGCTGCGGTTGCGTACTGGGTGAAACCTACTCCACCAGACATGTAAGAACCTAGCCAGATCTGATCGTAGATGGTGGCTGCGGCAGCAATAACTTCTAAGGATACTTCTGCTGGGTCTTCAGATACACGTGAGGTCTGTACCATATCAGCCATTACACCGAATGGAATACCTCCAGGTTCGTTTGGTCCCCTTGCTCTTCGTGCTGGGAGAATGCTTCCCATGGATATAACGTCAGCGTGTTTAGCTGCGTATGAGAAATCAGCAATAGCTGCTTCACCTGCGCACAGTTTGTACGCGGCGATGAAACTCATACCGATCTGCATTGCAGACCATCGGGATACTGTTCCACCATCACAGGTTCGTACCACTAGGGAAGGAACTCGGCTGATCTGGTAGGTTTTGTTTCCGATGTATTCTTTCAGCATTTTAGCCTGTTCTTCTGGGAATTCCTTGTTGATGTCAATTAAGAATCGGGAATCCAGTTCATCGGCCAGACTGTCGTCACCAGTGAAGAGTTTGGCGTAACAATCTCCCACTAAACCAGGGTGAACTTCTACCATGTGTTCCTGAACCACTGCACCACCAGGTAATGCGTGGTTGATGGTTTCCATGTACTCGTTGATGGTTTCGGGGGTAACTTCCACACCTAACCTTTTTTGTAGTACAGAGTGTGCAGTGTCCATTCCTACGATGATGGTCCTTTTAATATCATCTAAGAGTTGTTGGATAGCTGCGTTGTTACAGAAGTGCAGGTCGTCTCCTTCTACGTAGGTGTCGGTTCCTGAAACTTTGTAAGCCATTAGTTTACGCTGACCCAGTGGTACTCCGATGTCAGGGTTGTAGAATGGGATGCCCCTTTCTTTTTCAACCTTTTTAGCGTATTCATCGAATTCTCTTTTTCGAGGGGACTGTTTCCAGCCTCCGAAACAGTAAAAGTCGGTGTGATTTTGTTTGGGATCTTCATCAAATTTACTTTGTAAAGCTTTTAAGAAGAGCTTCTTTTCATTGTTCATTTGTCATCACCCAGTTTTGCTTTTAAATCGTTTTTGAAAACTCCTAATCCATATCCACCATCAGTTCTGGCTTCGTGAATGGTTAAAACTGCTTCAAGAGCTTCTTTATCTTCTCTCATACCCACGTTGTCGCTGCGGTATATGGTGGTGATTTCTTTGAGGTGTTCCTCATCCAGTGGTTCTCCTACATCTACAGGAGTGTCCAGTGGTCGTCCTACTTGATCTTTAACGTAGGACACTTTACCGGTTTCTTCATCGTAGACGTATCTCTGCAGAGCATCGAACATGAGTCCATTTTCATCTAGCCTTAGGGAGTGACCGTGTACTGTTGCTCCTCTTAAACCAGTTTTTGCAGGGTCAAAGAATTCAGTTTCCAGTAATGTTTTTGAAATTTTTTCTAAATCCAGTTCTCGGATTTCAATAACCTGTCGTCCGGATAGGGTTCCGGTGTCCACTCCTCTGAACCTTGACATGTAGGTTCGTGCCCTGTCGTAAGGGTGTGCAGGGGCGTTGTACATTGAATCTGCGAATTGTACGTATCTGGTTCGGCCCCCTTCTTTTGCTCCAGGGATAGGTTCTACCAGATCTTTCATTAAGTCATCATCGAAATCCATTTCATCTAATGGAGGGTGTACTGATTTGTAGCTTTCTCCAGGGTTTCTGTGACCTAAAACGCTGACTATATCTTCATCATTAATACTTCTGATTGTTTTCATCTCAAAATCAGGATCCATGTGGTTCCTTCTGTTTTGAGCTATTTTTGTTTCTCCAGGGGTGTACTGGGGTTTGTATGACATGTTCAATCACCTATTAACTTCACAGTTTCTTTGGAATTGGTCTTGGGATCTACTAGTCCTATGAGGCTGGGATCAATATCATCTTCAATTCCGTAGCCTATTTTCAAATGATCCGATACAGTAGTCTTTGTTCTGGTGAAAACACCTACTCTTACATCAAAACCGAAATTAATGGTTTCTTCAAGAATGGCTTTTGTTTTTTCAAC
The DNA here is from genome assembly GCA_030539815.1 of Methanobacterium sp. Taxonomy (GTDB): domain Archaea; phylum Methanobacteriota; class Methanobacteria; order Methanobacteriales; family Methanobacteriaceae; genus Methanobacterium. The sequence goes on from JAUNXM010000006.1 coordinate 16,998, forward strand.
AAATTCTTCCAGATTTTCGTGTCTTATGGTGACTACTATTTCTCCAACAGAAACTAAAAGTTCAACTTCTTTTCCTTTTACAGTAATGATCTTTCTATCAGGATGGTTAACACTGGTTCCCCTTGCAGGACCGTATCCCACAACTTTGGGTAGGGATTCTCCGTTCACCAGGAATCTTAAGACTCCCTCCAGATCCAGTAACTCACTCAAAATTTTCTCAGTGGTTTCTGGTTTCAGGCGTCGGTGAGGAAAAATTCTCACATCAATTGCCTTGATTTGTTCCATCTGATCACCTGAGCATACTTATATCTGGTCTTTAATTTCGCGAGCTCCGTCAGCTATGTACTTGAGGGGCTCTTTGAAATATTCGATATCGCTGTATATGCTTCCCACCATTCCGGATGTCATTTCTGGTGAGAACATCTGGGTTCCAGCGTCCATACACATTGCGGCTGCGGTACATGGTACTGCGAATCCTTTACTGTGTCTGGTTACAACGTGGTTTCCGTGGAAGATACCTGGACCTCCGCCTCCATAGATGGAGTGAGAGAAGAAGCTCATTCCCACACCGGTTCCTTCTACGCGACCGTAGTCAACACCAGGTAGGCTGGTTTCGAATTCAAGTATGTCATTGTAGTACAGTAAGGTGGATGCAACTCCCTGAGCTGCTCGGGAAGCACCGATATTCACGATAACGGAACTCATTAATCCGGCTGCAGCGTATGCATTCCATAATGCCCAGTCAACTGGTTCGTAGATGTTGTATCCTGATGGCATGGTTTTGGCTACTTTGATAACTCCGTCATCAAGTGCTCTTTCCACCAGTGAGGTTACAACAGTTCCCACGGTTCCTTTACCATTCTGTTTTACCAGATCAAATACCAGATTGTTGGCGTTTAGTCCCTGGTAAGCTAATCCTAATAGGTGGAATCTTTCGAATGCACCTATAGCGTCACCCATTTCAAAGTTAGCTGTTTGTTCTAGGAGTGCAGATAGTGCTACTGCGTTTAAGGTGTTTTTCTTGGTTATGGCTACCACGTGGTTGGCCATGATGTTTCGTAGACCGTAGCCCATACCTTCTAGCATCTGTGGTGGGCCGAGTAAGGCACTGACATTTGCACCAGAGAAATCAACTGTCTGTGGGTATTGGCCTAAAACAGCGGTTTTTATAGCTGAGGCATCGAACTTGCTCACATCGAAAGTGTCGATAATAGCCTGCACCACTGCTGATCCAGTGACCATGGTTGAAACTGTGTAGTCTCCAGCCATTTTCATCCGCTGGGATGGTAACTGTACCAGTAACTGGTCCCCTTTGTTGATGAGTTTGAGGTTGAAGTCGTCTTCATCATCAATACGGATCATTTTTTCAATTTTTTCTGCCAGAACGTCGACGTTTTCTACAATAGGTAGTTTTAGTTCTCTTCCTGGAATAAAATTAGATTTGCCGCCGTAAGCTGCTTTGTCCAGTGATTTTTCAATCCCGGCCAAGTTAACAGCAACGGATCGCTTTACTTCCTGCACAATATTTTCAATTGTGGGGTTTAACATTGGACTTACTGCCTCTAGAGGGACATCGCTCTCTAAAAGCTTACCATCTGCGCCATATAGGTCTATTTTGTCTTCATAGGTTGGCATAACGTTTACACCTCTTTAATTTTTTAATAGGGGGGGTGAAGAAGAGACAAAAGTCTCTCTTCGAATCTGTAGGGGGGAACGTGATTGATGAAGTGAGATCTGAACGTTAATTCTCGTTTTATTCATTGTCCAGACCGATGGTGATGATGTAACTTCTAGTGATAATATTACTTTTAGTTATAAGATAACCAACAATAATTAAATGACTGTCGGTTATTAAGTAACCGTTAGTAGGAACTTATAAGGATTTCGGTTTGATTTTCTAGAAGCAAATTTTACAAGATTAGTAATAATCAAACCTTTTCAAAAGGATAAAAATAGTTTAAAATATTTTAATAGTATTACTATAAAAACCCAGTTAATATGAAGCCATTCATAAAATTCCATTAAAAAAAGGCGGTTTATATTTAAAATAAATCAATTAAAAAATATCAAGTGCACCACAATTTATTTTCAAGTCCACAAATATGAAAGCGTATTATTTTTGTTGATAGTTCATGATCATGTGCCGGATGAGGTCCTCAACATCTTTCACAAATTTCTCACGATGAATTCCTTGCTTTTCCAGTAATTTTTCATGGTCCTGGGGAATATCAGACATGTTTTTTGAAATTGAGGATAATAGAACAGCTGCTTCTGATGGATTCACGTCAGAACGAATGGTGCCATCATCAATACCTACTTGAACTGAATTACACATAATAGAGAAACGTTCCCCCCGCATTTTATGAATTTTGTAAAGGTATTCGCTGACATTTGATGATTTAAACGCATCATTTTCCGAATTTTTTCGTGGTGATTTAGCAGTTCCCTCTACATTAACCATGCAGTCCAGATCAAATCTTCCCGACTGGAAATATTTGTAAATACGAATGTAATCCGAATGATCCCGATTAAATTCGTGATATGCCCGTCTGAATGCTGAAACCTTGTCAATTCCAGATTCGGCCCCATCAACTTCTCCTTGGATCATGGAATTCAGGATCAGGTTACCACGGAGAACAATGGCAAAAAAGAGTTCTTCCTTGTTATCAAAGTAAAGATAGAGAGTAGCTTTGCTTAATTCAACTTCTTGGGCAATATCATTCATGGAAACATCATCGTAGCCTCTGGATAAAAATAACTTCTCAGCAGCTATGAGAATATCATTTCGTCTTTGTTCCTTTTCACGTTCCCTCCGGTCTTTGATGGCCATGGTTTTCACTCCAAAACAGTGGTAACTAAGTTACTGACAGTTATTATGAAACTATGGTTTAGAATAGGGATAATACTTTGCTTTTAATTTAATTCTAAAACTACTTATCTTAAAAGAGTTTAAAATTTATATTTACTCTAAAAACACGCCCAAACCATATGGTTCTGATTATTAAAAAATTATTAAATTCTGTTAAATCTAATTCTAATAATATATGGAAACTGTTATAAAAAATATTAAAAATAATTAATTTAATTAAAAATCAATACAAACCAAGCCCTTTAGCTAAAATAAGCACACCCACCCCGATTATTCCTCCGAAACCAGCCACCAGCATGGTCAATATATTGATGGGGATCTTGAAAAAGGGAAGGATATTCCAAATGAAGAGGATTACCCATCCCAACACCATGTGCAACAGAATACTGAGGGCAACCTTTCCCAGTTTTATTAGAATGCCAACCCCAAATACGCCCACCACTAAGAGGATTACTCCAATGATCACTATGGTTAAGAATTCCATAAACTAATCCTCTCAATGAGTCTATTTTATCCTATTTTTATACTAAATCTCTAATTAATCATTCCCGACGACAAATATCCTGGTAACAGGCAGCTTGAATACCGTAGTTTTTGACCATACCTGCCATTTCCCTCTGGTCCATTTCCTTGTCCTCAAATGAAACTGCTTCCTCCTGGTAAAGGCTGAAGGGCGATTGCCTTCCCAGGATGCGAATATTACCTTTGTGAAGTTTTAATCGCACTGTACCGGACACACGACCCTGCATGTTGTCAATCAGCTGGTCCAGATCCTCTCGGAGTGGTTCATGCCACAATCCATTATAGACCAGTTCCGAATATGTTTGTGATGCAATTTCAGAGAATTTTAATTCCTCTCTGGTTAAAACTAGCTGTTCCAAGGCACGGTGAGCAGTAATTAATAGGAAAGCACCAGGGGTTTCATAGTTTTCCCTTGATTTTAGGCCGATGATCCGGTCCTCCATAATATCCACCCTGCCAATTCCATGCATCCCTGCGATCTCATTGGCCTTGCCAATAATATCCAAAGGCCCCATGAGTTCTCCGTTGATCTCAGTGGGAACACCTTCTTCAAAGGATATTTCCAGTACTTCTGCCACATCAGGTGCATCTTCAGTGGAACGGGTCCAGCTAAATGCCTTTTCCGGGGTTTCCACCATGGGATCCTCCAGGATATCTCCTTCTATGGAACGGCCCCATAAGTTTTCATCGATACTGTAAAGCTTATCTGAGGGTAAGGGTATCCCATGGGACTGGGCGTACTTCACTTCCTCAGTCCGGGTAAGGTTCAAATCCCTTATAGGGGCGATAACATCGCAGGGCGAGTATGACCGGATTATTGATTCAAAACGGAACTGATCATTTCCTTTACCAGTGCAACCATGGGCAATTGAATTGGCACCCACCTTATCAGCCAGTTCCACAATTTTCATGGCAATCAGTGGACGGGCCAGGGCCGTGCTCAGGGGGTAACCTTCGTAAACTGCGTTGGCCTTAATGGCCCGGAATATGAATTCACGTGCAAACTCATCTTTCGCATCGATGGTGTAATGTTCCAATCCCATCTCGCCAGCAAGCTTGGCAGGTCGTGTGATTTCCTCTTCAGGCTGCCCAACATCCACACAGGCAGTTACAACCTTCTTATTATATTTTTCTTCCAGTAATTTTATGCAAACTGAGGTGTCCAGCCCGCCGCTGAACGCAAGAACCACTTTTTCCATTTTTAAATCTCCATTAATTTTTTATTTTATTGTATTATTGTTGTTGAATTGCGAGTTAGAATAAATATTGATAAAGTTATGAAGGTGGGTCTATAAAAAACTTTATTATACAATCATTTATTAGTTGGCCTAATCTGGAGGATTCATCTCCACAGTTTTTTCCTCCACATTTTTAGCGCAAAATGATGTTTAAACACATGTAATGACCTGTAAAATCATGAACCTTTCGATTGATATTCATAATTTGAAAGAATTTACATTTAAAAAAGTTACGTGGTTTTCAATCGATTTAAGTACAAAAATGGACAATTCAGTAATTAATTAGGATTTTTATATTTTAAAAATATTTTTAACTTGTTTCCAGTAAAGATGAAAGTGCAGAGACGTGCTAACTGCAATTACAATGGTAAACTCTGCATGCCAGAAATCAATGGTCAAATTCCAGGAGGATTGAATACCATAATTTATTAAAATGGTTAAGAGGAGCCCAGTTACTCCAGTGGCAATGAAACTGGTCATTAGCACATATTTCCACATTTTGAAGTAGAACTTTCTGGTTAAACGGTTTTCCAGGTACATCAAATAGGTTACTAAATAAATGATAAGGGTGGTTAAGGTCAGTGGTATCAGGTTATAATTTTCTGGGGGGACAGAAATAGCTTTTTGGATATCCGAAGAGCTACTAGTGCTATTTTTAGCAGTAGCACTGTTGTTATTGGCTTGTCCAGTTGTTGAAACATTGTTTAGAGATCCGGAACTGGGGGATTCAGAATGGTCGCATATTCCATTCTGGTTGGTGTCCATGTAACGGGGGCATTGGCCTGGGAAAGGATCATTTATCATGCCGTAGGGGCAGTCATTCCAAGCATAAACTGCTATTGGTGTGAGAAGAACGATTAAAATAACTACATGCAATTTTTTCACTTTAATCTCCTCTCGATTTTTCATCAGAGCTCTCAGTTGATTTTCCATGGGATTTATCTGATTGGGGATCGTTAGTTTCGGATTTTCCAGGGGATGGGATGGATTTATCTGAGGGTTCTCCAGATTTTCCGCTGGATGAAGACATCCAGTAAGAGTGTATGTGGCAAATAGCAACCCAGAACATGGCGATGGCAATTTGAACATGCCAGTACAGGAGCTCCTGACTGACTGGGAGAGCAACCCCATATTCTGCAAGGCCAATAAGGACTAAACCTGCTCCTGCAGATATCAGGAAGGTAATTAAAATTAGAATATTCCATAAACGAATATGAATTGATTTTTTAATATAACTCTTACGATATAGGAAGTAACTACCTAAATAGGCAACTATGAGGGTGATTGATATGCTTATTAAATCGTAGGTCATAATAATCGTGAATTTAGAATCATATTTGATTACCATATATATATATGGAATGAGTTCTATTTCAGTTTTTGTCAAATTAAATCTTAGGATATTCCTGGGGTAATTTAATATATCTCTAATATTAAAGTTTTTTCAAGGCCAAGATGTTTTATAGATTATTGTGAAGTCCAAGTGGAAGTTTATACTGGTAATAATCGGGGTTAAGCAATGCAAAAAAAGAGTCAATATGTTCTTCTGGCTATTATATTACTCCTAACTTTCCTGGTAGTATACCTGGTCTTTAGCACTTCCATAAAACCGGTCCAAACAGAAAATCAGCCTAGAATAATTTTAGGAAGCTTTGACCTACCTCCTGCTACAGTTAGTAGTGACATGTCCGTGGATCAAGCCATAAAAAGTCGACGTTCAGTTCGATCTTTCAGTGCAACCTCACTTACTTTGCAGGATGTATCTCAACTTCTATGGGCTTCACAGGGGATAACTGATTCTGAAAGAAATTTCAGGGCCGCACCATCTGCTGGTCATGTTTTCCCTATGGAAATTTACCTGGTAACGGGTAATAATAGTATCCAGGGGCTTGAAGCGGGTATATACCATTATAATCCTTTTAATAATACTTTAGAAAAAATAGTGGAAGGTGACCAGAGATACAACCTATCACAGGCAGCTCACCAGCAAAAATGGGTTGAAAACGCACCCATAAGTCTGGTCGTCACTGGTAACTACCAGAAGATGAAGGAAAAATACCCGGATGAACGAATCAGCACCCGATTCGTGGATATTGAAGCCGGTCATATTGGGGAGAACATATATTTAGAGGCAGTTGCCAACGGTATGGGCACGGTGGCCATTGGCTCATTCTACGATGATCAAATGATAAACCTTTTAAAGTTACCTTCCACTGAAACTCCAATATATATTTATCCCGTGGGTTACCCAAACTCATGACTATAGTTTGAAATTATATCTTCTTATTGTGCGTGGAGAATTTAATCATGGCCGGTGAAATACTTACCATTGCAACGGAAACTGGTGGAGACATTTCCCTTAATCAGGATTTATGGGAGAAACTGGACCTTGGCAGTAATGGAAAACCTGTAATTAAAGCTGCTTTAAATGGAACTCCTCTTATAAAATTTGGATCAGGATATCCACGTATTTTTATGTGTGCTGGAATTCATGGAAACGAATTACCTCCACAAGTTGCTTTTTTCAAATTATTAAACCAATTAGAACATAAAAAAATCAGTGGGACCGTTTATATCATCCCCATTGCCATACCTTACGCTACTATGAAAAATTCTAGACGGTTTAAAGGTTTGGATATGAATCGAAAGACATTTAAAGAAGGATACATATCCAACACCATTTTAAAAACTACTCAAAAACTGAAAATTCAGGCCGCAGCAGACTTTCACTCCACCCAACCCCAAAGCAATCCAGGGGTAGAAAGTGTTTTTTGTTCTAAAAAACCATGCTACGAAAGTTTTAAGATAGCCAGCTATATCACTGGTGAGACATCCTCTAAGATCATTTCCCAGGAAGAGGCCGGCAAACTATACCATGGCGCCCTGGAAGATGAGTTAAATATTACAGGAATACCTGCCGTAACCTGTGAAGTAGTTTCCAGGAATGGAAAATTAGATTCAGGGAGTGTAGAAAGGTCACTACTGCAGATGAATTCTTTCTTGAGTTATTTCAATATTATATAAATTTTTTACCCTTTTTACTATTTCGATGTGTAAGAAGGGTCCTAGAAGAAACTATTTGATTTATAAGTCATCCAATTCATAATTCACCAGTTGTAGTAACCACTATTCATCAGAAACTGATAAAAATGTCATCTTATAAAAAACACATATTATTCTCGTTAATAATGATTTTTCCTTTCTTTCCAGATGTATATTATCTCTCCCTGGCGGTGGTAGGAGCTTCGGTAGTGGATCTGGACACCAGTTTCCGCTACCGTAACCTGGTAATAATGGCACTTGCCGGAGGGATACTGGCATTAACACTACAATTCATGAATATTACGCCTTTTCCTGGGATATTATTGATTAGTATAGCTTTATTCTTTTTTGTTGCCCAACACCGGGGTTTTGTTCACTCCATTTCCGGAACTGGTCTGGCAGCAGCTTGTCTGGCTCTGTTTGTAATTAGTTTTCAGAATATCCTGGGGATTTTAACTCCTGATCCCAGGGTTTCTTTCCTGTTAACCTCATTAATTCTGGGAATTATAGTTTTAAACAGGGGTTTACTTATCTTATATGCGTTATTGGTGACGATTGGAATATTTTTAACACCTTTAACCAGTTTCAACTTCATATACGTGGCAACCGCTTTATTCGTGGGTTCATTGAGTCACCTGATACTGGATCTCTTTACTGGTAATGGGGTGAAACTCTTGGATCCCCTATACAAGTACCGGTTTGGTAAAATTACCGGACTATTCATTGTCGCTCTGTGGCTCTCAATTGTTTTAATTCTTTATATTTTACCCGGAGATCAATCCCTTCTTCTAAATTGTTATCTACAAATCCCGGGAGTAATTCTGAAGGAAATCTCTTGGAATGATTTTAATCCGGTTAACTACTTACAATCTCTAAAATTAGTTTAGATGAAAACTTTAAAAGTAAGATCAAGTATACTGTGGTAATATTGCCCCTTTTTTAGAATCTACTTTGTGGATGGGCGTCTGTATAATTTTATTAGCTTCTGTAATATCCTATCAATATATATAGGGGGCTGGTGTTAGGGGTGGAAATGAAATTTAGTTATCTTTATATATCATGTTTTATAATGATGAATTGTAATTATCATGGTCATAACAACGGTCACAATGAATCAAATTAATGCGCGTGATAACCGAACAAGGCCTTTATCCAGTTTCGGTGTGCCCGGTTTATGATCCATTAATATTAAAAGATTAAGGGGCTAATTTACCATGTTTATAACCAGAATATTCTACGGAATCGCCTATTTCATAGTATTGATATGGGAGATAATCAAAGCCACCATTGACGTTGCAATCAGAACTGTAAACGGTAAGGTGGATCCAGTGGTGGTGGAAATCCCCACTGTTCTGGAAAGACCAATCTCTCAGACTATTCTTGCCAACAGCATTACTCTTACTCCTGGGACGTTATCCATTGATCTTGACTCGGAAAAACAGGTTTTAAGGGTTGCTACCATAACTCCACGTTCCAATGAGGATGTTATACCATTTGAACAATACATAAAAGGGATGTTAGAATGAACTTGTTTATATTCTCACAATATGTGCTAATGGCTGCACTGGCTATATTTGCCGTGGCCACTATCCGGATCGCCACCCGCAAAACCATAGCCATGGGGCTGGTGGGATTATCAGGGTTTACCATTGCAGTAGCCACATTTTTGATCCTGTTACAGAACCTTTATGGAATTGCCTTTTGCCGTGACATTGCCATGGCCCTGTTAATTATGGATATGGTGGGAACCATTGCCTTTGCCCGAGTCTTAAGGGGGTATGCCCGTGGATGATATAATTACCATAATAAAATCAATAATACTTCTCGTAGCAGCAGTTCTGGTCATTCTAACCGCTATAGGAATCATAAGGTATAAAGATGATATGGAAAGGGTTCTCTACGCCCGTATACATATTTTGGGCGTTATTGATGTGGCTTGTATGGTTTCCCTACTGGTACTGGGAGAACCACTGCTGGCTGGAGTTTACTTCATAGTAACACCCTTCGCATCCCACGCCATAGCCAACGGCTACTACTATGGGGAGGATAAAGATGATTGAATATTTATTCATGCTAACCGCAGTTTTAGGAGCTATTTTCGCTTTAATGCAAAGGGACCTATTGAAAGCCGCAATCCTGACTGGTATCAGTGGAGCTTCAATTGCCATCCTATACCAGTATTTACTGGCCCCAGATGTGGCTCTTACCCAGGCCATTGTGGGAGCAGCTATCATCCCGGTGTTCTTTGCACTGGCAGTTTACAAAACACGCAGGATGGAGGAATAAGATGGTCATTGACGTACAAATCGCATCATTATTTACTGCTGTGGCCCTGATTATCATCGGTATTTTTGCCGCAGCATTCCTGGACAATCTCATCAAAAAAGTAATAGGTCTGGCTTTCATAGGAGACGGTGTGAACCTGTTTCTCATTGCCATGGGTTACAAACCAGGAGGAATAGTATACATTTACCTACCAGGCATGGCCGCAGAATGGTTCTCACAGAACGCAGCCTACCCCCTTCCTTTTGCAATGGTTTTAACCAGCATTGTAATCGGAGCCAGTACCATGGCCGTTATGCTGGGAATAATCATCGTACTCTACAAAAAGCGCGAATCCCTAAGCGCAAAGGAGATTCTGGGAGAGTAATACAATGTCATTTTACAATTCCAACACAATAGATAATATTATAGATCACAATGATACCGGAGGGATACTGTGAACCTCTTAATCCCTCTGATGGTTATTGTCCCCATATTGTGTGCCCTGTTTTTAAACCTGTTACACAAAAAAGACCGGACCATCAAGACCATAGCCATTATTTTAGCTTTAATATTACCGGCATTACCCATTCTGGCCAATTATGGTCTGCACTATTTCGGTGGATATGCACCCCTCATTGAAAACCCAACCCTATCCAGCAATCTGCCCTCACTCATCACTGGAACGGCTTTAAACACATTCCACCCGGCAATTACCTACTCCTTCCAGGGTGCACAGAAAATATTCATTTTCATCCTGGGGCTGGTGGGACTCCTGGTGGTATTCACATCACTATATGAAACCCGCCGACCATCTGGAGTCTACGGATATATGATGTTCATGGGAATAGCCGCACTAACCGCCATACTTTTAACTGATGACATATTCAATCTCTATGTCTTCTTTGAAATTGCTGCCCTGGCAACTGTGGGAATAGTACTGGTCTCCAATGTGAAGGGTAACTATGAAACTGCCCTCAAATACATGATATTGGGGAGTATAGCCGCACCATTACTCCTCCTGGGAATAGCACTTCTACTGGGAGTAACTGGAAATGTGAACATAACGGATATCATCTATTCGCTGAAAAACGGTTTGGTCAATCCCCAAAATCCAGTGCTCTTAATGGCATGTGGTTTAATAGTATTCGGATGGTTATATGGTTCGGGACTCCCTCCATTCCACACCATCAAATCAGCTATTTACAGCAAAGCATTACCAAGTGGAGCAGCACTCATTCAGGCCTTTTCGGTTTTCACCTTCATTGCCCTTGGAATCATTATACTCAGAATTTTCTCCTACCTTCCCTTCTCACAGTGGGTGATACTGGGAGTATCTCTACTGGCCATGATCCTGGGAATCACCATGGCCATTGTCCAGACCGACATCAAACGGATGATCGGCTACTTGGCAGTGGGAGAACTGGGATACATAGGTATAGGACTGGGGCTGGGCACTGCTTTCGGAATAACCGCAGGACTCTTCCAGGCGGTTAACGAAGCAATAATTACTGCCTTCCTGTTTATAGGATTCGGAACGGTACTCTACCAGACCAGGATCAGTGACACCCGTAAACTGGGTGGAATGATGGCCAGAAATCCATTGGTTGCCCTACTGGTCTTACTAGCTGGATTTGCAATGGCCGGGGTGCCACCACTGAATGCATTCCAGAGCAAACTTATGCTTATCCAGGCATCCATCAATGCTGGTTTCCCGGAGTTAGGGGTGATCATGATACTACTGAGTATCGTCACCTTCATGACCTTCATGAAAGCGTTCCACGCAGTTTTCCTACGACCAAAACCAGCAGATCTGGAGTTAAAGAATGAAAATATACCTAAAGCCACCATAGTTGCCCTAGTGGTGTTTCTGGTGGTTTGTTTAGTCTTTGGGTTATTCCCACAAGTAATAACCAGTTACCTGCAGCCTCTGGCAACTAGTTTAACAGGAGGTATAGTATGAACCTCTACGACTTGATAGTTAAAAAAATAAAAGACATTCAAGGAGCGGGGGATGATTCCGCGATAACTAACATGTCCACGTCATCCATGCTCACTGCCGAGATAACCTTGATTTCATCCATCCTGGTGGCCCTGATCATGCTGCGCATGGTGAGCAAGATCCTGATGATTGTAGCAGTGTTGGTGGTTTTATTAGCGGTCCTGGTGGCTATGCCACTCATGCCACGCTTTAAAAAGGAACAGAACGATTCAATGGATTCTATGCTGTTCTATGTAATGTTGGCTCTGGCCATAGTAATTACCCTATTTTACTGGGGGAATTTGAATGTCTGAAGGAATAAGAAAAATTATAATGGGATTTTCCCTCTTCATATTCGCCGTCACGATACTTGAATCCACATACCAATTCAAACAGATGATATACCCGGGCATAAGTTATATTTACAACTATGTTGGTCCTAAAATAGCCCCTAACATGGTAACCATCGTGGTGTTTGATTGGAGAGGTTATGACACTTTAGGTGAAGCTCTTATCCTGGTAACCGCAGTTATAGCTGTTTTACTGGTATTTGGGCGAGGTAAAGTCCAACTGGGAGGTAAATAAATGAGTACCATACTCAAAATATTCGTATTCCCTGCAGCCATGGTCATTATGTGCCTGGGTGTTCTTACCATACTGGGAGGGCACATCACCCCGGGAGGGGGATTCCAGGGTGGAGCAATGATAGCAGCAGCATTAATATTCTGCCTAATAGTATATGGGCTTAAAGACAGCCCAATACACTTATCCCATGATTTCCTGGCGGGAGTGGAAAGTATAGGTGCTTTGTTATTTGTCTTCCTGGGAATAGCAGGACTGATGTTTTCCGGGTTCTACCTCTACAACCTGGGGGTGGACATCTACCACATAGTACCAGCAGCCATCCAGAACCTGTTCGACTACCCTGACCCCACTCATGCTGGAATATTACCCTACCTTAACTTTGCAGTTGGATTAAAGGTCATGGTAGGTTTAACCGCTGTGGTAATAGCATTCATGGGATTCAAGGATTATGAGAAAGGCGTAACTGAATCGGATCCAGAAGAACTGGATTACGAGGAGGTCGAATAAATGATCAACATCTATATCGGGCCTCTAGTACTGGGACTCTTACTGGGATTCGTCCTGGGAACCAGAATCAGGGATGTTCCCCAAAGCGGATTGAAATTCACCGCCCCAGTATATCTAGTATTCATCATTGTGGCCTTCATAATGGCCTATGCACTGGGCCCCTTCCCCTATTACACTGACATTCCACTGGCCAGTGGTTTTGTAGCCACAGCCGTGGGCATCATGATCGGTAAATTAACCTTCGGAAGAGGTACCAAGCCGCAAGCAGAGAATTAATCTAATATTTAAGTTAATAAGCTGTATTAAATAGCTGCATTAAATAAAATCATTAAAGAGTTGAAATGAAATTCCGGACAAAATTGGATTGGAATCAACGATAATTGAGAATAATAAGCAACAGAAACAAAAAAAATCAATCGGAGTATAATCTTATGTTTCTTACAACCAACAAATGCAAAGGCATTGGAGAATGCATCCAGGAATGCCCCACCGGGGCAATCCGCCTGATTGATGGTAAAGCATTCAGCTGCATAACCTGCGGTGCCTGCATGGAAGCCTGTCCCAACCGGGCTATCTTCCGCAACAAATACGGGGGTTACGTCGTAGACCGGGCCAAATGCAATGCCTGCGGTGTCTGTGAACTAACATGTCCAGTCAACAACATTCAAATAGAAGATGGGGTGGTTAAGGGGATATGTTCCAGATGTGGGATATGTGTTCCATCCTGCCCAGAAAAGGCAAGAATAGACGCCTATGATGTTATTGAGGACCGACAAGTCCAGTTCCTGGAATCACTAAATCTCACGGTTCAACCTCCCACCCGCTCTAAGAAGGAGGAAGAAGTTGCTGAAAGAACCAGTCTGGTCACTGACACAGAAAAATGCACCCTTTGCCGGCGCTGTGAATACTACTGCCCTACCGAAGCCATAATGGTGGATGTGGACCCTCATGGTAAATGCACTGAGTGCCGGGTCTGTGAAGATGTCTGTCCAGTGCAAGCCATAGAAAACTGCACCATTGACCCTGAAAAATGCACAGTATGCCTTAAATGTCTACAGGAATGTCCCAACAAGGCCATATACGTGGATGACTTCCAGGTGAAGATCAACAAACTGGAAGAAGGGGAAAAGGTGGAAGGAAATATTATCTCCTGCCTCAACTGTGGCTTATGTGCCGATGCCTGTGAAGGCGGAGCACTTAAAATGATCAACGGACACTTACGCTACGATCCCACCCTATGTGAGGACTGCGAAACCACGGCCTGTATTGAGGCCTGTCCAGTGGGAACCCTTAGACTTTCAGAAGACACTGAAAGAAAGATTAAAGGATTCTGTGTTTCTTGTGGCCGGTGTGTTAAAGCCTGCGATGTAAACGAAGCCCGCAGCGTCAAACACGTAACATGGGATGGATCAGTATCTGATGACTGTATATCCTGTGGAATATGTGCAGAACTCTGCCCAAAGGATGCAATCACACTTAAAAGGGGAAGCATTGAGGTTGACACCAAAAAATGCGTGTTATGTGAGAAATGCGCTATCCACTGCCCTGTAAATGCAATACCCACTACCACGATGCGTAAAAAAATCATTAAAGAAGGATTTGCCTTTGTAATGGATAAAATGTGTATGAACTGTAAGTTATGCACAAAAATATGTCCTGAAGAAGCGATTAATGAAACTGAAGATGGTCGAATCGCGGTGGATGATTCCAAGTGTATTTACTGTGGTGGGTGCAGCAATGCCTGCCCAGCCAGGGCCATACTATTTGAAAGGGAATTCGAGGTGGCACCATGACTAATTTATTCCTTATATTCCTGGAAGGAGCATATACCAACCTTAAAAGGATCATATTTGCCAGCGACCGGGTTACGGATATGGAAGTAAGGAACATGATCCTGGAAGGTAGGGTAACCCCCACGGAGAAGGTGGCCGAGGTATCCTGCATAGGATGTGGTGGATGCAGCAATGCCTGCCCTACTAAAGCTATAGAGATGGTAGATCTGGATGAACCAGTGGAACTCATGGAAGGGCTGACCAAAACACAGTTACCAGTCCTGCATAGTGAAAAATGTGTGAACTGCTACTACTGTCATGATTTCTGCCCATTATATGCCTTATTTGGAAAAGCAGGAACCATACATCCCAACGATGTTGGTGAAGTTGAGTCAGACATATCCCAACTCCTTCAAAAACCAGTGAAGATATCCGAGGATAAAATAGCATTCATATCCCAATACTTGGCAGATAATACCATTCTAAAAAAAAGAAGAGAATAAAGAAATACTGTATAAAATTTAAATTAACCATAAATCCACATAATCTCAAAGAGGAATTATATGAGCCTAAAATCATATTCCAGGGGTCGAGCTGTACACGTGATGTTGGTGTACACAGGAGGATGCAATGGCTGTGACATTGAAATTGTTAACTGCATATTATCTCCTAAATTTGACGCGGAACAGTACAAGGTATTTTTAACCTGGAATCCCAGGGAAGCAGATGTCCTGGTGGTCACTGGACCCGTAACCAAACACAATGAACAGCCACTCCGTGAAATCTACAAAGCCATACCTGAACCAAAGGCAGTGGTAGCTGCCGGAGCCTGCGCCCTAATGGGGGGAGTTTACAAAAACTGCCACGGTGATATACCATCCGAAGAAATTGCCGGACCCGTGGATCAAATCATACCAGTTGATGCCAAGGTACCCGGATGTGCGGTCCGCCCTCAGGATGTGGTGGCTGGACTGGTGTCTGCATTACCCTTACTGCTAAATGCTGAATAAAAAAATGAAATAAGTACCAGTTAAAATTCATCAAAAAAACTAAAGATATTAACTTAAAAC